>NZ_LMKQ01000001.1:3032917-3349376 GCF_001421565.1 Agromyces sp. Leaf222 | reverse complement strand
CGGCTCGGCGACGACTTCAGCGCCGGGGGTGGTCTGCTCGCTCATGCGGCAGTTCCTTTCATGACGAGGTCGAGCACGCCGTGCTCGTCGATCTGGGTGGCGGGGAGGGTGGTCAGGATGCGGCCGTCGGCGACGACGAGGACGGTGTCGGCGAGGCCGAGGACTTCTTCGATCTCGCTGGAGACGACGACGATGGCGTTGCCTTCGGCGGCGAGGCGGCGGATGAGGGCGTAGATCTCGGTGCGGGCTCCGACGTCGACGCCGCGGGTGGGTTCGTCGAGGAGGAGGACGCGGGTGCCGTGGACGAGCCAGCGGGCGAGGAGGATCTTCTGCTGGTTTCCGCCGGAGAGGGTGATGGCGGCGCGGTCGGGGTCGGCCGGGCGCAGTTCGAGCGCCTCGATCTGCNAGCCAGCGGGCGAGGAGGATCTTCTGCTGGTTTCCGCCGGAGAGGGTGATGGCGGCGCGGTCGGGGTCGGCCGGGCGCAGTTCGAGCGCCTCGATCTGCTCGCGGGCCTTCGCCCGGGCGGAGCGCTCGTCGAGGAACCCGCCCTTCGCGAACCTGGCCATCGACGCCAGCGTGACGTTGACGTAGATGGGCTCGTCGAGCACGAGCCCCTGGCTCTTGCGCTCCTCGGGCGAGAGGCCGACGCCGGCCGCCACCGCGGCGACGACCGAGCCGCGACGGAGCGGCTCGCCGCCGACCGTGACGGTGCCCGCGGTGGACTTGCGTGCGCCGTAGATCGTCTCGAGGATCTCGGATCGGCCGGAGCCGACGAGTCCGGCGAGTCCGACGACCTCTCCGGCGCGCACCGAGAACGAGACGTCCTCGAACGATCCGGTGAGGCCGAGGCCGTTCACGTCGAGCACGGTCGGGGCGTCGTCGGCGATCGGCGTCGCCGGCGGGAAGACGTTCTCGAGCGTGCGACCGGTCATGAGCCGGATGAGCTCGACCGTCGGGGTGTCGCCGACGGGCAGGCCGTTCGCCGTGCTCCGCCCGTCCTTCAGCACGGTGATGCGGTCGCCGATCTGGCGGATCTCCTCGAGGCGGTGCGTGATGTACACGACCGCGATGCCCTCCGAGGTGAGCTCCTTGATCACGTGGAAGAGGTTCTTGACCTCCTCGGAGTCGAGCACGGCGCTCGGCTCGTCCATGATGATCAGCTTGATGTCGTGCGAGAGGGCACGGGCCAACCTCGGTGTGCGGCGAGAGCCCGGAGTGCCCGAGGCGCGCGAGCAGCTCGCGGGTGCGCTTCGCGGCCTCGCTGCGGCGACTGAAGCCGCCGCGGGCCAGCTCGTGGCCGAGGTACACGTTCTCGGCGACGGTGAGGCCGTCGACGACGTCGAGCTCCTGGTACATCGTGGCGATGCCGAGGTCGATCGCGGCTTGCGGGTCGTGGATCTCGACGGGTTCGCCGAGCCACGAGATCGCGCCGTCGTCGGGTCGGTGCACGCCCGCGAGCATCTTGATGAGCGTCGACTTGCCGGCGCCGTTCTGGCCGAGGATGCAGTGAACCTCGCCGGGGAGGATGTCGAGGTCGACGCCCTTGAGGGCGCGGACGCCGGCGAACGACTTGGTCACCCCCTGGACGGTGAGTAATGACGATGAATGGTCAACTTTGATCACGGGGCGAACATAACACGCTCACCCAACGGCACGCGACCCCCAAAGGAGAGTGCCTCGAAAGCCCCCGAACCGGGTACACCGACGCCATCGGCCGGACTCCGGCCCAGATTGTGGGCCTTTCGCCACTTTTGCCAATGCAAAAACAAAAGTTGCAAAATCGCGCTCCACTTCTGCTACGGTGATCGAAGTCGGCGTGGACCCCGCATGTGGTTGCACCACCTTGGGTCGAATACGCGCCGTTCGGAGCTGCATCACATTCAAGGAGGAAACGAAATGCGCTCACTTCGGAAAGCGCGGATGCGCACCATCCTCACGGGGACTGCGCTTCTGGCTGCCGCCGGTCTGCTCGCGGGCTGCACCAGCAGCGGCGAGACGGAAGACGTGGTCGACCAGGGCACGTCGAGCGACGAGAACGCCGCCAGCGGCGACAACGTCGTCATCGGCTTCTCGGGTCCGGCCGCCGACCACGGCTGGCTCGGCGCCATCAACTCGGGCGCCCAGGCGGCCGCGGCGAGCTTCAGCGACGTCGAACTCAAGGTCGCGGAGGGCACGAACGACGCGAACGCGCAGATCGCCGCCGTCGAGACCTTCATCAACGAGGGCGTCGACGCGATCGTCCTGCTGCCCACTGACGGGGCGGCGCTCACCGAGGTCGCGATCAAGGCGATGGAGGCCGGCATCCCGGTCATCAACGTCGACCGCGAGTTCTCGAGCCCGTTCGCTGCACGCACGACGGTGCTCGGCGACAACTACGGCATGGGCGTCTCGGCCGGTACCTACATCTGCGAGCAGCTCGACGGCAACGAAGACGCCGTCGTCGCCGAGATCGCCGGCATCGACTCCCTGCCGCTCACGCAGGACCGTTCGCAGGGCTTCGCCGATGCACTCGCCGACTGCGGCCTCGAGGTGGGCGCCCGCGTGGCCGCCGACTTCACGGTCGCCGGCGGTGAGGCTGCCGCATCGCAGCTGCTCTCGGCCAACCCGCAGATCGACGCGCTGTGGAACCACGACGACGACCAGGGCGTCGGCGTGCTCGCCGCGATCAACTCGGCCGGCCGCGACGAGTTCTTCATGGTCGGCGGCGCCGGCTCGAAGAACGCGATGGAGGCCATCCAGGCCGACGACAGCGTGCTGAAGGCGACGGTCATCTACCCGTCGACGCAGGCCGCAGACGGCGTCGCGCTCGCGCGCCTCATCGCGCAGGGCAAGACGATGAGCGACCTGATCACGCCCAGCGTGCCCACCCGGATCGTCCTCGACGCTCCGGTGGTCACCAAGGACAACGTCGACCAGTTCATCGATCTCGCCTTCGAGTCCTGAGGGCCAGCGGGGCGCCCGGCCGAGTGGGCCGGGCGCCCCGTTCCATCTCCTGAGAGGAGCATCGCGTTGACACAGGAGCTTCGCGTCGCCATGATCGGCCACGGTTTCATGGGCGCAGCGCATTCCCAGGGCTGGCGGGTCGCCCCGCGGTTCTTCGACCTCCCGCTCGCTCCCGCGATGCAGGTCGTCGTCGGCCGCGACCCGGCGGCGACCGCCGCCGCAGCCGCACGGTGGGGCTGGGCCGAGGCCGCGACCGACTGGCGCGAGGTGATCGCCCGTGACGACATCGACCTCGTCGACATCGTGACCCCGGGCGACACGCACGCCGAGATCGCGATCGCCGCGCTCGAGGCCGGAAAGCACGTCCTCTGCGAGAAGCCCCTCGCCAACTCGGTGGGCGAGGCCGCGGCGATGGCGGAGGTCGCGGCTCGCGCAGCCGAACGCGGCGTCGCCTCGATGGTGGGGTTCACCTACCGTCGGGTGCCGGCGGTCGTGCACGCACGCCGGCTGATCGCCGACGGGCGACTCGGCGACATCCGACAGGTGCGAGCGGAGTACCTGCAGGACTGGCTGATGGACGCCGAGGCGCCGCTGACCTGGCGCATGAAGAAGGAGCTCGCCGGATCCGGCGCGCTCGGCGACATCGGCGCGCACGCGATCGACCTGACCGAGTTCATCACCGGGCAACGGGTCGAGCGCGTGAGCGGCATCATCGAGACGATCGTCGCCGAACGCCCGCTGCTCGAGCACGGCTCGGGGCTCAGCGGCAGCGCGTCATCCGAACGCGGGGCGGTCACGGTCGACGACCTCGCGCTGTTCACGGGACGACTGTCCTCCGGCGCACTCGCGTCGTTCGAAGCCACGAGGTTCCGCACGGGGCGCAAGAACGCCCTCCGCATCGAGGTCTCCGGGTCGAAGGGGGCCCTCGCATTCGACCTCGAGCGACTGAACGAGCTCGAGTTCTACGACGCGACCCAGCCCGAGACCGAGCAGGGGTTCCGCCGCATCCTCGTCACCGAACCGGGGCACCCCTATGTGGGGGCGTGGTGGCCGACCGGTCATATGCTCGGGTACGAGCACGGCTTCTCCCACCAGGTGCGCGACCTCGTCGTCGCCATCGCCGGGGGCATCCGACCCGAACCGTCGTTCGACGACGGCTTGCACGTGCAGCGCGTCCTCGACGCGGTCGAGCAGAGCTCGGCGGCCGAGGGCCTCTGGGTCACCGCCGCGGACTGATCCGCGGCACGTTCACGACACGAAAGGGAATCGCGATGGCGCGACCGATCACGTTGTTCACCGGCCAGTGGGCCGACCTGCCGTTCGAGGAGGTGGCGAGGCTGGCCGGCGAGTGGGGCTACGACGGCCTGGAGATCGCCTGCTGGGGGGATCACCTCGACGTGTCCAGGTGGGATGACGAGGCCTACGTGCAGGGCAGGCTCGACATCCTCGAGCGCAACGGCCTGAAGGTCTGGACGATCTCCAACCACCTCGGCGGCCAGGCGGTCTGCGACGATCCGATCGACCAGCGCCACCGCGACATCCTGAACGATCGCGTCTGGGGGGACGGCGATCCGGAGGGTGTGCGGCAACGCGCCGCCGAGGAGCTGAAGCTCACGGCGCGCATGGCGGCGAAGCTCGGCGTGAAGACGGTCACCGGCTTCACCGGCTCGTCGATCTGGAAGTACGTGGCGATGTTCCCGCCCGCGACGGCCGAGATGGTCGACGCCGGGTACGACGACTTCGCGGCGCGCTGGAACCCGATCCTCGACGTCTTCGACGAGGTCGGGGTGCGGTTCGCGCACGAGGTGCACCCGTCGGAGATCGCGTACGACTACTGGACGACGGTGCGCACGCTCGAGGCGATCGGGCACCGCGAGGCGTTCGGCCTGAACTGGGATCCGAGCCACATGGTCTGGCAGGACATCGACCCCGTCGGGTTCCTGTGGGACTTCAAGGACCGCATCTACCACGTGCACTGCAAGGACACGAAGAAGCGCCTCGACAACGGCCGCAACGGTCGCCTGTCGTCGCACCTGCCGTGGGCCGACCCGCGGCGCGGCTGGGACTTCATCTCCACCGGTCACGGCGACGTGCCGTGGGAGAACGCGTTCCGCATGCTGAACGCGATCGGCTACGACGGGCCGACCTCGGTCGAGTGGGAGGACGCCGGCATGGACCGCCTCGTCGGCGCGCCCGAGGCGCTCGGCTTCGTGCGCCGACTCGCGTCGTACGTGCCGTCCGACGCGGCGTTCGACGCGGCGTTCAGCTCGCGGTAGGCGCACTCGCTTCGACGAGACGATCGACGGTCGCACGGTTCGCCGTGCGGCCGTCGACGTGTGTCGGGCGCCGGCCGACGGGCACAGGGCCGCCGGGCACAGGGCCGCGGGGCACGGATGCAGGGCGTGTGCGAACCGATCGGCCCCGCGCCTCAGTCGTCGACGCCGGCGAACTCCGCGAACCGGCGCAGCAGCCGCTGCGGTTGGGTGACGGATGCCGCGCCCAGCCGTTCAGTCACGGCGCGCAGTTCGCTCGCCGGGAAGTAGCCGTGATGGCGGTACACGTTCGCCCGGGCGACGAAGTCGTGCGCGGTGACCTCGGGGTGGAACTGCGTCGCGTAGACGCGGGCGCCCGCGCGGTAGACCTGCACCGGGCAGGCGGCGGACGAGGCGAGCAGCACGGCGCCCTCCGGCAGCCGTTCGGTGGCCTCCTTGTGGCCGACGAGCGCGTCGAAGCGGCGGGGGAGCACGCCGGTGAGCGGGTCGTCGACGCCCGCGTCGGTCAGCGTGATCTCGACCGCGGCCGCGTCCTCGCCGTGCCGCGTGCCGACCTCGCCGCCGAGCAGGCGCGTCAGCACGCCGATGCCGTAGCAGGTGAACAGCAGCGGATGCCCGCCGTCGAGCGCGGCCTCGGCGACTCGGGCGAGGTCGTCCTCGACGCGGCGCTGCACGGGGTGCTTGTGCTCGTCGGGGGTGGTCACGTTGTAGGGGCTGCCGCCGACGACGATGCCCGCGTACGCGGTGAGGTCGGTCGCCGGCAGCGGCTCGACGTCGAGCCGCAGGTGCTCGAGCCGGTCGGCGCCGACCGCCATGGCGCGCCGGATCGACTCGTACTCGGGCCCGACGGCCTCGACCTCGGGGCGCGCCGAGAGGAACAGGAACGGGCGGGGTTCGCTCATCGCCCCCTCCGGCGGCTGCGCTGCTTCGCGCCGGCGCCGGTGCGCGGAGCGGGGCGACCGCCCTTGCCCCCGGACTTCGCGCCCTTGCCGCCCTTGCCGGCCTTGGCCGCCTCGGCGGCGCGCCGCTCGGCCGCGGCCTTCTTGGCCGCCTTCGCGGGGGAGAGCGCGGGCTCGTCGTCGGCCTGGCCGCGCGAGCTCTTCGCCTTGCGTCCGCGCACGACGCCCACGAACTCCTGGATGTCGTCGTCGTCGCGCTCGACGGCCCAGACGAGCGCGATGCGCGTCGTCGCGGCATCCGTCACCGGAACGGCCACGACGTCCTTGCGGGCGTGCAGGCGCGCGACGCCGTGCGGCACGAACGCGACACCCGTGCCCGCGGCGACGAGTTCGATCGTCATCGCGGCGTCGTCCTGCACGGGGGCGATGGGCTCGTCGGCGAGGTCGGCGAGGGTCAGCGAGGCCTCGTCGGCGAACGCGTGGTCCTTCGCGAGCACGACGACGGGCTGCTCCTCCCAGAGCGGGATCACGTGCAGGCCGTCGGCCTCGACCGGCAGGCGCACGAACGCGAGGTCGATCTCTCCCTCGTGGAGTCCGGCGAGTTGTGCGGCCTCGTCGACGCGATGCGCCTCCAGCGGCAGGTCTGGCCGCCGCTCGGTCCACGCTCGCAGCCACCTGGCCGGGCTCACCCCGGCGACGTAGCGCAGTTGCAGGGTCATCTCGCCCCCTCCTGTGCCACGGAAACGCCCATGACAGGCTATCGCGCCGCGATGGGCGGGCGCTCGGCATCGCGTCCTGCATGACGTCGGATGCCGCACACAGGCGAACCGGCTAACGTGTGAGGGTGAACGCCTCCCAGTCGATGAAACCCGAGACCGCCGCCAAGAAGCTCGGGATCCTCCTCGACGCGACCCCTGAGGAGTTCCGTGAGGGCACCATCACGCGCGACGAGGTCACGAAGCTGCAGGCCGACCCGCCCGAGTGGCTCGAGACGCTGCGCCGCGAGGGCCCGCACCCGCGCACCGTCGTGGCCTCCAAGCTCGGCATCTCGAACTCCGGCCTCGCCCGCGGCGGCGTCACCGAACCCCTGACCAGCGCCGAGATCAAGTCGCTGCTCGAGGCCCCGCCCCAGTGGCTCGTGCAGGAGCGCGCCACGCAGGCCGCCGTGCGCGCCGAGAAGATCCGGGTCGCCGATCGCGACAAGGAGCGCGCCGCGCGCTGGGCGGCCGAGGGTCGCACCGCGGGCGGCGGCGGAGCCGGCTCGGGCGTCTGACGCCCGCTCAGGCGGCGTACTGCGCCCGGAGGAACGCCGCGACATCCGCGAGTTCGAGCTCCGAGACGGAGTGCGCGAGCCCCTCGTAGATGCGCGCGTCGAGCGACGAGTGCGACGGCAGCCAGTCGCGCGTGCGCTCGACCGAGGCATCCGGAATCACCGTGTCGGCGGTGCCCCGACCCCAGAACACGGGCGGCGCGAGCTCGGCCATGCGCGCATCGCCGTCGCCCTCCCGCTCGCCGGGGAGCACGAATCCGGCCAGGCTCACGGCGAACGCGAAGCGCTCGGGCGCCCGGCGCAGCAGCTCGAGCGCCATCGCACCGCCCTGCGAGAAGCCGAGCAGGCCGACGGATGCCGCGTCGGGGGCGACCCGGTCGAGCCAGGCGAGGATCGCGTCGACCGCGGCACCCGCCCCCTCGACCGACAGCTCGGCGCCCTCGGCGAGGAGCGGGAACCACGCGTACCCGTAGCCCGTGAACTCCGGCGCACGCAGCGACGCGATGACGGGAGCGAGCGGGAGGTACGGGGAGAGGCCGAACAGGTCGCCCTCGTTCGAGTTGAAGCCGTGCAGGAGCACGAGCAGCGGCCGCCCCTCGCGGTCGGCGTCGGAGGCCGACCAGAGCACCGCCTCGTCATCGATTCGCATCCACGCATCGTATCCCGGCCAGGCTGGGGCAGAATCGAGGCATGAGCGTGCGCACCCCCGACCCCGACTGGAACGGCGACGACGAGCCCGCGGGCACCCCGGCGCCGAATGCGAACCCGGGTTGGCTCACCGATCTCGAGCTCGCCGAGATCCGTGGCCGGCTGCCGCTGCTCTACGTCGAGGCCGTGCCGGTGCGCGTCGACGGGCTCGGCCAGGTCACCGAGGTCGGCGTGCTGCTGCGCGCCAACGCGGTCGGCGAGATGACGCGCACGCTCGTGTCGGGGCGCGTGATGTACGGCGAGACCGTGCGCGACGCGCTGTTCCGCCACCTCGAGAAGGACCTCGGCCCGATGGCGTTCCCGCTGCTGCCCGCGAGCCCAGTGCCGTTCACGGTCGCCGAGTACTTCCCGATGCCCGGCATCTCGTCGTTCACCGACGACCGCCAGCACGCCGTGTCGCTCGCCTTCGTGGTGCCGGTCACGGGCACGTGCGAGCCGCGCCAGGACGCGCTCGAGGTCACCTGGATGACGCCGGCTGAGGCCGCATCCGATTCCATCGCCGATGAGCTCGAGGGCGGCCGCGGGCTCCTCGTGCGCCAGGCGCTCGCCTCGGTGGGCGCGCTGCGCTGATCGCGCTCCCTCCGGGTCAGCGGGGTTCGAGCACGACGACCGCCGTCTCGCGGCTGCGGCGAGCCGAGAGCGCCTCGATGTCGTCGCCGAAAGTCTGCCAGGCCGCCCACAGTCGTCGCCGCTCGTCGCCGGTCGCCGCGTGCGCCCGCACCTCGCGCCGGCCCGTCGGCAGCACGACCGTCGCGTCGGGATCCGCCAGCAGGTTGAGCCACCAGGCGGGTTCGGGCTCGGCCCAGCCGTTCATCGCGAGCGTGACCAGGTTCGGTCCGTCCTCGAAGTACGCGACGATGACGGCGCGCTCGCGGCCGGTGCGCCGCCCCGTCGTCGTGAGCTGCATCGTGCCCCACCGCTCCGGGCGGGGCGGCCAGAGGCCCTTGCGTCCGCGGGTGACGCGGTAGATGCCCCGATGCACGACCCAGGCGCCGCGCACGAACCAGCGCGGTGGGAGACGCGGGACCCGACTCCGGGTACCCGTGACGCGATCGGCCGAGTCCACCGTGCACCGCCTTCCGAGCCCGTGGTCCTCGGGCACGTCACACGCTTCCGCAGCAGGCCGGCGGCGTCAATCGGCCGATCGGCCGATTCCGCGGAGGGTGCGCGGGTCAGGCGCTGCCGCGGGTGATGAGCACGGGGTCGAAGATCATCGACGACGGGCGGGTGCCGGGTTCGCGGATCTGGGCGACGAGGATGCGGGCCATCTGCGCCGCCATCTCCTCGATCGGCTGGCGGACCGTCGTCAGGGTCGGGCGCGCGATCGTCGCGATGACCGAGTCGTCGAACCCGACGATCGCGACGTCGTCGGGGATCCGGCGCCCCTGGGCCTGGAGTTCGTGCATCGCGCCGAGGGCCATGAGGTCGTTCGCCGCGAAGACGCCGTCGACGTCGGGGTCGGCGGCGAGGATCTCGGCCATCGCCCGTTCGCCGCTCTCGAGCGTGAAGTCGCCGTGCACCGTTGGCGGAAAGGCCTGCCCGTGGCGTGCCATGGCGTCGCGGAAGCCGCGGGCGCGGTCCTGCGCGCTCGGCACGTCGTCGGGGCCGGCGATGAGGGCCACCCGCTGCGCGCCCCTCGCGACGAGGTGCTCGGCGGCGAGGCGCCCGCCGTCGTGGTTCGCGATGTCGACGAAGCTGACGGGCGCGTCGCTGGCCGGGCGGGCGAAGGTGACGGCAGGCAGGCCTGCGGCGGCGAACGCGGCGGGCAGGGGATCGTCGGAGTGCGTCGAGACGAGCAGTGCCCCGTCAGCCGCGCCCTGCCGCACGGTCGCGAGCACGTCGGCGCGGTCGGCGTCGGTCTCGACGAGCAGCAGCACCGGCTGGGTGTCGAGGGTGCGGAGCGTGCGCACGACACCGCTGATGACCCTGCTGAAGAACGGGTCGGCGAAGACGTCGGTCTCGGCCACCGCGCCCTGGTCGGCATCGGTGCCCGACACGGCGACGAGCACGCTGCCGGTGCGCCCGCTGGCGAGGGACCTCGCCGCCCGGTTGGGCACGTAGCCGGTCTCGGCGATCGCCCGGCCGACGATCTCCTTGAGCTCGACGGCGACGCCCCTGGTATCGCGGATCGCCCGGGAGACGGTCGCCCGGGACACGCCCGCGACGCGGGCGACGTCGTCGAGCGTCGGGGTGCGCAGGTCTGCGGGCTTGTCCACGCGACGACCCTAGCACCGATGGGATCGCGCTCTCCGAGAATCACCGGCTTCGATCCGAGGATCGGGAACGGTTCCCGAAATACGCATCATTCGGCTGTGCGCGAATGGCACGGCGCCGGATTTGCGGGGCACTTCGGATGTCTCATGAGAGCGCTATCCAATCCGATCCCATCGATCCTGAAGGGCTGAGCGTGCCGCTTTCCGGGTGCTTCTGCGGCTGGGAATGCCCGGAAACATGCGGATCCATGCCGAACCGTCGCTCGGTGCCTCGCCGGTGACCGGGGAAAATGTCCCCTTGACAGGGGGCAAAAACTCGGACGATACTCGGTCGCGCTGGGATAAGAGCGCTATCCAAGGCATCACGAGTGCCAGGGCGTGCGCCTCAATGACGAGACGAACAGCCGACCGCTTCCGCGCGTCGGCGCGACCAGAGGAGACCCTCACCGTGACTTCCCATCCGCCGATCGAGACGAGACGGCGCGCCTCGATGCGCGCACTCGCGCTCGGCGCCGCGATCGCCGCGACCCTCGTCGCGAGCGTGATCGCCGCCCCCGGACCGTCGGCGTCCGCCGCGCCCGTCAACCTCTCCCAGGGCAAGCCGGCGACGGCGTCCTCGGTCGAGAGCGCGGACTACACGCCGGCATCCGCCGCCTTCGACGGCAACGCCGGCACCCGCTGGTCGAGTGTCTGGAGCGACCCCCAGTGGCTCCAGGTCGACCTCGGTCAGCAGTCGACCATCGACCGCATCGACCTCAGCTGGGAGGGCGCGTACGCGAAGGCGTACGAGATCCAGGTCTCCGACACCGGCACCGGCGGCTGGACCACCATCCACTCCACCACCACCGGCCCGGGCGGCACCGAGTCGCTCGACGTCGACGGCGAGGGCCGCTTCGTTCGGCTGCTCGGCACGGCCAGGGCCAACGGCTACGGCTACTCGCTCTGGGAGTTCCAGGTGTTCGGCACCGCCGGCACGGATCCGACCGACCCGACCGACCCGACCGACCCGACCGACCCGACCGACCCGACCGACCCGGGCGAGGTCGACCCCGGCTACCCGAACGAGCCCGGCCCGTTCACCACCCCGAGCGTCGTGAAGGTCGCCGGCGGCGACGGCGACTGGTCGCTGCAGGTGAACGGCAAGCCGTACACCGTGAAGGGCTTCACCTGGGGGCCCTCCTTCGCCGAGGCCGACACCTACATGCCCGGCCTCACCGGGATGGGCGCGAACACGACCCGCACCTGGGGCACCGGCGCCGACACGAAGACGCTCCTCGACTCCGCGGCGAAGCACGGCGTGCGCGTGATCAACGGCTTCTGGCTGCTGCCCGGCGGCGGCCCGGGCTCGGGCGGGTGCATCAATTACACGACCGACTCGACCTACAAGGCGACGACCAAGGCCGACATCCTGAACTGGGTCGAGGTCTACAAGTCCCACCCGGCGACCCTCATGTGGAGCGTCGGCAACGAGTCCCTGCTCGGGCTGCAGAACTGCTTCTCGGGAGCCGTGCTCGAAGCCGAGCGCAACGCCTACGCGGCGTACGTCAACGAGGTCGCGGTCGCGATCAAGGCGATCGACCCGAACCACCCGATCACCTCGACCGACGCCTGGACCGGCTCCTGGCCGTACTACAAGGCCAACAGCCCGGCGCTCGACCTGCTCGCGGTCAACTCCTACGGAGACGTCTGCAACATCCGCGAGACGTGGGAGGACGGCGACTACGACTGGCCGTACATCGTCACCGAGGGCGGCGCGGCCGGCGAGTGGGAGGTTCCGGATGACGCGAACGGCGTTCCCGACGAGCCCACCGACATCGAGAAGGGCGAGGCGCTCCGCGACTCGTGGCGGTGCATCACGGAGCACGAGGGCGTCGGACTCGGCGCGACGTTCTTCCACTACGGGCTCGAGGGCGACTTCGGCGGCGTGTGGTTCAACGTGAACCCCGGCGGCAACAAGCGCCTCGGCTACTACACCGTCGCCGACATGTGGAACGGCTCTGCGGCGGGCGGCAACACCCCGCCCCGCATCAGCTCGATGTCGATCCCGTCGTCGGGCTCGATCGTGGCCGGCCAGCCGTTCACGTTCAACCTCTCGGTCAGCGACCCCGACGGCGACCCGCTGACGTACGTCACGTTCTTCAACTCGAAGTACATCGACGGCGCCGGTGGCGTGCAGTACGTCGAGCACCAGCGCAGCGGCGACGCGATCACCGTGGTGGCGCCGCAGAAGCTCGGTGTCTGGAAGGCCTACGTCTTCGTTGAAGACGGCAAGGGCAACGTCGGCGTCGAGACCCGCTCGTTCAAGGTCGTGCCGCCCGCGGTGCCCGGCACGAACGTCGCGCTCGGCAAGACGGCGACCGCGTCGAGCTTCCAGACCTGGGGCGACAACTACACGCCCGGCCAGGCGTTCGACGGCAACACGGCCACCCGGTGGTCAGGCGAATGGGCGCCGAACGGATGGATCCAGGTCGACCTCGGGTCGCCGAAGGCGTTCGACCGGTTCCAGCTCGTCTGGGAATCCGCGTACGCGAAGTCCTACGAGGTGCAGACCTCGAACGACGGCACGAACTGGTCCACGATCAAGACGGTCACCGGCGGCGACGGCGGCATCGACACGTTCGACGCCGCAGGCACCGCACGCTACGTCAAGCTCAACCTCACCGAGCGCGGCACCGAATGGGGCTACTCGCTCTTCGAGGTCGGCATCTACGACCTGCCCTGATCCGAGCCACCCGGGCCGGCGCCCCCACTCCACGCCGGCCCGGGTTCCCCACCGCCTCACCCGAGTCGCGCAACCGCATCCCCGCGACCGGTCGCAGGCGCGCGCCCGCGCGCCATCCCGAGCCCAGGTCCGAACCGGACCGAACGCACCGCATCCGGCGCACGGCGCCAGGATCCACCGCTCTTCACGAAGGACGTACACCGATGTTCCCCCTTCCCACCCACCGGCACGCGACGGACACCGCCGGCGGCGACGGCTCGTCGTCTCGCGCCGACGCCATCCGCAGGCCCCTGCCGTTCGCGATCGCCGTCACCGGCCTCGCGGCCGTCGGACTCGTCGCGGGTTCGCTCGTCGCCACGAACGCCGCGAACGCCGCGAACGCGGCATCCGACACCCTGCTCTCGCGGGGGGCGCTCACGAGCGCCTCGAGCTCCGAGTCCGGCGGACTCGGCCCGCGCTTCGCCGTCGACGGCGACCGGTCGACGCGCTGGGCCAGCGCCCCGTCCGACGGCGAGTGGTTCCGCGTCGACCTCGGCGCGAGCCATCCGCTCGATCGGGTCGTGCTCGACTGGGAGGCCGCCTACGGCGAGGCCTTCACCATCCAGGTGTCCGACGACGCGCAGCAGTGGGACACCGTCGCTGCCGTCACCGACGGCAACGGCGGCGTGCAGACGCTCGAGTTCACGGGCGCCGGCCGCTACGTGCAGTTCGTCGGATCCGAGCGCGCGACCGGCTACGGCTACTCGCTGCTCGAGTTCCAGGTCTACGGCGACGGCGAGGTCGTCGACCCCGAGGACCCGCCCGTCTTCAACGACGAGGTCACCCACCACGAGTTCCAGGCGAACTGCACCTTCTCGCACAACCGTCCGGACGACCCGATCGTCTACCCGGGCCAGCCGGGCGCATCGCACCTGCACACCTTCGTCGGCAACCGCTCGACCGACGCGTTCACGACGACCGACTCGCTGCTCGCGAACACCGACTCCACCTGCACGGTGCCGCAGGACCACTCGTCGTACTGGTTCCCGGCCCTCTACAAGGGGACCGAGGTGATCGAGCCCGACATCCCGATGACGATCTACTACAAGTCCGGCATCGACGACTACAAGAAGGTGCAGCCGTTCCCGCAGGGCCTGCGGTTCGTCGCGGGCGACATGAAGGCCACCCCCGAGTCCTTCCGCACCGCGCCCGGCGCGGTCGAGGGCTGGGAGTGCGGCGGGATCTCGAAGAGCTGGGACATCCCCGATTTCTGCGACCCTGGCACCGAGTTGAACATCCGCTACCAGGCGCCCTCGTGCTGGGACGGCATGCACCTCACGCCCAAGGCCGCGCAGGAGATGGGCCACGGCCCGCACATGGCGTACCCCGTGAACGGACAGTGCCCGATGACGCATCCGATCGCGGTGCCGATGATCGAGTTCAAGATCGCGTGGCCGGTGAGCGGCGACATGTCGGATGTGCGGCTCGCGAGCGGATCGGATCAGTCGTGGCACTACGACTTCTTCAACGCGTGGGAGCCCGAGGTGCTCGACCGGCTCGTCGAGCAGTGCATCAACGGCGGGCTGCAGTGCAACCCGCGCGGCTACGACCTCTACAAGCCGCACCGCGGCGCCGTGCTCGACGAGCAGTACAACCTGATCCCGAAGGCGTGATCCGAATGCGAGATGACATGACGAAACGACGAACCGTGCGTGCGAGGACCCTCGCCGCACTCTCGACGGCCGGCCTGATCGGCAGCGGCCTGGTCCTGGCCGGCGCGGCACCCGCGAACGCTGCGGACTGCGAGGCGCTGCCTGCGGGCTCGACCACGGCGAGTGCCTCCAGCTCGGAGGGGCCGTTCACCGCGAACCTCGCCGTCGACGGCAACGCGCAGACGAGGTGGGGCTCCTCCTTCGCGGATGCCGAATGGCTCGCGCTCGACCTCGGCGAGGAGCGCGACATCTGCTCCATCGAGATCGACTGGGAGGCCGCCTACGGACGCGGATACCGCGTGCAGGTCTCCGACGACGGCTCGAACTGGACCACCGCGGCCACCGTCACGGCCGGCGACGGCGGCCACGACACCGTGGCCGTCGACGCCGAGGGCCGATGGCTGCGGCTCCAGGGAACGCAGCGCGGCACGGGATACGGGTACTCGATCTTCGAGCTGCAGGTGCTCGTCGGCGAAGGAGGCGAACCGCCGGTGGGCGTGATTCCAGGCGGCGGCGACCTCGGCCCGAACGTGCACGTGTACGACGACCAGACGCCGGACTCGACCATCCAGGCCGAGCTCGATGCCGCGTTCACCGCGCAGGAGACCGACCAGTTCGGGCCCGCCCGCTCGCAGTTCCTGTTCAAGCCGGGCAGCTACGACGTGCACGCGAACGTCGGGTTCAACACCTCGATCAGCGGTGCAGGGCGCCACCCCGACGACGTCACGATCAACGGCGGCGTCTGGGCCGACGCGCAGTGGTTCGGCGGCAACGCGACGCAGAACTTCTGGCGCTCGGTCGAGAACCTCGCGATCGTCCCACACACGGGCGAGGCGCGCTGGGCGGTCTCGCAGGCCGCGCCGATGCGCCGCGTGCACGTGAAGGGGGCGCTCAACCTGGCCCCCTCGAGCTACGGCTGGGCGAGCGGCGGCTTCATCGCCGACTCCAAGGTCGACGGCGCGGTGCGCTCGTACTCGCAGCAGCAGTGGCTGAGCCGCGACTCCACGTTCGGGTCGTGGGAGGGCTCGGTGTGGAACATGGTGTTCTCGGGCGTCGAGGGTTCGCCAGCGCCGCACTTCCCGAACCCGTCGCACACGGTGCTCGACACGAGCCCGATCACGCGCGAGAAGCCGTACCTGTACTGGGCCGGCGACGACTGGGCGGTGTTCGTGCCGAGCCTTGCGACGAACACGCGAGGCACCACGTGGGACGGCGGCCAGACGCCCGGCGAGTCGATCCCGCTCGACGAGTTCTACGTGGCGCAGCCCGGCGACTCGGCCGAGCGCATCAACCAGGCGCTCGCACAGGGCCTGAACCTGCTGCTGACGCCCGGCATCTACCACGTCGACGAGACGATCGAGGTCGATCGCGCCGACACGGTCGTGCTCGGGCTCGGCTACGCCACCATCGTGAACGACGGCGGGGTCGCCGCGATGCGCCTCGCCGACGTCGACGGGGTCAAGCTCGCCGGCGTGCTCTTCGACGCCGGCACCGAGCACGCGCCCGTGCTGCTCGAGGTGGGCGAGCCCGGGGCATCCGCCGACCACTCCGACGACCCGATCTCGCTGCACGACGTGTTCCTCCGCGTCGGCGGTGCGGTCGCCGGCAAGGTCGACGACGCGCTCGTGGTGCACGCCGACGACACGCTCGTCGACCACATCTGGTCGTGGCGCGGCGATCACGGCGAGGGCATCGGCTGGAACCTGAACACCGCCGACCGCGGCCTCGTGGTCACGGGCGACGACGTGACGGCCTACGGCCTGTTCGTCGAGCACTTCCAGCAGTACAACACCGTCTGGAGCGGTGAGCGCGGGCGCACCGTGTTCTACCAGTCGGAGCTGGCGTACGACCCGCCGAACCAGGCGGCGTGGATGAACGGCTCCACGCTCGGCTGGGCCGGCTACAAGGTCACCGACGACGTCGACGAGCACCAGGCATGGGGCGTCGGCGTCTACTCCTACAACAACGTCGATCCGAGCATCGTCACGCACAGCGCGATCGAGGCTCCGGCGAAGCCGGGGATCCGGCTCCGCAACCTGCTCGCGGTGTCACTCGGCGGCAACGGCATCATCAGCCACGTCGTGAACGACCTCGGCGACGAGGCGAGCGGAACCGACACGATCCCGAGTTACCTGGCCGCATTCAACTGACCAGGACCAGCAGGACGGGCGACGCGGTGATCCCGCGTCGCCCGTTCGTCCGTTCGTCCGTTCGTCCGTTCGGGGGACGGATGCCGCGGCATCCGCTCCGAGCTGAGCCTCCGCTTCTAGGCCGTCGGCAGCCCGAGCGTCTCGAGGAACACGCGCGCGAGGCGTGGCGCGTCGACCGTGAGTGCGACCTCGACCTGCTCCCACTCGACTCCGTCGCCGTGCACGAGGTCCTCGCCGGGGCGACTGCGCTGGTCGACGAGCGTCTGGCCCCTCGCGTATCCCGACAGCTCGACCCGCACGGGCAGCCGTCGCATGCCGAGTGCGTCGGGGTCGACGAGCGAGCAGACCGCGCCGGCGTCGCCGATGAGGCCGCTGTACTCGAACGATCCGTCGGCCGAGCCCGCGACGCGATGGCCGAGCAAGGCTCCGACGACGCGGCCGAGCGGGTTCTCGCCGTTCTCGAGCCGCGCGGCGAGCTCCTGCGGAACCCCGACCTCGTTGAAGACGTCGAGCCCGTACATGCAGGTCGGAACGCCCGAGTCGAGCACGATCGCGGCCGCCTCCGGGTCGTGCCAGACGTTGAACTCGGCGACGGCGGTCGCGTTGCCCACCGACGCCGAACCGCCCATGAACACGATGCGCTCCAGGTTCCGCGCCACGTCGGGGTGCGTGCGCAGCAGGAGGGCGACGTTGGTCTGCGGCGCGAGTGCGACGAGCGTCACGGGTCGCGGCGCGGCGAGGATCGTGCGGCGCAGGAACTCGACGGCGTGCTCGGGCTCGACCGTGCGCGAGGAGGCCGGGAGCTCGACCCCGCCGAGTCCGTCGGTTCCGTGCACGGTGGCCGCCCTGGCCGCCTCGATGAGCGGGCGACGGGCACCCGCGGCGACCGGGACGTCGTCGCGACCCGCGGCGGCGAGCACCCGGAGCGTGTTCTCGACGACCTGGTCGAGCGCCACGTTGCCGGCGACGCAGCTCACGCCGAGCAGCTCGAGCTCGGGGTGACGCGCGGCGAAGACGAGGGCGAGTGCGTCGTCGACACCCGTGTCGACGTCGAGGATGACAGGGATCGGCATCGGGCCAGACTAACGCCGGTTCGAACGCTCCGCCGAGGGTGCGCGTGCGGGGCCGACGCCTCGGCGTGGGCTCCGAACGCGAGACGAGCGGATGCCGCAGCACCCGCTCGTCTCGGTCGAATCTCGAATGCGCCCGCTCAGCGCACCATGCGGATCTCGTGGATCGACTCGCCGAGGAACGGCTCGTCGTGCGAGGCGCCGTCGGCGGTGAAGCCGTTGCGCTCGTAGAAGCCGATCGCGTGCTCGTTGGCCGAGGGCACCCAGAGGGTGACGGCCTCGTCGCCGACGGTGGCGTCGAAGAGCTTCTGCCCGATGCCGTGGCCGTGGTGCGAGTCGAGCAGGTGGATGAAGAACAGCTCGCGCTCGCGGGGCGCATCGTCGTCGCGGGCGGGGCCGGCGCCGGCGAAGCCGACGATCTCGCCGTCGACGAGGGCGGCGATGTAGGTGTGCGCATCGCCCTGCCCGAGCCGGTGGGCCCAGAGCTCGGCCATGCGGCGAGGGGAGAGGTTCGCGAGGGTGGCCTGGTCGACCAGCTGGTCGTAGTCTTCGTGCCAGCACTGGGCGTGCACGCGCCCCAGTGCCTCGGCGTCGGAATCGCGGACCGGACGGATCACAAGGGCTTCGGCAACGACTTCGGTGCTCATACCCAGAGGCTAAGCCAGGGTGCGGCGCACGACAAATCGAGCCGGTCCGTGCGCCCGATCGTTGTCCATCGGTGACAATGCGTCGTCGTGGAGCGGATGCCTCGTGCCGGTCGGCCTCGACACGGCACCGCGCCCGCAGACGCCGACGGCCCCGACGAGCAGGTGCTCGTCGGGGCCGTCAGGTGCGTTGCTCGGGCGGGATCAGCCCTGGGCGCGACGGTTCGTGCGCTGGCTGCTCTGGCCGACGAGGCTGCCGACGCGGAGCGGCTGCTTCGCAGGGCGACCGGATGCTCCACGCTGTGCGCCGGTGGTCTGCGCGCCGCGGCTGTGGCCGCCGCCCTGCTTGGGAGCGTTGGCCCTGGCCTCGGCGGGCCGGCCGGACCGGTCGCGACGGGGAGCGCCGGGCGCGACATCCGCAGCACCGGCGCCGCCGTTGCCACGTGCGCCGCGACGACGGCCGCCGCCTTCGGTGCGGGCCTCGCCCGAGACGGGAGCGCCGTCGCGAGCTGCACGCTTGCGCTGCGCGTTCGCGCCCTGCGAGCGACCGCCGCCGCCCTGCTGCTGCACGGCAGCGCGGGGCGCGGGCTTCACGAACGGGGCGACGTCGCCGACGAGCTTCACGACCGACGGGGACTTCGCGGTCACGCGCTCGGGCACGACCTGGATCGCGGCCTTGCGGAGCAGGGTCTTGAGGTCCTGCTTCTGCGAGGGGAGGCAGATGGTGACGACGTCGCCCTCGCTGCCGGCGCGAGCGGTGCGGCCCGAGCGGTGCAGGTACGCCTTGTGCTCCATGGGCGGGTCGACGTGGATCACGAGCTCGACGTTGTCGACGTGCACGCCGCGAGCCGCGACATCCGTGGCCACGAGCACCTTGACCGAGCCGTCGCCGAACGCGGCGAGGTTGCGGTCGCGCTGCGGCTGCGACAGGTTGCCGTGCAGGTCGACGGCGGGGATGCCCTGCTCGGCGAGCTTCCTCGCGAGCTTCTTGGCGTGGTGCTTGGTGCGCATGAAGAGGATGCGGCGGCCGGTGCCGGAGGCGAGCGCGGTGATCAGGTCGTTCTTCGCGTCGACGTCGTCGACCTCGAACACGTGGTGGGTCATCGCGGCGACGTGCGAGGTGGCCTCGTCGACCGAGTGCAGCACCTCGTTGTGGAGGAAGCGCTTGACGAGCTTGTCCACGCCGTTGTCGAGCGTCGCCGAGAAGAGCAGGCGCTGGCCGGACTGGGGGGTCTTGTCCATGATGCGCGTGACGACGGGCAGGAACCCGAGGTCGGCCATGTGGTCGGCCTCGTCGAGCACGGTGATCTCGACGGCGTCGAGGGTCACGTGACCCTGCTTCATGAGGTCTTCGAGGCGGCCGGGGCAGGCCACGACGATGTCGACGCCGGCGCGCAGTGCGTCGACCTGGCGCTTCTGGCTGATGCCGCCGAAGATCGTGGTGGTGGTCATGCCGTACGCCTTGGCGAGCGGGGCGAGCACGGCGTCGATCTGGGTTGCGAGCTCGCGCGTGGGGGCGAGCACGAGGCCGAGGGGGCGGCCGGGGCGGCGCTTGCCGCCGGCGAGCTCGCCGCCGAGGCGCGCGGCCATCGGGATCGAGAACGCGAGGGTCTTGCCGGAGCCCGTCTTGCCGCGGCCGAGCACGTCGCGCCCGGCGAGCGTGTCGGGCAGGGTGTCGACCTGGATCGGGAAGGGGCTGGTCTTGCCGTCGGCCGAGAGGGCCGCGACGATGGGCGCGGGAACGCCCAGCGTGCTGAAGGTGGTGTCGGTCATGGGTGCCTTTCGGGGCGCACCGCACGGTGATGCCGGCGCAGGTGCGCGTTCGCAGTGGTGCGGCGGCGCGGTGCGGCGGATCGGCCCGGCGATGGGATTGGCGAAGGCGCCGGTCGGCGCATCCGTTCGCCGTATGAGAGTCAACGGGCGCCCTCTGATGAGGCCCTGCCCGGAAAGCGTTTCTACGACGCAGGCGGCGCGTTCATCGCGCACACCACCAACGAGCATAGCGGATGCCGCCGGGCCGACGCTGTGAATGCCCCGCCGGTCGTGTCGTGGGCCCCGATCACCGCGACAGGCGCTCGCCGACGGGCACCTCATCGCGGAGCGTGTTGCCCGGCTGCGCGAGCGGGCACGACCACGACGGGTCGTACGCGCACGACGGGTTGTAGGCGAAGTTGAAGTCGACGATGAGGGAGTCGAGGCCGGCGCCCTCGCCGAGATCGGCGCCCTTGGCCGTGTCGAGCAGGTAGCGCCCGCCGCCGTAGGTGCCGCCGGGTGCGCCGGCGAGCGTGTCCTTCACGGGCAGGAAGAGCCCGCCCGCGTACTGGGTGAGCCGCCAGACGTCGAGCGAACCGAGGTAGGGCACGCGAACAGTGCCGACCAGCGCGAAGCGGATCTTGCCGTCGGTGGCGCTGTCGACGACGAGCTTCTGTGGCTCGGCGGGCCGGCGCACCTCGAGCTCGAAGCGCCAGTCGGGGTCGTAGCGCGACACGTTCAGCCCGGTGAATGAGGCCCGGTCGTCGGGCAGCAGCGGCGACTGCGGATGCCCGGCGAAGAGCTCGTCGCGCCCCGACTTCCAGAGTTCGTGGCCGGCGGCGGGGTCGTGGGCGCTGAGCTGGCGCACGCCCGCGTACAGCCCGAACACGCGTCGTCGCCAGTCCGTGAGCTGCAGCGACGGGTTCGAGGCGGTCATGCGGTGCCCCCTTCTGGTCGGGCGGATGTCGCGGGTCGGTCGGATGTCCCGGCTCGGCCGTATGTCCCTGGTCGGCCGGATGTCGCGGCTCGGGCGGGTGCGCCGGGCGGCGGCGCCTCGTCGGGGCGTGTCGCCGCGGCATCCGCCGTTCCGGGTGGATCGAACGACCAGGTGGGCGCGAGCTGGCGGAGCCGGCGACCGCGCCACTGCCAGAACGCCCAGGTCGGGTACCAGGCGACGGCGTCGAGGGCGCCGGCGTGCGCGACGAGACGGTCGCGGTAGAGGGTGCGCCCGTCGGGCAGCGCCGAGACGGCCATGCGGTGATCCCACCGGTCGAACAGCGCGAACGGGCCCGTGAGCGCGCCGCCGCCGTCGCGGAGCATGCGGACGCCTGGCGGAAGCCCGCCGGGATGGCTGAGGTCGACCACCTCCTCGCCGATCGGCACACGCCCGAACGCGCGCGGCTGCAGGCGGTGACGCCCCTCGGTCCACGCGGTCGGCAGCCCGCCTGGTTCGAGCGAGGTGAAGTCGAGCCACGGGGCGACGACCTCGCGCAGCACGGCGGGGCTGTGCAACGCCCGCCACGCGGCATCCGGCCTGCAGTCGAGCGTGAGCTTCAACATGACCCGCATGAGCCGACCATATGACCGACGGATGCCGCAGCCAAGCATCTGCGCCGGATTCGCGGGGGTGTGGCGGCCGGCCGACCCGGAATTCAGGAGATCCGGCCTCAGAGGCGCACGAGCGGATGCGAAGGGCAGGATCTCCTGAATTTCTGCGCTCCCCGCCCGGCGTTCGCGCATTCCCGACGCCTAGACTCCAGCGCATGGCCGACGGACTCTGGTGGGTGCCCTCGCTCGTGGTGGCCGGCGTCGCCGTCACGGCCTTCGTCGGGGCGGTGCTGGGGTTCCGCCGCCTCGGCGCCAAGCGCGAACAGTCCGCGCTCGCGGCGGCGCGTCCGACCGAGGTGCAGGCCAAGTCGCTCATCGTGCAGGCCGACACGGCGGTGCGCGAGGCGGTCGCCGAGGTCGCGTTCGCCGAGGCCCAGTTCGACGAGGCGACGGCACGCATCGCGAGGGACGCGGTCGATGCGGCGCAGCGGTGGCTGCGCGAGGCGTTCCTGCTGCAGCAGCGCCTCGACGACGCCGCGCCCGACACGGCCGCCGAGCGCCGCACCTGGAGCGCGCGCATCATCGACCTCTGCGAGCAGGCGCTGCGCACGCTCGACCGGGCGGACGCCGAGCTGAGCGCCAGGCGTCGTGCCGAGCACGGCGCGAGCGTCGAGGCGCCCGCGCTGCAGGCCCGCGCTCGCGAGCTCGCCATGCGGCGGCGAGAGGCGGCCGGTGCGCTCGAGCGGCTCGCCCGCGGATTCGCCGCCTCGGCGCTCGGGGGAGCCCAGGGCGCCCTCGCGCGCGCCGATGCCGCGCTCGCCGCGGCCGACGAACGGCTGGCGGATGCCGCGGCCGGCCTGGCACGTGCGCACCCCGTCGCTGCGGCGACCGAGGCTGCGGCCGAGTCGCTCGATCGTGCCGCCCGCGCGCTCGCCGAGGCCGAGGGCGTCGAGGCCGAGCTCGGGGCGGCCGCCGCCGACGAGGCCGAACTCGCCCGCCGGCTCGAAGCCGACGTGGCCGCTGCCAGGCTCGAGCGCGACGCGACCGACGATTCCGACGCGGGCGCCGCCCTCGCCACCGCGGTCGCCGATGCGGCCGGGGTGCTCGGCAGCCGCCGGGACCGCACGGCCGATCCGTTCGCCGGGCGCGACCGCCTGCGGGTGACGCTCGATCGCCTCGACGCCGCACGTGCCTCGACCCGGGCCGCGCAGTCCCGCCTCGACGGCGCGCGCGGCGCCCTCGGGGGCGCACTTGCGATCGCCGAGAGCCAGCTCCGGGCCGCGAACGCCGCCATCGCGCACGGTGGTCCACGCGTCGGCGCCGACGCCCGCACGCGCCTTGCCGAGGCGGAGCGACAGCTGCTCATCGCGAGGCAGGAGCCCGATCCGGTCGCCGCTCTCGACGCCGCCCGGCGGGCGACCTCGCGGGCGAGCGACGCCGAGGCGCTCGCGGCCTACGACGCGATGGTGCGCTGAGCGCCGGCTCGGTCGCGCCACGCCCGGTCGCGCCACGCCCGGTCGCGCCGAACGGTGCCCGCCGTGCCGCATCGCGTCATGAACGCCGTCCGGGTGCCGACGGCGGGGCGGGTCGGCGTTAGCCTGTCGCGGTGAGCGATTCGACGAACGCCCTCGGGCAGGCGAAATACCAGGTCCGGTTCGACTGGGGCGTCGACGGCGCCCGGCGCATCCTGCCTGGGGCGCACGTGGTCGTGCTCGTCGACGCCGTGCTGGCCACGACGCAGGCCGTGCTCGCCGCCGAGCGGGGCGAGACGTTCGCGCTCGCCGAAGGCGCGGCACCGGATGTCGCGGCCACCGAGTCCGCCGACCTCGCCCGCGAACTGGCCGGCCACGACGTGGTCGTGCTCGCCGCCTCGCTCCGCAACCGCGAGGCGGTCGCCCGGCGCGTCCTCGCCCTGCAGGAGGCGCGGGGCGAGCGCCTCTTCGTCGCGGTGGTCGCCGCCGGCGAGCGAGCCGCCGTCGACCGCGACTCGACGGCACCGTCGCCGGCCAGCGGCATCCGCTTCGCGATCGAGGACCAGCTCACCGGCGGCGCCGTCATCGACGCGCTCGTGCGACTCGGCATCGATCACACGTCGCCCGAGGCGGCCGTCGCCTGCGCCGCCTTCGAGGGGCTGAAGCATGCGGCCGTGCACCTCATCGGGGCGGGGGGCAGCGGGGCCGCGCTCACCGCGGCCGGCCGCAGGGACGAGGTGCGTCAGGCGACGCAGCGCGACGTCACCGACCTGGTGCCGGTGCTGCGCAACGGGGTGTTCGGGGCGTAGCCGACGCCTCCGGTGCGGCTCAGCCCGTTGGAGCCCTCAGGCCGCGGTCTGGTCGAGCGTGACGCGCCCGCTCGCGCTCGCCTTGCGGGCCCGGTGCGCGCGCACCTTGGCGCGGTTGCCGCAGCGCTGCATCGAGCACCAGCGGCGGGTGGCCGCACGCGAGGTGTCGAGGTAGACCATGTTGCAGTCGGGGCCGTCGCATTCGCGCAGGCGACCGGCGTTCTCGGGGGCGAAGACGTCGACGGCGTCGCGGGCGATCGTGGCGAGGGCCTGCGGAACGGTGTGCACCGAACGGCCGGCCTGGCGGGTGCCGCCGCCGAGCGACGGCGGGATGTCGGGGGTGGCCGCATAGAGGTTCACGACGTCGACGTCGGCGCCGCGCAGGTCGTCGCCGTGGGCGGCCGCTCGGGCCATGCGTACGATCGCGTCACGCAGGGCGACCGCGTCGAAGAGATCGCGGGATCGGGCCGAGCCGACGGCGACCGGGAAACGCTCGCGGAGCCATTCCGTGAGGTCGTCGGGCGAGTGCAGCCGCTCGGGCGCCGACGGGGCCGACGCGGGATGCGGGCCTGCGTGCGGGGCGGTCGGTTCGCCGAGCGCACCGGTGGTGGCGAAGTCGAGGGCGAACGAACCGGAGTCGAACCACCAGCGCACTCCCTCGGTGGAGACGAGCCATTGTCCGACGGGGATCGACACGGTGGAGACGGGCACCCGGCAATGCTAGCGGGCCTGCGGGCACCCGAAGGTCGCGATACGCTCACGTTTCGGGCGAACCTCGTCGCGAGCGGGCCGACGGACCCCGCCCGTATTCCGATCGGCGTATGCGCTCAGCCGGCGCTGGCGCTCGCGGCACGGCGGCGCACGGCCGTCGTGATCTCGCGGCGGTGCCAGACGATGAGGTTGGCGCGGTCGAAGCCGCGATGGCAGACGCCGCAGCTCAGCGGCCTGGTGGGCTCGCGGTAGCGGAAGTGCTCGTGTCCGGCGGGGCAGCGGCCCACCCACGGTGCGAGTTCGTGTGCGACCTCGCCGTCGTGCGTTCGGCGGCCGACGTAGCCGATCTCGGCTGCCGTGCGCCGCCACTTCGGCCCATGCCCTGCGCGCGGCCCGGCCATGGCGTGGGCGACCTCGTGCAGCAGGATCTGGTGGATCTCGTCGTCGTCGTAGCGCGCGGCGAGATAGCGGGAGACCGAGATGCGCTTCGAGGTGTAGTTGCACAGGCCCGCGCGCTTCTTGGCGTTGTCGTAGCCGAAGCTCCACACCTGCGGATCGAGGTGCAGCACGATGAGGGCCTCGGCCCAGCGTCGCACCCGCTCGAGATCCGCCATGAACTGAGAATAGTCCCGGATGTCGCGTCAGCGGGAGGCCCCGAACGCGGCGCGTCTCAGCCGGCCGGTGCGAGCCGCACGCGCAGCAGTCGGTCGTCGCCCTCGGACGGGGAGCCCCGCCCGTCGGTGTTGTTCGTGAGCACCCAGAGTTCGCCGTCGGGTCCGGGTGCGGCGTCGCGCAGGCGTCCGAACTCGCCGACGAACCACGAGGTGGGCGGGGCGACGCCGGTCGATGCCGGCGCGGCGGCCAGCAACCGCTCGCCGCGGAGCGCCGCGAGGAAGAGGGTGTCGCCCGCAATCGCGAGCCCGCTCGGGCTGGCCTCTGAGGTCGGCCACTGCAGCACCGGGTCGACGTAGCCCGCGACCCCGCCGACGCCCTCGACGACGGGCCAGCCGTAGTTCGCGCCCGGCGTGATGCGGTTCAGCTCGTCCCAGGTGTTCTGGCCGAACTCGGCGGCCCACATGGCCCCGGTCGCATCCCACGCGAGCCCTTGGGGATTGCGGTGTCCGATCGAGTAGACGAGCGAGTCGAACGGGTTGCCGGGCGCCGGCTGGCCGTCGGGCGTCATGCGCAGGATCTTGCCCGCGAGCGAGCCGGGGTCCTGCGCGGGGTCTCGCAGGCCGCCGTCGCCGACGGTGGCGTAGAGGTATCCGTCGGGTCCGAAGGCGAGGCGCCCGCCCTGGTGGTTCGATGCGCCGCGCGGGATGCCGCCGAGCACGGTCTCGGGAGCGCCGAGCGAGAGGGAGCCGGGGGCGCCCGTCAGCGGCATCCGCACGATGCGGTTCTCGGATGCCGCGGTGAGGTAGGCGTAGACGTGCCCGAGCGTTCCGGCCCCGCCCGGCAGGTGCGCGAGGCCGAGCAGGCCGCCCTCGGCGCCGGTCACGACGTCGGGCACGGTGATCGCGACCCGCAGCGAGCCGTCGGCGTTCACCTCGACGATGCGGGCGGTGTCACGTTCGCTCACGAGGGTGCCTCCGCCCGGCAGGCGGAGGATCGACCACGGCGCCTGCAGGCCCGACGCCATCGTCTCGACGACGCCCGTCGGCACCATGACGGCGGGCGGTCCGGCGGGCGTCGGCGTCGCCGAGGGCGTCACCGTGGCCGAGGCGCTCGGGGTGCCGGGCGGCCTCGACGGCGGCGCGGTGCGCTCGACGGGCGCCGAGCACCCGGCCAGCGCCAGCGCGAGCGCGAGGGCGAGCGCGGCCCGCGGGGCGGCAGTGGCACCGGGCGCGGCAGCGGCACCGACAGCACCGGTCACGGCCGCGTTCGCCGCGACCGCGGGACGACCCGACGGGATGCGCACACCCCCAGTCTGGGCCGCGCCCCGGCAGAATGGAACGCATGCAGCCGGCGATCGACCTCAACAGCGACCTCGGCGAGAGCTTCGGGGCGTGGCGCGTCGGCGACGACGACGCGATGTTCCGCGTGGTCACGAGCGCGAACGTCGCGTGCGGATTCCATGCGGGCGATGCGCTCACGATGGCGCGCAGTGCCGCCTCGGCCGCGCGCGAGGGCGTGACGCTCGGCGCGCATCCGGGGTACCGCGACCTCGCCGGGTTCGGCCGACGCGCGCTCGACACGAGTCCGGCCGAGATCGCGGCCGAGCTCCTCGTGCAGCTCGGTGCGCTCGATGGCGTCGCCCGCGCGTCGGGCATCCGGGTGCGGTACGTGAAGGCGCACGGCGCGCTGTACCACCGGCTCGCCGCAGACGCCGCCGCGGCCAGGGCGTTCGCCGAGGCGGTCGCGACCTACGACCCGACCCTGCCGGTGCTCGGGCCGCCGACGAGTGAGATCGAACGGGCGACGGATGCCGCGGGCCTGCGGTTCGCGCGGGAGGCGTTCGTCGATCGTGGCTATGCGGCCGACGGCTCGCTCGTGCCGCGCGGCGAGCCCGGCGCCGTCGTCGACGACCCGGCGGCCGCCGCGGATCGCGCGCTCGAGCTCGCCGAGACGGGCGGCATCTCGGCCGACGACGGCAGCAGGGTCGAGCTCCGGCCCGACTCGCTGTGCCTGCACGGCGACACCCCCGGCGCGGTCGCGATCGCGCGCGCCGTGCGCGCCGCGCTCGAGGGCGCCGGCGTCTCGATCGAGGCGTTCGCATGACCCGCCGCATGCTGCCGAGCGGCGAGGCAGCCCTGCTCGTCGAGTGCGACTCGCTCGACGAGGTGCTCGCGCTGCACGACGCGCTCGAGGCGGTTCGGCCGGCGGGCGTGGTCGAGCTCGTGCCGGCCGCACGCACCTTGCTCGTCGCAGTCGACCCCGAGCGGATGCCGCTCGAATCCGCGGCGACCTGGGTGCGACGCATCCCGGCCGAGGCGGGCTCCCGGGTCGCGGGTGCGCACGCCGACGCCGTGCACATCCCCGTCGTCTACGACGGCGACGACCTCGCGGCGACGGCCGCGGCGCTCGGCGTCTCGGTCGAGGCGCTCGTGGCGCAGCACGCCGGCATCGAGTGGCGGGTCGCGTTCGGAGGGTTCGCGCCCGGCTTCGGCTACCTCGTGAGCGAGGCCTGGCCGTTCGAGGTGCCGCGGCTCGAGGCGCCGCGCCCGAGGGTACCGGCCGGCTCGGTGGCCGTCGCCGGCGCATTCGGCGGGGTCTACCCGCGGCAGAGCCCCGGCGGCTGGCGGCTGCTGGGCCGCACCGACGCGACCCTGTGGGATCCGTCCTCCGCCGATCCGGCCGCGCTCGCGCCCGGGCGCCGCGTCCGGTTCGAGCAGGCCTGACGGCGATGGCGACGAGCACGCTCACCGTGGAGCAGCCAGGGGCCCTCGCCCTCGTCGAGGACCTCGGCCGACCGGGGTTCGCGCACCTCGGCGTCTCGTCGTCGGGCGCGCTCGACCGCGGCGCGCTCGCGCTCGCGAACCGGCTCGTCGGCAACCCGGCGTCGGCCGCCGGACTCGAGGTGGTCATGGGCGGGCTGCGTGCGCGCTTCGACGCCGAGACGTGGTTCGCCGTCGCGGGCGCCTGGGGCGACCTGCGCCTCGACGGGCGCCGCATCGCCCCGTACTCCGCGGCGCGCGCCAGGCCCGGCTCGGTGCTCGAGCTCGGCATCGCCTCCCGGGGCGTGCGCTACCTGCTCGCCGTTCGCGGCGGCCTCGACGTGCCGCCCGTGCTGGGCTCCCGCTCACGGGACACGCTTGCCGGGCTCGGGCCGGAGCCCGTTCGCGCGGGCGACGTGCTCGCGATCGGCGCCGAGCCCGCGGCATCCGTGCCCCTGCTCGATCACGAGGCCGCCTTTCCGCCGCCCGAGGGCGCGGTCACGCTCGCGCTGCTGCCCGGCCCGCGCACCGACTGGTTCACGGATGCCGCGCACGCCGCGCTCTTCGACGGCGGCTGGCGCCTCTCCGATCAGGCCGATCGCATCGGCGCGCGGCTCGTCGGCGAGCCGCTCGAACGCCTCGTGACGGGGGAGCTGCCGAGCGAGGCGACGGTGCCCGGATCCGTGCAGGTCGCGGGCGACGGACTGCCGACGATCCTGCTCGCCGACCGCCCGGTCACGGGCGGCTACCCGGTGATCGCGGTCGTCGCGGCGGCCTCGCTCGACGCGCTCGCCCAGGTGCGGCCCGGCCAGGCGGTGCGGTTCCGCCACGCGTAGCTCGCCCACGCGCAGAACGTTGTGGAAGTAACTCTTCACATTGCTCCGAGAAACTGGAAGTATCTTCCACATGGACCAATGGAGGACCCTGCGATGCCACTCGAACATGCCGATCCGACGAACGCCGCTGCTCCTGCCGCGACTGCCGCGCGCGCTGATGCCGCCCACGAGCCGCCGCCCGCGACCGGGCCGCACGGCCTCGCCCGCCGAGGCTTCCTGACGCTCGCCGTGGCCGGCGCCGCGGCATCCGCCTTCACCGTGACCATCGGCACGCTGGCACCGTCGCCCGCGCATGCCGAGGGCACCGCGGGCGCCGCGGGCGAGCCGATCGCGCCCCGCAAGCGCGAACTGCGCGCCATGTGGATCTCGTCGGTCGTGAACATCGACTAGCCATCGGCGGCGGGGCTCTCCGCCGAGGCGCAGAAGGCGGAGTTCCTGCACTGGCTCGACGTGGCCGAGCAGTTCCGGCTGAACGCGGTCTTCGTGCAGGTGCGCCCGACGGCCGACGCGTTCTGGCCGAGCCCGCTCGAGCCGTGGTCGCAGTACCTGACCGGCGTGCAGGGGCGGGATCCCGGCTACGACCCGCTCGCGTTCATCGTCGACCAGGCGCACCGTCGCAACCTCGAGCTGCACGCCTGGTACAACCCCTACCGCGTCTCGATGCAGGCCGATCCCGCGCAGCTCGTGGCAGAGCACCCGGCGCGCGTGCATCCCGACTGGGTCTGGCCCTACGGCGGCAAGCTCTACTTCGACCCGGGGCTGCCCGAGGTGCAGGAGCACATCCAGCAGGCCATCATGCACTCGGTCGAGCACTACGACCTCGACGGCGTGCACTTCGACGACTACTTCTACCCGTACCCGGTCGCCGGGGCCGTGGTTCCGGATGCCGCGGCCTTCGCCGCGCACGGTGCGGGTTTCGACGATGTCGCCGACTGGCGCCGCCACAACGTCGACACGTTCGTGCGGTCGATCTCCGAGCGCATCAAGGCGGCCAAGCCGTGGGTGAAGTTCGGCATCAGCCCGTTCGGCATCTGGCGGAACGCGGCCACGGATCCGGCCGGCTCCGCGACGGGAGGATCGCAGTCGTACGACCTGCAGTTCGCCGACACCCGCAAGTGGGTGCTCGAGGGCTGGCTCGACTACATCAACCCGCAGATCTACTGGCAGTTCGGGCTCGCGGTCGCCGACTACGCGGCGCTCGTGCCGTGGTGGGCCGACGTGGCGGAGACCTCCGGAACTCACCTCTACATCGGCGAGGCCCTCTACAAGGTGACCTCTGGCGTGTTCACCGACCCGGCCGAGCTCTCGAACCACCTCGACTTCGACCGCGAGGTCGACGCCGAACGTGCACCCGTGCACGGCAACGTGTACTTCTCGGCGAAGCACGTGCCCGCCGACCCGCAGGGATCGATGACGCTGCTGCGCGACCGCCACTACACCGCCCCCGCGATCGTGCCGGCGATGCCCTGGCTGCCGGCGACCCCCGTCAATGCTCCGCTGCTCGCCCTCTCCTACCGCGCCGACGACGGTGCGCGCCTCGTCTGGCTCGACGCGGTCAGGCCGAACCGGCGCGCCACGTCGTTCGCGATCTACCGCGTCGAGGGCCGGGCGCGGTCCATCGACGTCGAGGACGCCGCGAACCTCGTCGCGACCGTGCGCGCGCATGACTCCGTCAGGCAGGAATGGACGGATGCCGCAGCCGACCCCGATCGCACGTACACCTACGTCGTCACCGCCCTCGACCGAGTCTGGAACGAGTCCGCGCCGAGCCGGCCCGGGTGGGTGCGGGCGGGGTAGCGCCCGGGCGCGGGCGGCGCCGCGATCTCAGCGCTTGAGGAACACCGAGCGGGCCGGTGGCGGAGACGGCACCGCCGTGGCATCCGTCACTGCTGGGGCCCCGGCGATGAAGCGGCGCAGCTCCTCGCCCTCGACGAGGCGGGCCGGCGCCGGGTCGCTCGCCAGACGTCGGGGCAGGCCCGCGAAGGGCAGCTCCGCATGGGAGGCGTACATGACGACGTTGCCGAAGCGGCGGCCCTTGAGCATCGATGCGTCGGCGGCGATCGCGACGTGCTCGAACACCTGCGAGAGGGTCGCCGCCTGCGACCTGGCGAACGCGAGTCCGGCGCCGTCGGCGACGTTCGCGGTCGCGATGCCGTGCGGGGCGAGGCGTTGCTCGAGCAGTTCGTAGAACTCGACGCTCGTCACGTGCGCGGGCGTGCGTGCACCCGAGAAGATGTCGACGACGGCGAGGTCGACCGCGCCGTCGAGCCCGGCGGGCAGCTTGGCGAGCACCTCGCGGGCGTCGCCGTGGCGCACGCGCACCTGCACGCCGCGCGGGAACGGCAGGTGCTCGCGCACGAGGTCGACGAGGTCGGACTCGAGCTCGACGACCTGCTGCCGCGACCCCGGGCGCGTGGCGGCGACGTAGCGGGGCAGCGTGAATGCGCCGCCGCCGAGGTGCACGGCCGTGATGGCCTCGCCCTCGGGGCGCACGAGGTCGATCGCGTGGCCGATGCGCCGCACGTACTCGAACCCGAGCCAGTCCGGGCGGTCGAGCTCGACGTGCGACTGCGGCGTGCCGTCGACCGTGAGGGTCCACGAGCCCGGCACCTGGCGCGACTCCTCGAGCCGTGCGAGGTGTCCGCTCACCGAGAGGCGGCGTTCGAGCGAGGGGTCTTCGGGCACGGGTGCCACGCTACCGGCCCCCTGCGATCAGCAGGCGCCCCAGAGCACGAAGTCGAGCTTCGCGCCGGCGAGCACCGTGACGGGGAACGGCCCGCCGGCCTCGAGCCGCAGCGCGACCGCCGGGGGCAGGGTTCCGGGGGCCGCGACGAGCACGGTGTTGCCCTCCTCGCCGCCGTCGATCACGTGGGTGTCGCCCACGGCGAGCAGTTCGGCGCCAGCGTCGGCCCTCGCGAACGCGCGCGCCGAGGTGCGCAGCCGTGCGAGCCCCGCGGCATCCGCGATGTTGACGACGACGACACCGCCCTCGCCCAGAAGGCCGAGGCACGCGGCGAGGAACCCTGGATCGTCGACGAATGCCGGGGCGTCGAGGTGGGTGTACACGTCGATCACGACGACGTCGAAGCGTTCACCGCGTGCCGCCGACGCGCGAACAGCCTCGGCTGCGTCCTCGATGTGCACCTCGATTCCGGATGCCGGCCACGGCGCCTTGGCCCGCACGACGTCGATGAGCTCGGCGTCGTGGTCGACGACGACCTGGATCGACCCGGGCCTGGTCGCGTCGACGTACCGGGGGAGCGTCAGCGCGCCGCCGCCGAGGTGCAGCACCGCGATCGGCGCGCCGGGCGCGGCGATCGCGTCGACGACGTGGCCGATGCGCCGCAGGTACTCGAAGAACAGCCTGGTCGGGTCGCCGAGGTCGACATGCGACTGCGCCGACCCGTCGACGAGGAGCGTCAAGCCGTGCGGGCTGAAGACGTCGGCCTCGAACTCGATGCGAGTCATGCAGGCATCGTCCCACGTGCGGCTCGCCTCGTGAGGTGCGTGAAGCCGACGCCCTCGTCAGGCCGAGCGGCGCGCCTCGAAGTCGTCGAGGGCCGCCTCGAGCAGCGCCGTGCGATCCAGTCCGGTGCGCTCGGTCAGTCGGGCGATGCGCTGCTCCAGGGCGTCGGGGGCGGATGCCTCGGCCCGGCCGTCATCGAACGTCGGCCCGCCCGCGGCATCCGTCGCTCCCGCGGCCGCCGAGTCGGCGCTCGCCGCAGGCTGCTCGCGGACGAGCAGCGCGACCACCGGGAGCACGATGGTGCCGAGCGCGTCGATGATCGCGATCACGCCGAACCACCGCCAGTACTCGCCGCCGTCGCCGCCCGGGATCGTCCATTCGCTGATGAGCGGAAGGACCAGCATGACCGCGACGACGGCGATGGCCGCGAGCGTGATCGCGAGCGCGATGCGCACGGCGCTTCGCCGCCGGCCGGAGAGCTGCAGCAGCAGGTTCGCGTGCGCGAGGCTCGCCGCGACGATCGACGTGATGCCGAACCACCGCCAGAGATCGTCGGGCCAGCCTCCTCCGTTGTCGTACCACGGGGTCCAGATCAGCAGCAGGCCGATGACGAGGGCGACGGCGCTCGCGCCGAGGCCGACGAAGCCGACCACGCGAACCGGGCGCCCGACCACGCTGAGATGGCAGAGCGCGAGGATGCTCGCGCCCGCGATGAGGAGCGTCGTGCCGAGCACCCGACCCTGCACCTCGCCGAAGTCGCCGCTCAGGAGCGTCACGATGCCGACGACGGCCGTGATCGACAGCGACACGACGAGCGTGACGATGGCGATGCGGCGGTAGCCCCGCAGCGCCTTCGCGGCGGGCGCAGGGGTGGCCGCGGCCGTGGGCGCGCCCGTTCGCGTCGGTGCGCCGGACGTCGGCTCAGTCGGCGCGGGTCGCTGTTCGGGTGCATCCTGGGTCACTCGGACCTCCTCGTCGTCGCGGGCGGCGGAGCGCCGTGCAGACTCGGAATCGTACGCGGATCGGCGGTTCTCGAGGCGCATCACGCGCCGCCGCGACATCCGAAAGCTGGGTTATACCTGAGACCGGCGCACAAATCAAGAATCGGCTGGACACGGCGGGTCGCAAAGTATATGGTTAACCTTTGCGCTCCCAGACCCACTATGCCTTCATATTGCGGTCGGCTTCGCATGTCGGGTTCAAACCGGCATCGGCACGCGTCTCGGGGCAATTCTCTCCGCTACCGACAGTGAACCGGCCCGACGGGGCCGATGGAGGTTATTCACTTGGCTGCTGCGCGCAACGCGACCACGCCCACTCCCAAGAACGGACGCGGTGCAAGCCGTCTCTCGTTCGCCAAGGTCACCGACACCCTCACCGTACCCGACCTGCTCGCCCTGCAGACCGAGTCCTTCGACTGGCTCGTCGGCAACGACGCGTGGAAGGCACGCGTCGAGGCTGCGGTCGAGGCCGGCCGCAAGGACCTGCCCGAGGCCACCGGTCTTGAAGAGATCTTCGAGGAGATCTCTCCGATCGAGGACCTCGGCGAGACCATGCAGCTCTCGTTCACGAACCCCGAGCTCGAGCCGCCGAAGTACACGATCGACGAGTGCAAGGAGAAGGGCAAGACCTACTCCGCACCGCTCTACGTGAACGCCGAGTTCATGAACCACCTCACCGGTGAGATCAAGACGCAGACGGTCTTCATGGGCGACTTCCCGCTCATGACCCTCCGCGGCACCTTCGTCATCAACGGCACCGAGCGTGTCGTCGTCTCGCAGCTCGTGCGTTCGCCGGGCGTCTACTTCGAGCGCACCCCCGAGAAGACCTCCGACAAGGACATCTACTCGGCTCGCGTCATCCCGAGCCGTGGTGCATGGCTCGAGTTCGAGATCGACAAGCGCGACCAGGTCGGCGTGCGCATCGACCGCAAGCGCAAGCAGTCCGTCACCGTCTTCCTGAAGGCCCTCGGCCTGACCTCCGAGGAGATCCTCGAGGAGTTCGCCGGCTACGAGTCGATCGCCCTCACCCTCGAGAAGGACAACATCCTCACGAAGGAAGAGGCGCTCAAGGACATCTACCGCAAGCTGCGTCCGGGCGAGCAGGTCGCCGCCGAGGCCGCGCGTGCGCTCCTCGACAACTTCTACTTCAACCCGAAGCGCTACGACCTCGCGAAGGTCGGCCGGTACAAGATCAACACGAAGCTCGGCCTCGAGGCTCCCCTCACCGACTCCGTGCTGACGGTGCAGGACATCGTCGCGACGATCAAGTACCTCGTCGCCCTGCACGACGAGCGCACCACCCTGCCCGGCCGCCGCGCCGGCAAGGCGGTCGAGCTGCGCCTCGACGTCGACGACATCGACAACTTCGGCAACCGTCGCATCCGTGCGGTGGGCGAGCTGATCCAGAACCAGGTCCGCACCGGCCTGTCCCGCATGGAGCGCGTCGTCCGCGAGCGCATGACCACGCAGGACATCGAGGCGATCACCCCGCAGACCCTGATCAACGTGCGACCCGTCGTCGCCGCGATCAAGGAGTTCTTCGGCACGTCGCAGCTCTCGCAGTTCATGGACCAGAACAACCCGCTCGCGGGCCTGACCCACAAGCGTCGCCTCTCGGCGCTCGGCCCCGGCGGTCTCTCACGAGACCGCGCCGGCGTCGAGGTCCGAGACGTCCACCCCTCGCACTACGGCCGCATGTGCCCGATCGAGACCCCGGAAGGCCCGAACATCGGTCTGATCGGCTCGCTCGCATCGTTCGCGCGCATCAACTCGTTCGGCTTCATCGAGACGCCGTACCGCAAGGTCGTCGCGGGCAAGGTCACCGACGAGATCGAGTACCTGACCGCCATGGAGGAGTCCGGCGAGGTCATCGCCCAGGCGAACGCCCCGCTCAAGTCCGACGGGCACTTCCAGGAGGACCGCGTCCTCGCCCGCAAGACCGGCGGCGAGGTCGACCTCATCCCCGCCGACGAGATCGGCTACATGGACGTCTCCCCGCGCCAGATGGTGTCGGTGGGTACCTCCCTCATCCCGTTCCTCGAGCACGACGACGCGAACCGCGCCCTCATGGGTGCCAACATGCAGCGTCAGGCTGTGCCGCTGCTCCGCAGCGACTCGCCGTTCGTCGGAACCGGCATGGAGGGCTACGCGGCCATCGACGCCGGCGACGTGGTCACCGCCGAGAAGCCCGGTGTCGTCACCGAGGTCTCGGCCGACTCCGTCACCGTGCAGCTCGACGAGGGCGGCACGCAGACCTACTGGCTGCGCAAGTTCGACCGCTCCAACCAGGGCACGTCGTACAACAACCGCGTCATCGTGACCGCGGGTGAGCGCATCGAGGCCGGCGAGGTCATCGCCGACGGTCCCGCGACCGACAACGGCGAGCTCGCGCTCGGCAAGAACCTCCTCGTGGCGTTCATGCCGTGGGAGGGCCACAACTTCGAAGACGCGATCATCCTCAGCCAGAACCTGGTGAAGGACGACGTGCTCTCCTCGATCCACATCGAGGAGTACGAGGTCGACGCCCGCGACACGAAGCTCGGCAAGGAGGAGATCACCCGTGACCTCCCCAACGTCAGCCCCGACCTGCTCTCCGACCTCGACGAGCGCGGCATCATCCGCATCGGCGCCGAGGTCCGCCCCGGCGACATCCTCGTCGGCAAGGTCACGCCGAAGGGCGAGACCGAGCTGTCGGCCGAAGAGCGTCTGCTCCGCGCGATCTTCAACGAGAAGAGCCGCGAGGTCCGCGACACGTCGCTGAAGGTGCCCCACGGTGAGCGCGGAACGATCATCGCCGTCAAGGAGTTCTCGGCCGAGAACGACGACGAGCTCGGCTCGGGCGTCAACCAGCGCGTGATCGTCTACATCGCCCAGAAGCGCAAGATCACCGAGGGTGACAAGCTCGCCGGCCGTCACGGCAACAAGGGCGTCATCTCGAAGATCCTGCCGGTCGAGGACATGCCGTTCCTCGCCGACGGAACCCCCGTCGACGTGATCCTGAACCCGCTCGGCATCCCCGGTCGAATGAACTTCGGCCAGGTGCTCGAGACCCACCTCGGGTGGGTCGCCAAGCAGGGCTGGAAGGTCGAGGGCAACCCGTCGTGGGCCAAGAAGCTCCCGAAGGCGGCGCACGAGGCCGCTCCGGGCACCAAGGTCGCCACCCCGGTGTTCGACGGGGCCTTCGAGGAGGAGATCGCGGGTCTGCTCGACTCCACGCTCCCCAACCGCGACGGCGAGCGCCTCATCGACTCGACCGGCAAGACGCATCTCTTCGACGGTCGCTCCGGTGAGCCGTTCCCGTACCCGGTCTCGGTCGGCTACATGTACATCCTGAAGCTGCACCACCTCGTCGACGACAAGATCCACGCTCGTTCGACGGGCCCGTACTCGATGATCACCCAGCAGCCGCTCGGTGGTAAGGCGCAGTTCGGTGGGCAGCGATTCGGTGAGATGGAGGTGTGGGCCCTCGAGGCCTACGGCGCCGCATACGCGCTCCAGGAGCTCCTCACGATCAAGTCCGACGACATCCTCGGCCGCGTCAAGGTGTACGAGGCGATCGTCAAGGGCGAGAACATCCAGGAGCCCGGCATCCCCGAGTCCTTCAAGGTGCTCATGAAGGAGATGCAGTCGCTCTGCCTGAACGTCGAGGTCCTCTCGGCCGACGGCACCGCGGTCTCCCTCCGCGACACCGATGACGAGGCCTTCCGCGCTGCGGAAGAGCTCGGCATCAACATCTCCGCGCGCTTCGAGTCGTCGAACATCGACGAGATCTAAGCCTGGCCAGTAGACGACTACAGAGACTTTCCAAGGAGAGAAATTGCTCGACGCAACCACATTTGACGAGCTTCGCATTGGCCTGGCGACCGCCGACGACATCCGCAAGTGGTCTTACGGTGAGGTCAAGAAGCCCGAGACCATCAACTACCGCACCCTGAAGCCCGAGAAGGACGGTCTGTTCGGTGAGCAGATCTTCGGACCGAGCCGTGACTGGGAGTGCGCGTGCGGCAAGTACAAGCGCGTTCGCTTCAAGGGCATCGTGTGCGAGCGCTGCGGCGTGGAGGTCACCAAGTCCTCCGTCCGTCGTGAGCGCATGGGCCACATCGAGCTCGCCGCTCCCGTGACCCACATCTGGTACTTCAAGGGTGTTCCCTCGCGCCTCGGCTACCTGCTCGACATGGCGCCGAAGGACCTCGAGAAGGTCATCTACTTCGCGGCCTACATGGTCATCGACGTCGACGACGAGGGTCGTCACGCCGACATGCCCGGCCTCGAGAACGAGATCCGTCTCGAGATCAAGACGATCGGCGACCAGCGCGATGCCCGCATCGCGACGCTGATGGTCCGCAAGGAGGAGGAGCTCGCGGCACTCGAGGCCGAGGGCGCCAAGTCCGACCAGAAGAAGCGCGCCGAGGCCGCCGCCGACAAGGAGATGACCGGCGTCCGCAAGTCGGCCGACGAGCAGATCGCGCACCTCGAGCGCGTGTGGGAGGACTTCCGCACCCTCAAGGTCGGCGACCTGAAGCCCGAAGACGCCGTCTTCCACGAGCTCCAGGACCGCTTCAGCATGTACTTCACCGCCTTCATGGGCGCTGAGGCCATCAAGAAGCGCCTGCTCGCGTTCGACCTGGCCGCCGAGGCCGAAGACCTGCGCCTGCAGATCGCCGAGGGCAAGGGTCAGAAGAAGATCCGTGCCATCAAGCGACTCCGCGTCGTGAGCTCCTTCCTCGCCACGGGCAACTCGCCCGCCGCGATGGTGCTCGACGTCGTTCCGGTGATCCCGCCGGAGCTTCGTCCGATGGTGCAGCTCGACGGTGGCCGCTTCGCGACCTCCGACCTCAACGACCTCTACCGTCGTGTGATCAACCGCAACAACCGCCTTCGTCGTCTGCTCGACCTCGGTGCCCCCGAGATCATCGTCAACAACGAGAAGCGGATGCTGCAGGAGGCCGTCGACGCGCTGTTCGACAACGGTCGTCGTGGTCGCCCGGTCACGGGTACCGGCAACCGCGCCCTCAAGTCCCTGAGCGACATGCTCAAGGGCAAGCAGGGTCGCTTCCGCCAGAACCTGCTCGGCAAGCGCGTCGACTACTCGGGCCGTTCGGTCATCGTCGTCGGCCCGCAGCTGAAGCTGCACCAGTGCGGTCTGCCCAAGCAGATGGCGCTGGAGCTCTTCAAGCCGTTCGTGATCAAGCGCCTGATCGACCTGAGCCACGCTCAGAACATCAAGGCTGCGAAGCGCATGGTCGAGCGCTCGAACCCGCACGTGTGGGACGTCCTCGAGGAGATCATCCGCGAGCGCCCCGTGCTGCTGAACCGTGCACCCACCCTGCACCGTCTCGGCATCCAGGCGTTCGAGCCGCAGCTCGTCGAGGGCAAGGCCATCCAGCTCCACCCGCTCGTGTGCGCCGCGTTCAACGCGGACTTCGACGGTGACCAGATGGCCGTGCACCTGCCGCTGTCGGTCGAGGCCCAGGCCGAGGCCCGCATCCTGATGCTCGCGTCGAACAACATCCTGAAGCCGTCCGACGGCCGTCCGGTGACCCTGCCCTCGCAGGACATGATCATCGGTCTGCACCACCTGACGACCGAGAAGCCCGGCGCAGCCGGCGAGGGCCGCGCGTTCTCGTCGATCTCCGAGGCCATCCTCGCGTTCGACCAGAACCGTCCGGGCGACATCGCGCTCGACCTGAACGCGAAGGTGCGCATCCGTCTCGACGGCGTGCACTTCGCCGAGGGCGAGGCCCCCGAGAACTTCGTCGAGGGCAAGCCGTACCTCATGGAGACCACGCTCGGTCGTGCGCTCTTCAACGAGGCGCTTCCGGTGGACTACCCGTTCTTCAACGAGCAGGCCGGCAAGGGCCAGATCTCGGCGATCGTCAACGACCTCGCCGAGCGCTACCCGAAGACCGAGGTCGCCGCGACCCTCGACCGCATCAAGGACGCCGGCTTCCGCTGGGCGACCCGTTCGGGCGTCACCGTGGCACTCTCCGACATCATCACGCCCCCCAACAAGGGTGAGATCGTCGGCCGCTACGAGAAGCTGGCCGCCAAGGTCACCGCGCAGTTCGAGAAGGGTCTCACGACCGACCTCGAGCGTCGTCAGGAGCTCATCCAGATCTGGACCAAGGCCACCGACGAGGTCGCCAAGGCCATGCAGGAGAACTTCCCGACCGACAACACCATCAACCGCATGGTCACGTCGGGCGCCCGTGGTAACTGGCTCCAGGTTCGCAACATCGCCGGTATGCGCGGTCTCGTGAACAACCCGAAGGGTGAGATCATCCCCCGCCCGATCATCTCCTCGTACCGCGAGGGGCTGTCGGTGGCGGAGTACTTCATCGCGACGCACGGTGCCCGAAAGGGTCTGGCCGACACGGCCCTCCGTACCGCCGACTCGGGGTACCTCACGCGTCGACTCGTCGACGTCTCGCAGGATGTCATCATCCGTGAAGAGGACTGCGGCACCGGCAAGGGCCTCGAGCTCCCCATCGCGACGACGGATGCCGCGGGCGAACTCGTCCGCGACCCCAACGTCGAGAACTCGGTGTTCGCCCGTTCGCTCGCGGCAGATGCCGTGAACGACAAGGGCGAGGTCGTCGCCGAGGCCGGCGAAGACGTGGGCGACGTGCTCATCGAGAAGCTCATCGCAGCAGGCGTCGGAACCATCAAGGTCCGCTCCGTCCTCACCTGCGAGTCGGCCGTCGGTGTCTGCGCGAAGTGCTACGGCCGTTCGCTCGCGACCGGCAAGCTCGTCGACATCGGCGAGGCCGTCGGCATCATCGCGGCCCAGTCGATCGGCGAGCCCGGCACGCAGCTCACGATGCGTACCTTCCACACCGGTGGTTCGGCTTCGGCCGATGACATCACGCAGGGTCTTCCCCGCGTGCAGGAGCTCTTCGAGGCCCGTACCCCCAAGGGTGCGTCGCCCATCGTCGAGGCCGCCGGTCGCATCACGATCGACGAGAGCGAGCGTCAGCGCAAGGTCATCCTCACGCCCGACAACGGCGACGAGCCGATCGCGTACAACGTGCTCAAGCGTTCGACCCTTCTGGTCGAAGACGGACAGCACGTCGAGCTCGGCCAGCAGCTGATCGTCGGCGCCGTCGACCCCAAGGAGGTCCTCCGGGTCAAGGGCGTGCGCGAGGTGCAGAAGCACCTCGTCGACGGTGTGCAGGGCGTCTACCGCTCGCAGGGTGTGCCGATCCACGACAAGCACATCGAGGTCATCGTGCGCCAGATGCTGCGCAAGGTCACCGTCGTCGACCACGGCGACACCGACCTGCTTCCGGGTGAGCTGGTCGACCGGTCGAAGTACCAGGAGATCAACCGCGCGACGATGACCGAGGGCAAGAAGACCGCCTCGGCTCGTCAGGAGGTCATGGGCATCACCAAGGCGTCGCTCGCGACCGAGTCGTGGCTGTCGGCCGCGTCCTTCCAGGAGACGACCCGCGTGCTCACGCAGGCCGCCATGGAGGGCAAGTCCGACCCGCTCGTCGGCCTCAAGGAGAACGTCATCATCGGAAAGCTGATCCCCGCGGGCACTGGTCTCAACCGGTACCGGAACGTGGCGGTCGAGGCGACCGAGGAGGCGAAGGCGGAGCGGTACCCGAACCGCATCTTCACGGACGACGCGGCGTTCACCGAGGGTGACCTGAGCTTCGTCGACTTCGACGCGTTCTCGAACGACGACTTCACGCCCGGCAACTACAGCTAGGCGCGATTCGCACAACGAACGGCCCCCGATCCCTTGCGGATCGGGGGCCGTTCGGCGTTTCACGGGGTGCGCAGAGGCCGGCGGATGCCGCGGCATCCGCTCTCCGTCGGGCTCCCGTCGGGCGACCCCCGCCCGGGAGGCCCCCGCCCGGGAGGCCCCCGCTCTGGGGGCCGCGCCGCGGGAATCGCGAACCTACTGTGTTCCCACACGCGGAACCCGATCCGCGTGCTTCACACCCGGTGCGGTGGTCGGCCCGACGACCGCTCCGACCCGATTGTGCGGAGCGACATGGCTGTCCTCGGAGAGATCCTGATCCTGCAGGGCGACGTCCCCTACGAACACCTGCACGAGGTCACGTCGGTCGACGAGTCCGACGAGCGCGCCGTGCAGGCGCTGGTCACGCGCGGCCTCATCACCGAGCGGCAGCTGCAGCGCGCTCGGGCGGCGCAGGCGGGCGTGCCGTTCATCGACGACCTGCTCGACTACCCGGTCGAGCAGGAGGCGGTCGACCTGGTCGGTCCGTCGACGTGCCGGCGGCATTCGGTGCTGCCGATCGCGGTGACGATCGACACGATCGTGCTCGCGATGGCGACGCCGGGCGACGTGTTCGCGCTCGACGACGTGCGCGTCGAGTCCGGCCTGACCGTGAGCCCGGTGGTCGCCGATCGCGAGCAGCTGCTCAGCATGATCGACCGGTACCACCGCGCCGACGAGGAGCTGCTCGACCTCGCGACGACGCTCGAGGGCGAGGCCGAGGCATCCGTCACCGATGCGTTCCAGGTCGCCGATGCCGATGACGACGCGCCGATCGTGCGCCTCGTGAACGTGCTCGTGTCGCAGGCGATCGCGGACTCGGCCTCCGACATCCACATCGAGCCGCAGGAGCACTCGCTGCGGGTGCGGTACCGCATCGACGGCGTGCTGCACGAGATGCAGAGCGCGCCGAAGTCGATCCAGAGCGGGGTGATCTCGCGCCTGAAGATCATGGCCGACATCGACATCGCCGAGCGGCGCAAGCCGCAGGACGGGCGGATGTCGGCGGTCGTCGGTGGCCGCAAGGTCGACGTGCGCGTCGCCACCCTGCCGACGGTGTGGGGCGAGAAGGTCGTCATGCGCATCCTCGACAACTCGCATGCGAGCCTCGACCTGCGCGACCTCGGCCTGAGCCCTGCGAACCAGGCGGTGTTCGAGCGCTCGTACCGCAAGCCGCACGGCATGATCCTGGTCACGGGCCCGACGGGTTCGGGCAAGTCGACGACGCTGTACGCGACGTTGAACGCGGTGGCGCGGTCTGAGGTCAACGTGATCACCGTCGAGGACCCGGTCGAGTACCGCATGAACGGCATCAACCAGGTGCAGGTCAACGCGAAGGCCGGCCTGACGTTCGCGAGCGCGCTGCGCAGCATCCTGCGGTCGGACCCCGACATCGTGCTCGTGGGCGAGATCCGCGACCGCGAGACGGCGCAGATCGCGATCGAGGCGTCGCTCACGGGTCACCTCGTGCTCTCGACGCTGCACACGAACGATGCGGCGAGCGCCGTCGTGCGCCTCACCGAGATGGGCGTCGAGCCGTTCCTCGTGGGGTCGGCGGTCGACTGCGTGGTCGCCCAGCGGCTCGCACGTCGGCTGTGCGACCGGTGCAAGGCGCCGCTCGAGGTCACGCGCGAAGAGCTGCAGGTGCTGCGCTTCGAGCTCGCCCCCGGCGAGATGGTGCCAGAGGTCTTCGGCGCGGTGGGCTGCCAGGCGTGCGCGAAGACGGGCTACAAGGGCCGCATCGCGCTGCACGAGGTCATGGAGGTCGACGAGCAGCTCGAGCGACTGGCCGTGGCGAGGGCCGCGGCGAGCGAGATCGGCGCGATGGCGCGCCGCAACGGCATGAGCTCGCTCCGCCAGGACGGCTGGGCGAAGGTGCGCGACGGCGTCACCTCGATCGAAGAGGTGCTGCGCGTCGCGATCTAGCGCAGCGCGGCGCACCGGGAGCGCACCGGTACGGCATGGCGACGAGACGCAGCGCGCCGAAGCATGAGAGGCATTCGGGCCATGCTCGTCGATGCGGGTCGAACCTCCCGAAGGAGGCGGATCTCGGTGCCCATTCGGTAGTCGACGCTCACGAATTGCACCGCGCGCGCTCCCGGGCGTGCGCGGTGCTCGTTGCTAGCATGAGCCAACCGACGCGGGTGCGTGGCGCCCGGAAGGAGCGCGATCATCATGAGCGACACGACGAGTGGCCCTGACAAGGCCGGTGCGACGCCGTCCGACGAGGCCGTCGACCTGCCCGGTGACGAGTCTTCGACCGACGCTCCCGCTCCCGCCGACGCGGACGCGGAGGTTCCCTCCGACCCGGTGACGGATGCCGCGCGGGAGCCCGAGTTCGTCGAGTCCGAGGCCGGGTTCGTCGAGCCCGACCCCGAGCCCGTCGAGTCCGAGGCCGGGTTCGTCGAGCCCGACCCCGAGCCCGTCGCTGCGGCCGAGCCAGTGCCCGAGGCGGTCGCGGAGCCGTTCGAGGTGTCTGAGCCGGATCCCGTTGCCGATCCCGAGCCCGTCGCCGAGCCGGAACCGAAGCCGGTCGCCGTGCCCGAGCCGGAGCCCGTCGCTGCTCCCGTCGCCGCGGCCGCTCCCGAGCCCGTCATCGAACCCGACGTCGACGCCGACGCAGCCCGCACGGCGAGGCTCGACGAGGCCGTGCAGCGCGCGAACGCCGGCGCCGTTACCTCCGACGCCGTCGGCGATGCCGACGACGACGCGCTCGCCGCCCCCGCGGTGACGCCCTCCGAGCCCACGCCCGAGCCGGCATACGAGCCGCTGCCCGAGCCCGTCGCCGCCGAGAGCGTGCGCCGTGAGACGTACATCCCGCCCAGCGCGGCCGCGGCGGGGGCGGTCGCCGGAGCGGCGACGCTCGCCCCGGAGCCGTTGATCACGCCGTCGACGCCCGCCGTGCCGCCGCAGACGATCTACGTGCAGGCCCCCGTGGCCCCGAAGTCGAAGGGCAACCGCGCGTTCGGGGTGCTCGTCGCCGCGATCGGCGCCGTCGCGTTCGCGCTGATCTACGCCGGGGTGACCTACCTGCTGCTGCTCGGCCGCGGCGACCAGGGAGCCGCGACCGACGAGTTCGTGAAGTTCCTGGCCGGCCCCTACTGGGCGCTGTTCTGGGTGCCGACGGTCGCGTTGTTCGTCGGATTCGCGCTGCTCGCGGCGATCGTCAACCGCGGACCGTGGTGGACCTACGCGGTCTTCGGACTGCTCGTCGGCGTGCTCGTGTACTTCTCGTACATCGGCGCCTCGCTGCTCGCGGTGCAGGCATGGACCCTCACGTTCGACGAGGCGCAGAAGTTCATCGGCGAGCGCTGGCTCGACCCGTTCGCGATCGTCGCGGGCGTGGTCGCGCGTGAGATCCCGATCTGGCTCGGCGGATGGATCGCCGCGCACGGCCGCACGGTGACCGAACGCAACCGCCTCGCACTCGAGGCGTACGACCGCGAGCTCGCAGCCGGACCCAGGCCGATCGTCTGACCGCGTGCGCGTCGGCGTCCGCGCCCGCCTCCGCGCGAGGGCGGACGCCGACGCGCACGCGCGCCCGGCGTCGGCGACGATGAACACCGGTTCGGCGCCGCTCGTTTAGGGTTGTGCGGGGGATCGGCGCCCGCATGGTGACCGCTCCCCATCGACAGCGCCAGCCGGTTCGAGTTTGCTGGCTCGTTGACCCTGCGCCCGAGGAGCCTAGTGAGCATCACGATGCACGTCGACGACGAGCCCACGCCGGGGCTCGGCCCCGACGGAAGACCGGACCCCGCCTACGCCGCGGCCCTCGGGCTCGTGCCCGCGCCGACCGGGCGGCGCGCCGCGGCGTTCAGCCTCGACGCGGCGATCTGGCTCGTGCTCGCCTCGCCGTCGATCTTCGGCGCCGTCGCGTTGTCGCGCGCCGTGCTCGCGGCCGGCGGCGACGCGTCGGCCGTCGACCTCACGACGCTCGCCGTTCCGCTCATCGCGCTCGCCGCCGGACAGGTGCTGACCGCCCTCTTCGGGCTCATCCAGTTGGTCATGCACGGGCTCCGCGGCGTCACCGTCGGCAAGGCCGCCCTCGGCATGCGCTCGGTCAGCGTGGTCGACTTCGGCAAGGCCGGCTTCTGGCGCATCACCCTGCGGGCGCTCGTGCTCTGGGCGAGCTGGATCGTGCTGCCGTTCATCGGCCCGGCGGTGATGTTCCTCTCGGCGAACTGGGACCCCGAGCAGCGCGGGCGCTCCTGGCTCGACCGCACGGGCCGGTGCTACGCGGTCGATGCGCGCAACGGACTCGACCCGTTCGACGCGAAGGCGTTGCGGCATGCCCGCCGCCAGGTCGAGTCCCCGCGCGAAACCGGCACGGCCAAGCTGCCCTCGCTCGCGAGCGACCGCCCCGTCGGCGAGGAGTTCCTCATTCCGTCGCAGCGTTCGAGCTCCGGCGTGGTCTCGGCCGGCGGATCCGTCGAGACCGGCCAGTGGACCCCGCCGCCCGTCGGCTCGACCGGGCCCCCGCCTGCGCCCGCCGGCCCGTCTCCGCTGCCGCCGAGCCCCGCCGCGCCGCCGGCCGCAGCGATGCCCGCCACGGCCGCCGCTGCCGCCGTCCCGCCCGCCGCACCGCCAGCGCCCCCCGCGTTCGTGCGGCCGCAGCAGACGACCCTGCCGCAGCAGACCACCCTGCCGCAGCAGACCACCCTGCCGCTTCCGCCCGCTCCGGCCGCCCAGACGCCCGCATCCGCCCGACCCGATTCGCAGGTCGTCGTGCTCGTCTTCGACGACGGCACCCGCCTGGTTCCGGGCGACTACGGACTGCTCGGCCGCGCGCCGGTCTCCGCCCCGGGCGAGCAGGCGCAGCTGGTGCCGCTCAGCGACCCGTCGATGCTCATCTCCAAGGTGCACGCCGAGTTCGGCGCCACGGCCTCCGGCTTCTGGATCGCCGACCGGGGGTCGACGAACGGCACAGATGTGCGGCACCCCGACGGCCGCGTCGAACCGCTGCGGGCGGGCGTGCGCACGCCGCTCGCCGTCGGCAGCGTCGTCACGGTCGGCGGCCGCAGCTTCACGATCGCACGCGATTCCGAAAGGTAAGGCATGAAGCTCAAAGTCGGTCTCCGCCGCCAGCAGGGCGCCCCGGTCGACCTCGTCATCACGACGGATGCCACGGCCACCGTCGGCGACGTCGCCTCGGCGATCGCCCACAACGACCCGGCATCGCCGGGCCTCCGCGGCGCGACGGGACTGAGCCTCGCGGTGGCGCCCCCGACCTCGAGCGAGCCGGTCGTGCTCGACCCGCAGGTGCTCATCGGCGACGCCGCCATCGGATCGGGGTTCAACGCGGCCGTCGTGGCCGGGCAGACCGCGGGCGGCCAGGGCGGCCAGTCGGCGGTCGCGGCCGTCATGCGCGTGCACAACGGCCCCGACGCGGGGCGCGAGTTCCCGCTGCCGCGCGGGGCGAGCATCATCGGTCGCGCGGCGGGCGCCGACATCGTGCTCGTCGATGCGCTCGCCTCGAAGCGGCATGCGAGGGTCGAGGTCGACCAGGCGTCGATCGAGCTCGTCGACCTGAACTCCGCCAACGGGCTCGTCGTCGACGGCGGCCTCGTGCAGCGCGTGCGCGTGATCCCCGGGCAGAAGATCACGATCGGCGACACCGACATCTCCTTCTCGCTCGTCGCGACCGGCGACGCCGCCCCGTCGAGCGATCCGGTGCTCGAGCGCGGCGGCTCGCTCATGTTCAACCGGTCGCCGCGCGTCGAGGAACGCTACCCGGGCACCGAGCACCGGCATCCGACCGTCCCGAACGAGGCAGAGCCGCGCCTGTTCCCGTGGCCGATGATCGTCGCGCCCATCATGCTCGGCTTCGCGATGTTCGCGTTCACGGGCCGGGCGACATCCCTGCTCATCGTCGCGATGTCGCCGCTCATGATGCTCGGCAACTTCGTCGGCCAGCGCACGCAGCAGGGCAAGAAGCTGCGGCTCGAGATCGACACGTTCGAGACCCAGATCGAAGACCTCGAGGAACGGCTCGCCAAGGAGACGATCGTCGAGCGGGCCAGGCGCCTCGAGGAGTCGCCAGCGGTCGCCGCGGTCTACGAGCAGGCCATGCGCCTCGGGCCGCTGCTCTGGACGCGCCGCCCCGAGCACTGGAACTTCCTCGCGCTGCGCCTCGGCATCGGCCGCGCCCGCAGCCGCAACACCGTCGCGCAGACCAGCGAGCTCAAGGGCATCGCCAGGTATGCGAGCCAGGTCGACGTGCTGCGCGACCGCCACGAGTTCATCGACGACGTGCCGCTCGTCGAGATGCTGCCGAGCTCGGGTGCCATCGGCATCGCGGGCCCCCGTCACCTCGCCGCCGATGTGCTCCGCGGCCTCGGCGTGCAGCTCTTCGGCCTGCACGCCCCGAACGAGCTCGTCACCGCCGCGATCGTCGACCCGGCGTGGGCGCGCGAGATCGAGTGGATGAAGTGGCTCCCGCACACCACGAGCCCGAAGTCGCCGTTCGCCGAGCTCGCCCTGGCCGACAGCCAGTCGGCGGGCACCGCCCTCCTGAACGCGCTGGAGGAGACGATCCTCGAGCGCCTGTCGGGTACCGCGAGCCGCCGCGGACCCCTCAGCACCGACGACTCCACGATGTCGCTCGGCGCCCGCGTCGGCGGCTCGGGCGGTTCGGCCGGCGAACTCGACGGCGACCTCGCGCTCGTGCTCATCGCCTCGAACGACGCACCCGTCGACCGGCCGCGCCTCACGCAGGTCATCGAGCGAGGGGCGGATGCCGGCATCTTCACGATCTTCCTCGCCCCGACCGTCGAGTCGCTGCCCGCCGCCTGCCGCACCTTCATCGACGCGACCGACGGGCTCGAGCACGCCCGCGTCGGCTACGTGCGCGCCGGCGAGGACTACCGTGAGGCCGTCATCGAGGGCGTCTCGAACCAGTACGCCGAGGTCTTCGCGAAGCGGCTCGCACCCGTCGTCGACTCCAGCTCGGTGACCGCGGACTCGACCGACCTGCCGCGCAGCGTCTCCCTGCTGCGCCTGCTCGGCACCGACATGGCCGCCCAGCCGTCGACCGCGGTCGAGCGCTGGCGCCAGAACAACTCCGTGCTCGACCGCACCCGCGGCACGCGCCCTCGGCTGAAGCGCGCGGGCACGCTGAAGGCGTACATCGGCCAGGGCAGCCCCGACGCGATGTCGCTCGACCTGCGCACGCAGGGCCCGCACGCCCTCGTCGGCGGCACGACCGGTTCGGGCAAGTCCGAGTTCCTGCAGGCGTGGGTGCTCGGCATGGCGGCCGAGTACAGCCCCGACCGGGTCACGTTCCTCTTCGTCGACTACAAGGGCGGGTCGGCGTTCGCCGACTGCGTCGAGCTGCCGCACTGCGTCGGCCTCGTCACCGACCTCAGCCCGCACCTCGTGCGGCGAGCCCTCACGAGCCTCCGCGCCGAGCTGCACCACCGCGAGCACCTGTTCAACCGCAAGAAGGCGAAGGACCTCCTCGAGCTCGAGAAGCGCCAAGACCCCGAGACGCCGCCCGCGCTCGTGCTCGTCATCGACGAGTTCGCCGCACTCGCGGGCGAGGTGCCCGAGTTCGTCGACGGCGTCGTCGACATCGCCCAGCGCGGCCGCTCGCTCGGCATCCACCTGATCATGGCCACGCAGCGTCCGGCCGGCGTCATCAAGGACAACCTGCGCGCGAACACGAACCTCAGGGTCGCACTGCGCATGGCGGATGTCTCCGACTCGAACGACGTCGTCGGCGACCCGATCGCGGGCACCTTCGACCCGTCGATCCCGGGTCGCGGCATCGCCAAGACCGGCCCAGGTCGCCTCGTGCCGTTCCAGTCGGGCTACGCCGGCGGCTGGACGACCGACGTGCCCGACGTCGCCCAGGCCAAGGTCGCCGAGCTCCGCTTCGGCGGCGCGATCGTGTGGGAGGGCGACGCAGAGGGCGAGTCCGACACCCACGACGAGGACCTCGGCCCGAACGACCAGAAGCGGCTCGTGAAGAACCTCATCGCCGCGGCATCCGAGGCGCGCATCCCCGCGCCCCGCCGGCCCTGGCTCGACGACCTCGCGACCACCGTCGACCTCCGCAGCCTGCCCCAAGACGGCGACTCGCGCATCCCGCTCGGTCTCGCCGACATCCCCGAGCGCCAGCTCCAGGAGCCGATGTACTTCGAGCCGGACACCGACGGCCACATGCTCGTCTACGGCACGAGCGGTGCGGGCAAGTCGACCGCCCTGCGTTCGATCGCGCTCGCAGCCGGCGCCAGGCCCGACCTCGCGCGGGCGGTCGTCTACGGCCTCGACTTCGGCACCGGCTCGCTCCGCGCCATCGAGGAGCTCCCGCACGTCGGCTCGATCGTGCCGGGCGACGACGCAGAGCGCGTGCAGCGCCTGCTCCGCAACATCCGCTCGGTGCTCGACGAACGCGCCAAGCGGTTCTCGGCCGTGAACGCGGCGACCCTGTCGGAGTACCGCGCGATCACCGGGCGCACCGACGAGTCGCGCATCCTGCTGCTCATCGACGGCTTCGGCACGTTCAAGCAGGAGTGGGAGACGACGTCGGCCCGATCGCCGTTCTACGCGATCTTCATGCGCCTGCTCGGCGAGGGGCGCCCGCTCGGCATCCACGCCATCGTGACGGCCGACCGCTACGGCGCCGTGCCGACCGCGGTCAGCGCGAACGTCAGCAAGCGCATCATCCTGCGGATGTCGGATGACGGCGCCTACGCGATCCTCGGCGCCCCGAAGGACGTGCTCAACGAGCGCAGTGCCCCGGGCCGCGCCATCGTCGACGGCTTCGAGACGCAGATCGCGGCCATCGGCGGCACCGCCAACGTCGCCGAGCAGACGAGCGCGATGCAGGAGTTCGCCGCGACCCTGCGCGCGCGGGGCGCGGTCGAGGCGTCCGAGATCGGCGCGCTGCCGACCGAGCTCGCCACGACCGACCTGCCCGACCAGATCGACGGGCAGCCGGTCATCGGCGTCTCCGACGACGTGCTCGGCCCCAAGGGCTTCGAGCCGATCGGCACGTTCGTGATCGCCGGTCCGCCGAGGAGCGGCAAGTCGACCGCGCTCCGGGCCCTCGTCACCTCGGTGCGCCGCTTCGACCCCGCCGTGGAGCTGTTCCACTTCGGCGGACGACGTGCGGTGCTGCGCGAGTTCGCGCCGTGGCGCCGCTCGGCGACCACCATCGACGACGCGCGGGCGCTCGCGAAGGAGCTCGCCGGCATCGTCGGCGACGAGTCGATCCCCGGCCGCATCATGATCGTCGTCGAGAACGTCACCGAGTTCGGCGACACCGACGCCGAGCGTCCGCTGAAGGAGCTGTTCCAGGCGATCAACCGAAGCGATCACTTCCTCGTCGGCGACGGCGACGTGTCGCAGCTGAGCTCCGGATACGGGCTCGTCGGCGAACTGAAGGCGGGTCGGCGCGGCATCGCGCTCCGCCCAGAGACCTACGACGGCGACTCGCTGTTCAAGGTGCCGTTCCCGAAGGTCGCCAGGCACGAGTACCCCGAGGGCCGGGGCATCTTCGTCGAGAACGGCGCGTTCGTGACCGTGCAGCTGCCGCTCGTGGGGGAGGGCCCCATCGGTGGGTAGTCCTCCCCATTGGGCGTGTCGCGTCGATGCGCTTATCTTTGGTGGAGCAGGGCGCGCCACGGCGGGCCGAGACACGACGAAAGGTGCAACACCATGGCGGACTTCAAGGCTTCTTACGGCGAGATGGAATCGATGGCCGGCAAGCTCGACAGCGGTCGCGAGGACATCGGCGACGTGCTTCGCCGACTGAAGGACGACGTCGACCGTCTCCTCGGCGACGACTTCAAGACGCAGCACGCGTCGGGCAAGTTCGGCGAGGGCTACACCGAGCTGACCACGGGCCTCGAGAAGGCGATCGAGGGCATCAGCGACATGGGCGACTCGCTCCGCAAGATGATGCAGGCGATCAAGGACACCGACCAGGCGCTCGCCGGCAACTAGCATCCGGCGTCGCCCATGGGCGACGCGCGACAGGGGAGGGCCGGTGGGTCCTCCCCTCGGCGCTCTCTCGAGCGCATGAGCTGACCCGAGTGGAAGGAACGAGCACATGGCCGGTCCCGATGTCGACCTCGACTTCGACGACCTCACGTCGATGACGTCCGATCTCGGCACGTTCGTCAAGGAGTTCGAGGACATCAAGAACTCCACCGACGACGTACAGGATGCCGTGGGCTCCCCGCAGGGCCGCGGAGAGCTGCGCGGCAAGGTCGGCGACTTCGAGAGCAAGTGGGACGGCAACCGCGAGGTCATCCTCGAGGGGCTCACGAACATCCACGATCACCTCAAGGCGATCGTCGACGGCTTCAGCGAGACCGACGTGAAGCTCGCGACCCCCTCGCCTTCGCCAGGACCCTCGCCGACTCCGGCAGGAGGCCCGCGATGACGACCGACGACCACACCCGACGCGGAGGCACCCGATGAGCTACGGCGGAACGCTGCGCTCCCCGAACCGGCACTACCTGCTGTCCGAACTCGACGGCTCGCCCTCGAAGATCGAGGCCGCCGGCAACCACTACATCGAGATCGGCGCACGCATGTCGGCCACCGCCGACGAGCTGAAGAAGCTCGGCGACGGTGAGAAGTACAAGGCCAAGAGCCTCGACAAGGTGCGCGAGTCCGCCCGCGAGATGCAGGGCGAGCTGCGCAATGTCGGCGAGCGCTACGAGAAGACCGGCCCGGTGCTCGTCACCTACGCCGGCGCGCTGCGCACGGCACGCAACACGACCGTCGACCCGTACGTCGAGCTCATCGCCAACGCCCACCAGGCGAACCTCGACGCTGCGGCCGACCGCCGCGAGGCGCAGGGCAAGGTCGACGACAACAACACGACCTGGCTCTGGGAGAAAGAGGCGACCGACCACCAGAAGGCCGTCGCCGATGCCGCACTCGACGAGGCGAAGACCGCCGCGACGACCGCGGCAAGCAAGCTCGAAGACCTCTGGGAGGAGTTCGAGAGCGGGTTCCACGACTGGGACAAGGCGTACGACGACGCCGTCGGCGACATCGCGAGCGCGCTCGAGGCATCCGGGGTCGACGACAGCTGGTGGGAGGACCTCCTCGACGGCATCGCGACCGTGGCGACCGTCATCGCGACCATCGCCGTCATCGCCGCCCTCGTGATCGGGGGTCCGATCTTCCTCGCGATCGCCGCGGTGGCGGGCATCGTCGCCCTCGTCGCGCACTGCATCATGATGGCCTGCGGCTCGAAGCGCGTCAGCTGGACCGATATCGCGTTCGACGCGATCGGCGTGCTGCCGTTCCTCGGTGCGTTCGGCAAGGGGCTCGCGGCGGGTCGCGGCGGCATGGGCGCCCTCCGTGCGGGCCTCGGCTTCGGCAATGCGTCGAGTGGGTTCCTCGCGATCGGGCGCAACGCCATCGTCCGCGACCTTCGCACGGTCACGGGCGCCGGCCGCTTCGTCGGAAACCGTGCGGCGCGTGATGCCGCGGCATCCGGCCTGGCAGACGACTTCCTGCGCGCGAGCCGCGGCAGCTGGCTCGGCAACACGTGGAACGCGCTGCGCAACGGCGGTTCCCGGTTCGACGGCGAGGCGTACACGCTCACCCAGCGGCTCGCCTCGGCATGGCCCGGCGCCGGCGTCCTGCCGCCCGGCGGTCGTGCGGCGACGTGGGCCACGCAGTTCAGCACGATGCCGTCGCTCGCAGGCCAGGGCCTGAACCTCTGGAACACCGGGTACGGTGGCTATCAGACAGCGCAGGCCACCGGCCTGCCGCTGCCCGACATGCCCGACTTCATCGGCGGTGCGATCGACTTCGTCCGAGGTCGATGACCGGCCGCTCCCCAGAAAGCCGAGGAGCCTCCTTGAGCTCGCTCCGTGACGAACTCACCGGCGTGCAGACGCCGAAGGTGTCGTACACCCTGCTCTGCCCGCCCGGGTGGACCAAGCTGCCTCCGTCGGCGCTGACCGACGACGCGGCCACGGCGAGTGCGCTGCAGGCCATGAAGGGCGCGGGACGAGCCGACCTGGTGCTCGAGTTCCGCAGCATGCTCTCGCGACTCAAGAGCTCCCTCCGCGACCGGGGAGTGTTCGAGGTCTACGTCGCACCCGAGCGCGAGGGGGCGCCGATGCCGGCGATCATCGCGGTCTCGCCGTTCGTCGTGCCGACGGGCGTGACCTGGAACGCCGCGCTCGCGAGGCTCGCCAAGGGCGGCGCCGTCGAGGCGGCCCCGGCCGAGGTCGAGATGCACCTGATCCGCCGCGCCTCCCAGTTCCGCGACGACTCGGCCGCGGTGCACACCGACGAGCTCACGTACGTCGTGCCGGTGCCCGGGGGCGACCAGCGCCGGGCGCTGGTCTTCCAGGCCTCGGTGCTGTCGGTCGACGACGACAACTCCGCCGAGCTGGCCAGGGGCCTGGTGTTCACGTGCGAGGCGATCATGTCGACGTTCAGATGGGTGCCCGCAGCGTGAAGCAGACCTTCCCGATCTCATTCGACTCCGACCGGTGGGTTCGTGTTCCCGTCGCGTTCGCCGACGAGCAGTGGGCCTCTGGCGACGAGTGGGCGGAGTGGATCGCCGACGAGCTCACGCAGGGCCGCGAGTCGGCGGCGGAGTTCCGTGACCCGCTGCGCGATCAGGCGGCCGCGATCGCGGCGTTCCCGACCGAGCACGTGGGCGCCCGGTTCTGGTTCTTCCCGATCGACGGCGACCCGGCCGGTTGGGTCGACGTGTACGTGCAGCGACGCGATCACGACGGTTCGGATGCCGCGGCGCTGCTGCCCGACGCCGGCGCGACGCTGATCGAGCCCGCCGTCGACGCGCTCGCCGTCGCGTCGTTCGACGACGCGGTGCGGCGTCTGACGTTGTCGCCGATCGCCGCGGATGACGACGCTGGCCCCGAGGCGCGGCCCGGCATCCTCGCGAAGGGGGAGTGGGTCGCGGTGTCCGGAGACTGGGCGGTGTACCTCGTGTCGGTCGACGACGACCCCCGCCGGCTCACCTTTCGACTCGACGACATCGACGCACTCTTCGCGGGCATCGACCCGCGTGGCGTCGCCGCAGCTTCTGGAGTGGCCCGATGAGCGAACGAGACCTGTCGACCGATGGCGTGAACGTCGAGCTGGCCGCGGCGATCCGGCGCGTGCCGTCGACGCTCTCGGCCGAGGAGGCGCTCGCGGGCGTGCCGCTCATGGCGCTGCTCGCGAGCCATGCCGATGCCGCCAAGGGGTATCCGACCATCGTCTCGACCGTCGAGCGGGCCGAGCTCGACCTGGTTCAGCCGTTGCGCGACGTCGCGCCGAAGAAGACGTCGAAGGCCTATCGCTGGTGGAGCGTCATCGCGCTGGTGCTCTCGCTGATCGCGCCCGCGCTCATCATGACGGGGCGCACCGGCAGCTCCGCGCTCGACCCCGTCTCGGGCGCGCTGCCCTCGGGCCTCGCGATGGCCGTGGCGCTGGGCCTCTTCGTGTGGCTCGAGCCCAAGCGCACGTCGAACCCGCTCTATCGCTCAGGCAACTTCGGAGCGCCGATGTTCGTGCTGATCACGGTGATCTGGGCGATCGGCGTGTCCATCGTGCTCCGCTCGGGTGAGGAACTCCAGTTCCATCCCGAGGCGGTCTTCGGGCTCGTCCTCCAGATCGTCGCGACCATCGGATGCCTCGTGCTCGCCGTGTTCGCGTTCCGGCACGACCGGGAGCGGCCGGAGTGGGCCGGCGGGCGCAAGGTCCGTGGGTCCTCGGCGCTTCCGCCCGAGGTCGCGGAGTCGCCCGAGTATCGCGCGAAGCTCGAGCAGCGCCTCACCGAATGGCGTCGCCACGTCTACCGCTTGAGCACCGCCGACGAGCGTGCGGCCCTGCTCGATGCCGAACTCGAAGCCGTGCGTCTGCTCGCCGATCGAGGCACGTTGACGGCGGCGCAGTTCGACGAGGCGCAGCAGCGAGTGCGCTCCCGCGAAGACTGGCGATGACCAGACGATGACGCGCGCGGCCACGGTCGGGGTCGTGGCGGCCGGTGCCATCACGGGGGAGCGCTCCCCATTCCGTCCGGGGTGCGCGACCTCGTATGGTCGTCACTGTCCTGACGTCGACACCGTGAAAGGCGAGTCCGCATGGCAGACCTCGTGAAGCTCGACCTCGCCGCGATCGGCGGCGCCGCGAGCGATGCCCGCGCCATCAAGCGGGTCTTCGACGAGAGCGACCAGTCCGCGCACGACGCGGCCGATGCGGCGGGGCACCCCGATCTCGCCCACGCGATCGAGCGGTTCGCCTCGACGTGGGACGACCGCCGGCAGGACTTCGCCGAGAACCTGGGCAAGCTCGCGGGCGTGCTCACCGAGATCGATCTCGCGTTCACCGAGATCGATCGCTCGCTGGCCGCACGTGAGGAGAACTGATGCATCCGCTTCCCGGTGACCCGGTCGTGCTTCGCCGCACCGGCCAGCGCTACGCCGAGACCGCCTCCGCGATCCGCGATGCCGTCGCCACCCTCGACCGCATCGCCGAGCCGTCGGCGATGGTCAGCCTCGCGATCGATCGCGTGCGAACGGATGCCGCGAGGCTCGCCGGCGACATCGGCGCCGCCGAGCGGCGATACGGCGAGACCGGCGACGCGCTCGTCGACTACGCATCGGCCCTCGAGTCCGCGCAGGACGATGCCGATCGCGCCATCCGCGACGCGGATGACGCCGCCGGCCAGTCCGCGACGTTCGAGGCCCGTGACCGCACGCTGCGCTCGCGTCTGCGGGCGATGCCCGACGACGCCGCGGCAGCCGACATCCGGGCCCTCGAGCGCTCGATCACCGCCGTCGGCGCCGAACTCGACCGAAGTGACGGGGCAGCCGAATCGGCGCGACAGCGCTGGCAGGAGGCCGTCGAGGCCAGGGATCGCGCCGCGCGGGCGGCGATCGAGCGCATTCGTGGCGTCGTCGACGGCAGCGACCTCAACGACTCGTTCTGGGATGACGTGGGCGGTGCGTTCGGCGCCGTGTTCGACGCGATCGGCGATGCGCTCAAGGCGATCGCCGGGGCTGTCGTCGCGGCGGTGATGGCCATCGTCGAGGCGGTCATCGTGCTCATCGCGGCAGTGCTGGTGGTGGTCGCCGCGATCGTGCTGCTCGGCCTCGCGGTGGTTGCCGCGCTCATCGTCGCGGCACTCGCGATCGCTGCCCTGCTCATCGTCGTCGTGGCCGCAGCGCTGCTCGCGTTCGTGGCCATCGCGCTCATCGCCGGGCTGCTGCTCGTCACCGCAGGGCTCGTGCTCCTCGTCGCGGCGGCCATCGCGGTGATCCTGGCCGCAGTCGTCGGGCTCGCACTGCTGTTGCTCAGCAGCCCGCTCTTCTGGTCACTCGTGCTGGGCGCGGCCGGTCTCATCGCGCTCGTGCTCGCGTGGCGCGTGGCGATCGAGATCTTCGCGCCGACGCCCGAGGTCACGCCGTTCGAGCCCGGCGCCGACGAGAGCCGTGAGTCGCATGCGGCTTGGGAGGATGCGAACGCGGTCACCGAGATCGACAGCCTCGACGACCTCGTCGGTCTCGAGGGACTCTCCGACACGATGGGCGGCGAATCCCAGACCGTCGTCGACATCGTCCGCATGGAGGGCGAGCCGGCGCGCTACATCGTGACGCTGCCGAGCACGCAGGACTGGCAGGCCGCCGGCGTCTTCTTCGGACAGGACATGAACGGCGACGGCGCGGTCAACGACCTCGACACGAACATCGTGCTCCGCCTCTTCCCCGACGTGCGCACCCAATACGAGCGTGCCGTGCTCGACGCGATGACGAAGGCCGGCATCGGGCCCGACGACCCCGTGCTGCTCGTGGGGTTCAGCCAGGGCGGCATCCTCGCGGGACACCTCGCGGCGAACCGGTCCGATGCGTTCAACTTCGAGGGCGTGGTGGCCTACGGCGCGCCCATCGACGACATGGCGATCCCGTCGAAGACGACGGTCGTCTCGATGCAGCACGAGGGCGACATCGTGCACCAGCTCGACCTCACCGGACCACCGCGTTCGACCGACACCTGGACGACCTATTCCCGCGACGTGCCTCCAGGGGTCAACCCGTCGACGGGGGAGCCGTACTCGGCCCAGCCGCACAACAACGTCGCCTACCAGCAGACCGCGCGCGACCTCCTCGCTGCGGACCCGACCATCGACGACGGACTCGCGCAGTTCTTCGGCACCGTCGGCGACAGCGCTCAATACACGTTCGCGGAGTAGGTAGGGTGCTCAGCATGGTGAATCGTCTCGGTAGGGTCGCGCTCGGCGGCATGGTGGTGGCCCTGGTGGTGGCGCTCGGTGCGTGCGCGGCGCCGAGTGCAGCCGAGGCGCACGACGACGTCGCCGACGCCGTGCGCGCCGCCTCGCCCGAATTCGCCGAGGTCTACGTCGAAGACGGCGTCGACGGCCTCTCCCGCTACCTCTTCGTCGAGCTCGACATGGTCGGCGACGACCTGCCCATCGACGCGTTGACCGCAGCCCTCGGCGCCGTCGGCACCACCGTGCCGAAGCAGTACGACACCGTTCGGGTGGTCGCGCGCACGGCAGGCGGTGATCGCCTCGAGCTCGAGGTGCCGATGCAGCAGACGGGCATCGACGGGGTCTTCATGATCAACCCGCGCCTCGCGAGCATCCAGGCGGCCGCTCTGCGCGGCCTCGGCGAGTAGGTCGCTCGCGTGAGGTCGAGAATCGGCGCAGTGGCGCTCGGCGTCATCCTCGTCACGTTGGCTCTTGGCGGATGCGCGGCGCTTCCGGGCGAGAGCGCGAACGCCGGCGTCAGCCACGACGAGGCGTACGACGACATCGCCGACGCCGTGCGCGTCGCGTCGCCCGAGTTCGCCGAGGTTCGCATCGGCGAGGGTGCAGAGGGGGCGGAGACCTTCCTCATGGTCGAACTCGACATGATCGGCGACGAACTCCCCGGAGCTGCGCTCGACTCGGCGATGCTCGTGCTGCGCGAGTCCGTTCCCGACTCGTTCGACGCGGTCAGAGTCGTCGCCGTGTCGGCGGCCGACGTCGAACTCGACCTCGAGGAGCCGCTGCTGCAGACCGGGGTCGACGGCCAGACGATGATCGATCCCGGCACGGCGAGCATCCCGGTCGACGCGTTGCGCGACATGAGGATCCTCGGCTGATGGCGGTGTCCCGAACCCTCGCGCCGCGTCTCGAGTTCGCGTTGCCCGGCGCCTGGTGGCGTGCACCACTCGATGCCGACGGCGAGGAGCGCGCCCACGCGATCTCGGAGTTCGTGCGCGCGAAGTACGGCCGCCGCGACGATCTCGCCCGCACGCGGGCGGAGCACCGCGTGAAGCTGGCCCACGCCCTCGACGAGGCGGTGCGCGCCGGAGCCGTGGCGATGCACGTCTCGGAGTCGAACGACGGCGGCATCGCCTTCGCCTCGACGGTCACCGAGTACGCGCTCCCGGGCGTCTTCGGCACGAACCCCGCGCCGGAGGTGCTGGCCGACCGCGTGGTCAGCGGGCTGGCGCGTGCAGGCGGCGCCGAGGTCGCGACCGGTGCGGCCGGTGCGGCCCCGGATGCGGGCGAGGCCTGGTCGGCGTTCCAGGCGGCGGGCGGCGTCGCGTTCGCGAAGGGCGAGTCCATCGTGCTGCGCCGTGTGCTGCGCCGCGGGGCCGACGCGAGCCCGACTGCTGCCCCGCACCCCGGCGAGCCGAACGCATCGCAGCCCGACGCGGCATCCGAAGCCACGACCGCCGAGTCGATCACCGCCGACTACTGGATCACGGTGCCAGGCAGGCCCGAGGTCGTGCTCGTGAGCATGACGAGCGTGCTCGGTCCGCTCGAGCCGCTCATGCTCGAGCTGTTCGACCGCATCGTCGCGGCCGCGGCCTGGCGCGCGGCGCCGTCGCTGCGCGACGAGCTGACCGCCGCACGCTGACCGTCCCGCACCCCACGCCGACCACGACACGTCCACCGGCGCGTACGCTCGAACGCATGGACCCCCGACGCACGGCCTGGGTCGTCGCCGGATTCGCGGCGGCGCTCCACGTCGCCGTCGTCGTGTGCGCCTACGGGTTCGTGAGCCTGCTGGCCGACGTCGAGGTCGTCGCCGATCCGCAGGTGGGGGTGCTCGTGGTGCCCGTCGCCGTCGGGGTATCCGCCCTGACCCTGCTCGTCACGCTCGGACTGCGGCTGGCGCGGCCGGAGCGCATGGCGTCGACCGTCGTGCTCGCCGCCTTCGTGACCTGGGCGATGCTCGTCATCGTGGCGATCATCGGGCACCTGATGGCCTCGACGGGCAACGTGCTCGAAAGCGTGGCGTTCGGCATCCTGTTCGGGCTCGGCTGGTTCGGCCTGCTCGTGCCGGTCTCTGCGGCGGTCGCGTCGGTGTTCGCGGTGCTCGTCGCCCGCGGGCGCGATCACGGCATGCGACGACCGCGCTGGCCGTGGGAGCGCGACGACGACGAGTGACGGATGCCGCGTCAGGCCGGGTCGTCGACGTACCCGGTTGCGGCGACCGAGACGCGCGCCGCACCCCCGGTGAGCTCGGCGATGCGGCCGGCGAAGCCCTCCGTCTCCGACGGCGGCACGCCGAGGTCGATCCGCATGCCGGTGCCGTACTCGATGCGGAGCGGAACGTGGCCGATGCGGCGCAGTTCGGCCTCGAGCGAGGGCCCGCGCTCGTAGTCGACGTGCACCTCGAGCGTCGTCCGCAGGCTCCGGCCGAGTCGGGTCGCGGCCCGTGCCGACTCCTGCACCGAGGCCGTGTAGGCGCGCACGAGTCCACCGGTGCCGAGCAGCACCCCGCCGAAGTACCGGCTGACCACCGCCGCGACGTCCGAGAGTCCCTCTCCGCGCAGCGCCTCGAGCATCGGCTGCCCCGCCGTGCCCGACGGCTCGCCGTCGTCGCTCGATCGCGCGAGCTCCCCGCGCGCGCCGATGACGAAGGCGGTGCAGTGGTGGCGAGCCTTGGGCTCGGCGGCCCGAACGCTCGCGACGACCCGGCGCGCGGCGCCCTCGTCGTCGACGCGTTCGAGCACGCAGATGAAGCGGGAGCGCTCGATCTCGAGCTCCGTGCGCACGCGCCCGGCGATGGTCGTGTAGCTTCCGGATGCCGCGCCCATGCCGCCATTCTCCCGGAGCCCGCCGCGCCGAGTGGCCGTCGCGACCCTCGCTCGAGCGGTCGGCGCCCCGGTCGCGCGGCTGCGCAGACCCCACGCGCGGCACTCGCGGCGCTATCGTGAACCTCGTGGAGGGTTCGGTCGAGGCGCGCGTGAGCCACGAGGTCGACCGCTGGCTGCAGTGGCTGCCGCGGTGGCGACCCGGCACGCACCGCTCCCGGGTGCGCCTGTGCCAGCGCTGCTTCGGCTCGCCGATCCTCGCCGCCGCCGGCCTCGACGTCGACGTGCCGCATCCGGTGCAGCACTCGTTCTCGATGCGCATGAAGGGCGTCATCGACCTCGCGGTCGACGACTACACGGCTCGCAACCTGCCGATGCTGCACCGCGAGATCCGACTGGCCGAAGAGCGTAAGGCCCGTCGTCCGTACCGCGCGGGCGAGGGGCTCGACCCCGAGTTCGCCGGCCTCGACGTCGACCCCGAGCCGGTGGCCGACCAGCCGTTCCTCTTCACCCTCGGCGGACTCGAGCAGGAGGCGGCGGCCGAGGCCGCCGAGCCGGCACCGCGTCCGTTCACGCCTGACGAGAAGGAGGCGCTCCGCGAGGAGGTGCGCCTCGCCGACGAGTTCGCGAAGCAGCTCGGCCGCCGCATCTGCGTCGAGCTCGCGCAGCACCGCTACCGCATCGGTAACGCGGTCGAGCGCCTCGTCGAACCGCAGGTGGCCGAGATGCTCGCCGACCTCGACCGCGAGCTCGACGCACCCGGATGGCCCGGCTGAACGACAGCTGCGAGACCGCTGGGCAGCCGCCTGCGGCATCCGCCCGCATTTGACCGCAACGTTACGCGGCATTACCATAGATCGGGTGTGCGCGCTCCGGCGTGCGCACTCAGGGCGTCTCGCCCCCACGGCATACCCACCACATCAAAGACCACGCGGTTCCGCGCGGTCGGTGGGTCGTGATGTGAAATCCATCAAACGCTGTCACCGTGCAGCACCAACAAGGAGAAGCAGTGCCAACCATTCAGCAGTTGGTCCGCAAGGGTCGCTCGCCGAAGGTCACCAAGACCAAGGCTCCCGCCCTGAAGGCCAACCCCCAGCAGCGCGGCGTGTGCACGCGTGTGTACACCACCACCCCGAAGAAGCCGAACTCCGCGCTCCGCAAGGTCGCACGTGTGAAGCTCTCGAACGGCACCGAGGTCACCGCCTACATCCCCGGTGAGGGCCACAACCTGCAGGAGCACTCGATGGTGCTCGTGCGCGGCGGTCGTGTGAAGGACCTCCCGGGTGTCCGTTACAAGATCATCCGCGGTGCCCTCGACACGCAGGCCGTGAAGAACCGCAAGCAGGCTCGCAGCCGCTACGGCGCGAAGATGGAGAAGAAGTAATGCCTCGCAAGGGACCCGCTCCGAAGCGCCCCGTCGTCGCAGACCCCGTCTACGGCTCGCCGGTCGTCAGCCAGCTCGTCAACAAGATCCTCGTCGACGGCAAGAAGGACCTCGCTCAGCGCATCGTCTACGAAGCGCTCGAGAACGTGGCCACCAAGTCCGGCCAGGACGCCGTCACGGTGCTCAAGAAGGCGCTCGACAACGTGCGCCCGACCCTCGAGGTGCGTTCGCGCCGCGTCGGCGGTTCGACCTACCAGGTCCCCGTCGAGGTCAAGCCGCACCGCGCCAACACCCTCGCCCTCCGCTGGCTCACGAGCTACGCGAAGGCCCGTCGCGAGAAGACGATGACCGAGCGTCTCACCAACGAGATCCTCGACGCGTCGAACAGCCTCGGTGCAGCCGTCAAGCGTCGTGAAGACACGCACAAGATGGCCGAGTCGAACCGCGCATTCGCCCACTACCGCTGGTAGCAGGCCGAGCGGATGCCGCGGCCTCGGCTCGCGGCATCCGCTCCCCCTTCCCCTTCCGTTCCTGAACATCCGGAGGAACCCCCGTGGCACAAGACGTGCTCACCGACCTGAGCAAGGTCCGCAACATCGGCATCATGGCCCACATCGATGCCGGCAAGACCACCACCACTGAGCGCATCCTGTTCTACACGGGCGTGAACCACAAGATCGGCGAGACCCACGACGGCGCCTCGACGACCGACTGGATGGAGCAGGAGAAGGAGCGCGGCATCACGATCACGTCTGCCGCCGTGACCTGCTACTGGAACAAGAACCAGATCAACATCATCGACACCCCCGGCCACGTGGACTTCACGGTCGAGGTCGAGCGTTCGCTCCGCGTGCTCGACGGTGCGGTCGCCGTCTTCGACGGCAAGGAGGGCGTCGAGCCCCAGTCCGAGACCGTGTGGCGTCAGGCCGACAAGTACAACGTCCCGCGCATCTGCTTCGTCAACAAGATGGACAAGCTCGGCGCCGACTTCTACTACACGGTCGACACGATCGTCAGCCGTCTGGGCGCCAAGCCGCTCGTGCTGCAGCTCCCGATCGGTTCCGAGTCGCAGTTCGAGGGCGTCGTCGACCTCATCGAGATGCGCGCACTCACGTGGCGCGGCGACGCAAAGGGTGACGTCGAGATGGGCGCCAAGTACGCCATCGAGGAGATCCCCGCCGACCTCGTCGAGAAGGCCGCGGAGTACCGCACGGCCCTGCTCGAGGTCGTCGCCGAGACGAGCGACGACCTGATGGAGAAGTACTTCGGCGGCGAGGAGCTCACCGTCGCCGAGATCAAGGCTGCGATCCGCAAGCTCACGGTCAACTCGGAGATCTACCCGGTCCTCTGCGGTTCCGCGTTCAAGAACCGCGGCGTGCAGCCGATGCTCGACGCCGTCATCGACTTCCTCCCGTCGCCGCTCGACGTCCCGGCCATCGAGGCCCACGACGCCCGCGACGAAGAGAAGGTCGTCATGCGTCACGCCGACGCGAGCGAGCCGTTCACGGCCCTCGCGTTCAAGGTCGCGGTGCACCCGTTCTTCGGTCGCCTCACCTACGTGCGCGTCTACTCCGGCCGCCTCGACAGCGGCGCCCAGGTCATCAACTCGACCAAGGGCAAGAAGGAGCGCATCGGCAAGATCTTCCAGATGCACGCCAACAAGGAGATCCCGATCGATTCGGTGACCGCCGGCAACATCTACGCCGTCATCGGCCTGAAGGACACCACGACCGGTGACACCCTGTCCGACCCGAACAACCAGGTCGTGCTCGAGTCGATGACCTTCCCCGAGCCCGTCATCGAGGTCGCCATCGAGCCGAAGACGAAGGCCGACCAGGAGAAGCTGGGCACCGCGATCCAGAAGCTCGCCGAGGAAGACCCGACGTTCCGCACCGAGCAGAACCAGGAGACCGGTCAGACGGTCATCAAGGGCATGGGCGAGCTGCACCTCGACATCCTCGTCGACCGCATGAAGCGCGAGTTCAACGTCGAGGCCAACGTGGGCAAGCCCCAGGTCGCGTACCGCGAGACGATCAAGCGCTCGGTCGAGAAGCACGACTACACCCACAAGAAGCAGACGGGTGGTTCGGGTCAGTTCGCGAAGATCCAGTTCGCGCTCGAGCCCCTCGAGGTCACGGCCGACCAGACCTACCTCTTCGAGAACAAGACCTCCGGCGGACGCGTCCCCCGCGAGTACATCCCTTCGGTCGATGCCGGATTCCAGGACGCCATGCAGTACGGCATCCTGGCCGGTTACCCGATGGTCGGCGTCAGGGCGAGCCTGCTCGACGGCGCCGCACACGACGTCGACTCCTCGGAGATGGCGTTCAAGATCGCCGGCTCGATGGGCTTCAAGGAAGCCGCTCGGAAGGCGAACCCGGTTCTGCTCGAGCCGCTCATGGCCGTCGAGGTGCGCACCCCTGAGGAATACATGGGTGATGTCATCGGCGACCTGAACTCGCGCCGCGGTCAGATCCAGTCCATGGAGGACGCGAGCGGCGTGAAGGTCATTCGCGCCAACGTGCCCCTGTCGGAGATGTTCGGCTACATCGGCGACCTGCGGTCCAAGACCTCGGGCCGCGCGGTGTACTCGATGACGTTCGACAGCTACGCGGAGGTCCCGAAGGCTGTCGCCGACGAGATCGTCCAGAAGAACAAGGGCGAATAAATCTCCCTGGCGGGGGCCTTGGCCCTCTCCGACCCACGAGCCAGCCGGTTCGCGTAACATATCTACAAACCCCGTAGCACGCCGGTCGCAATCCAGCGCCCGGAGGTTCTACACGAGTCCTGAGGAGGACCCACAGTGGCTAAGGCCAAGTTCGAGCGGACCAAGCCGCACGTCAACATCGGAACGATCGGTCACGTCGACCACGGCAAGACCACGCTCACCGCAGCGATCTCGAAGGTGCTTGCTGACAAGTACCCCTCGGCGACCAACGTTCAGCGCGACTTCGCGTCGATCGACTCGGCTCCCGAAGAGCGCCAGCGCGGCATCACGATCAACATCTCGCACGTCGAGTACGAGACGCCGAAGCGCCACTACGCGCACGTCGACGCTCCCGGTCACGCCGACTACATCAAGAACATGATCACCGGTGCGGCTCAGATGGACGGCGCGATCCTCGTGGTCGCCGCCACCGACGGCCCGATGGCTCAGACGCGTGAGCACGTGCTGCTCGCCAAGCAGGTCGGCGTGCCGTACCTGCTCGTCGCACTGAACAAGTCCGACATGGTCGACGACGAGGAGATCCTGGAGCTCGTCGAGCTCGAGGTTCGCGAGCTGCTCTCGAGCCAGGGCTTCGACGGCGACGACGCTCCGGTCGTCCGCGTCTCGGGCCTCAAGGCTCTCGAGGGCGACGAGAAGTGGGTGGACTCGGTTCTCGAGCTCATGGCCGCCGTCGACGACTCCGTGCCCGACCCGGTGCGCGACCGCGACAAGCCGTTCCTCATGCCGGTCGAAGACGTGTTCACGATCACCGGTCGTGGCACCGTCGTCACGGGCCGCGCCGAGCGTGGCACGCTGAAGATCAACTCCGAGGTCGAGATCGTCGGCATCCGCCCGACGCAGAAGACCACGGTCACGGGTATCGAGATGTTCCACAAGCAGCTCGACGAGGCCTGGGCCGGCGAGAACTGCGGTCTTCTCCTCCGTGGCACCAAGCGCGAAGACGTCGAGCGCGGCCAGGTCGTCGTGGCCCCCGGCTCGGTCACCCCGCACACGGACTTCGAGGGCACCGCGTACATCCTCTCCAAGGATGAGGGTGGGCGTCACAACCCGTTCTACGCGAACTACCGTCCGCAGTTCTACTTCCGCACCACCGACGTCACCGGCGTCATCACGCTGCCCGAGGGCACCGAGATGGTCATGCCCGGCGACACCACCGACATGACGGTCGCGCTGATCCAGCCGATCGCCATGGAGGAGGGCCTCGGCTTCGCCATCCGCGAGGGTGGCCGCACCGTCGGCGCCGGTACCGTCACGAAGGTCATCAAGTAAGTCCTTCGCGAGAGCGACCTTGAACGGGGTCGGACCTTCGGGTCCGGCCCCGTTCTGTCGTTCCGGGTGGCGGAATGCGCACACCGGATGCACGGGTGCCCGTAACCCCGTCGACATTTCGATCACCCCCCGAGCGGGTTACGCTGGGTTGGTATGGCGATGTCCGCAGCGGTCCCGAGCACCACCACCGTGCGGCCCGAGATCCAAGCGCTCCGGGCCGTCGCCGTCGCGGCCGTGGTCCTGCATCACGGGTGGCCCGCGGTCGCTCCCGCCGGGTACATGGGCGTCGACGTCTTCTTCGTCGTCTCGGGGTACCTCATCACGGCGCTCCTGCTCCGCGAGGTGGATCGCACCGGTCGTGTGTCACTCGGCGCGTTCTACCTCAGGCGTGCGCGTCGCATCCTCCCTGCAGCGATGGTGGTGCTGCTGGCCGTCTCGGCGGCGACCCTGGCGTTCGCCCCGTACCGGGACTGGGCCGCGTACTTCCGCGAGATCGTGGCGAGTGCGTTCTACGTCGAGAACTGGCGCCTGGCTGCGGACTCGCAGCTCCCGGCGTCCGCCGATCTCGAGTCGACGCCGGTGCAGCACTTCTGGTCGCTGTCGGTCGAGGAGCAGTTCTACCTGGCGTGGCCGCTCCTCATCCTCCTGGCTCTCTGGCTGGTGCACCGTCGAGGTGCATCGATCATGCGGACGCTCGCCATCGTGCTGGGTGCGGTCACGGCCGCGTCGTTCGCCTGGTCTCTCGTGCTCACGGCCGAGGACCACAACCTCGCGTACTTCTCCACGTTCAGCAGGGCTTGGGAGTTCGGCGTCGGCGGCCTGCTGGCGCTGCTGGCCGCGGCGATCCCTCGCCTGACGGCCGATCGCTGGCGCGCGGGTCGCAGCCTCGTCTCATGGGGCGGGCTCGCGATGATCGTCGTGCCGGTGGTCGCGTTCGACGACACCGAGGCGTTCCCGGGTCTCTGGGTGCTGCTGCCGGTGACGGGCACGCTCGCCATCATCTGGGCCGGCACGCCCGCGACGCGCTGGTCGACCTCGCACGTCGTCGGCCTCAGGCCGGTGCAGTGGGTGGGCGACATCTCGTACTCGCTGTACCTCTGGCACTGGCCGATCTTCATGTTCACGCCGATGGTCACCGGGGTGCCGAGCCCACCGGCCCTCATGGTCGTGCTCGTCGGCGTCTCGCTCATCGTGTCGGCGTTCTCGAAGCGATTCGTCGAGGACCCGTTCCGGCGGCGCACCGGTGCGATCGGCTCGCATCCGCGCGTGCTCGCCGGGGCGTTGGCCGTGGCGCTCGCCGGCGTGATCACGATGGGATCGGTCGCCCCCGGCATCGCCGCCGACGAGCTCGTGTGCCGCAGCCAGGGGCCGCGCGAGTAGCGAGCGGTTGCGGCTGCCGGTGTGCGGATGTCGCGGCCGCCGCGTGGGGGAGCGGAGGCCGCGCTCGCCTCACTCGCCGACGTCGACGATCTCGTGCGTGACGTCGATGTCCTGCTCGACGCTGCGCCCGACCGTGCAGCTTCGCGCGATGGAGGCGTCGACGAGGTGCGCGAGCTTCTCGCGCTCGGCGTCGGTGAGGCCCGCGAGGGGAATGAGCAGCTCCTCCTCGATGCGCTCGTAGCGGTTGTCGGGTTCGGAGGTGCCATGGGCCCAGACCGTGAATGCGACGTCTTCGCCGAGACGGCGTGAGATCACGCGGTCGGCGCTCATGCCGGAGCACGCCGCGAGGGCGAGCTTCAGCAGTTCGCCTGGCGAGAAGTGGCCCGGCGTGCCGGCCGGACCGATACTGACCGTCGCGCCCGATGCATTGCGCCCCTCGAAGGTTCGCTCGCCCGTTCGGGCCGCCGAGACGCTGCCCGAGTCCGCACGCGCGCTCTCGCGATGGTGGATGCCGGTCGCCGGAGTCTTCGTCATACCGACATCCTCGCCGCTCGGAGGCGCCGATCGATAGGGGTGGACGGATGCCCGGAAGACTCTCAGGCCGTCGTGGGACACTGAGAGGACACCGACGATGCGACGGCCTCGGCCACCGCTTCGACCCGCTGTCCGCCACTCCTGGTTTCGCCCGGAACGGCGCGCGACACGCCCGGGTTGCAGCAATGTGCCGAGTATGGCAAACTTGGTGAGTTCAACATTTCGGGCGTGCGCTCTGCGTGCGTCCGGATCACTGCCAGGCAGTGCATAACCACCCGCGCAGCAGCGCCGAGATCCTCCAGGACTTCGAGCCATTGTGCGCAAGGGGTCAGGTTAGGCCGCGGGCAGCAGAACACGACTGAACCGAAACCAAAACAGCCTTGGGCGAACCATGTCTTCCGCCAGGAAGACACGCCCGAGCGCGGGGGTCGGGGATACGGCTTGCGGGTCGAGCGTGTCGAGGTCACCAAATGCGGGTCGAGATCCGTGCGGTGGTTTCGACAGGCTCGATCACAGCCTTTGACAGAAGAACAGTGGTTGCTTCATCAGAAGTCGCTACGCGGCGCCCGATGCCCTCGGAAGGGGTATGGCGCCTTGACAGAGAGAGAGTTCGACATGGCGGGACAGAAGATCCGCATTCGACTGAAGTCGTATGACCACGAGGTCATCGACACCTCGGCGCGCAAGATCGTCGACACGGTGACCCGCGCGGGCGCCACGGTCGTCGGCCCCGTGCCGCTTCCGACCGAGAAGAACGTGGTGTGCGTCATCCGTTCGCCCCACAAGTACAAGGACAGCCGCGAGCACTTCGAGATGCGCACCCACAAGCGCCTCATCGACATCGTGGACCCGACGCCGAAGGCCGTCGACTCGCTCATGCGTCTCGACCTGCCCGCCGACGTCAACATCGAGATCAAGCTCTGAGGTAACAGATGTCTTCCGCTACCAAGAACGTGAAGGGTCTGCTCGGCACCAAGCTCGGCATGACCCAGGTGTGGGACGAGAACAACAAGCTCGTGCCCGTGACCGTCATCGAGATCGCTCCCAACGTGGTCACCCAGCTCCGTACCGTCGAGCGTGACGGCTACGAAGCTGTGCAGATCGCCGCCGGCGCCATCGACCCGCGCAAGGTCAACCAGCCCGCGACCGGCCACTTCGCCGCCGCAGGCGTGACCCCCCGTCGCCACGTGACCGAGGTCCGCACCGCGGACGCCGCGTCCTACGCGCTCGGCCAGGAGCTCCCCGTCGAGGGTGCCTTCGAGGCCGGCCAGCTCGTCGACGTCGTCGGCACGAGCAAGGGCAAGGGCTTCGCCGGTGTCATGAAGCGCCACAACTTCAAGGGCGTCTCCGCCTCGCACGGTTCGCACCGCAACCACCGCAAGCCCGGTTCCATCGGTGCCTCGTCGACGCCCAGCCGCGTCTTCAAGGGCATGCGCATGGCCGGCCGCATGGGTGGCGAGCGCGTGACCGTGCTCAACCTCCGCGTGCACGCCGTCGACGCAGAGAAGGGCCTGCTGCTCGTCAAGGGCGCCGTCCCCGGTGCTCGTGGCCGTCTCGTTTTCGTCCGCAACGCAGTGAAGGGGGCGTAGTCCATGGCTACCGCGACCAACACCATCGACACCCTCGACGTCACCGGCAAGAAGTCCGGCACCGTTGAGCTCCCCGCCGAGCTCTTCGACGTGCAGACCAACGTGCCGCTGATCCACCAGGTCGTCGTCGCCCAGCTCGCCGCAGCGCGTCAGGGCACCCACAAGACCAAGACCCGTGGTGAGGTCTCCGGCGCCGGCCGCAAGCCGTTCAAGCAGAAGGGCACCGGCCGCGCTCGTCAGGGCTCGATCCGCGCTCCTCAGATGACCGGTGGTGGCATCGTCCACGGCCCGCAGCCGCGTGACTACTCGCAGCGCACCCCCAAGAAGATGATCGCCGCTGCTCTGCTCGGCGCACTCTCCGACCGCGCTCGCGGCGGCCGCATCCACGCGGTCGAGGCCTTCGTGGCCGGCGACGTCGCCAAGACGAAGGACGCCATCGCGCTCCTCTCGTCGATCGCTCCGGCGAAGCACTACCTCGTGGTGCTGGCTCGCGGCGAGGAGCTCGCCGAGCGCGCCGTCCGCAACATCCCGACCGTGCACTCGCTGACGGTCGACCAGCTGAACGCCTACGACGTGCTCGTCTCGGACGACATCGTCTTCAGCACCGCTGCGCTCGAGGCGTTCATCGCCTCGAAGACGGCGAAGAAGGAAGAGGTCTCCGCATGAGTGCCGCACACAACAAGGACCCGCGCGACGTCATCATCGCGCCGGTCGTCTCGGAGAAGAGCTACGGCCTGATCGACGAGGGCAAGTACACGTTCACCGTGGACCCCCGCTCGAACAAGACCGAGATCAAGCTCGCCATCGAGAAGATCTTCAACGTCCAGGTGGCGTCGATCAACACCCTGAACCGTCAGGGCAAGACCCGCCGTACCCGGTTCGGCATGGGCAAGCGCAAGGACACCAAGCGCGCGATCGTCACCCTCAAGTCCGGCTCGATCGACATCTTCACGGCTGTCGGCTAAGGAGCAGAGGAAGAACATGGCTATTCGTAAGTACAAGCCCACGACCCCGGGTCGTCGCGGTTCCTCCGTCGCCGATTTCGCGGAGATCACGCGTTCGACGCCCGAGAAGTCGCTGCTCAAGCCGATCTCCAAGACCGGTGGCCGCAACAACCAGGGTCGCATCACGACCCGTCACATCGGTGGTGGCCACAAGCGCCAGTACCGCGTGATCGACTTCCGTCGCAACGACAAGGACGGCGTGCCGGCCAAGGTCGCTCACATCGAGTACGACCCCAACCGCACCGCCCGCATCGCGCTGCTCCACTTCGTGGACGGCACGAAGCGCTACATCATCGCGCCGAACAAGCTGCAGCAGGGCGACCCGATCGAATCGGGCGCCGGTGCCGACATCAAGCCGGGCAACAACCTGCCGCTGAAGAACATCCCGACGGGTACCGTCATCCACGCGATCGAGCTCCGTCCCGGTGGCGGCGCCAAGCTGGCCCGCTCGGCCGGTGCGTCGGTTCGTCTCGTCGCCAAGGACGGCCCCTACGCGCAGCTCCGTCTGCCGTCGGGCGAGATCCGCAATGTCGATGCGCGCTGCCGCGCGACCATCGGCGAGGTCGGCAACGCCGAGCAGTCGAACATCAACTGGGGCAAGGCCGGCCGCAAGCGCTGGAAGGGCGTCCGCCCGACCGTGCGTGGTGTCGCGATGAACCCGGTCGACCACCCGCACGGTGGTGGTGAGGGCAAGACCTCCGGTGGTCGCCACCCGGTCAGCCCCTGGGGCAAGTCCGAGGGACGCACTCGTCGCCCCAACAAGGAAAGCGACAAGCTCATCGTCCGTCGTCGCACCGTCGGCAAGAAGCGCAAGTAGGAGTAAGAGAAGATGCCTCGCAGTCTTAAGAAGGGCCCCTTCGTCGACGAGCACCTGCTTCGCAAGGTCGTCGTCGCCAACGAAGCCGGTTCCAAGAACGTCATCAAGACGTGGTCCCGTCGCTCGATGATCATCCCGGCAATGCTCGGGCACACGATCGCCGTGCACGACGGCCGCAAGCACATCCCGGTGTTCGTCACCGAGACCATGGTGGGTCACAAGCTCGGAGAGTTCGCCCCCACCCGCACCTTCCGTGGACACGTGAAGGATGACAAGAAGGGTCGCCGCCGCTGACGCGGTGGCGAAAAGGAGGAGAGAAATGGTGGAGTCGATCGCACGCGTGCGTCACATCCGCGTGACCCCCATGAAGGCCCGTCGCGTCGTCAACCTGATCCGCGGCAAGCAGGCACAGGAGGCACTCGCCATCCTGAAGTTCGCACCCCAGAGTGCGAGCGAGCCGGTGTACAAGCTCGTCGCCTCGGCCATCGCGAATGCTCGCGTCAAGGCCGATGCAACGAACACCTATCTGGACGAGCAGGACCTCTACATCAGCCGCGCATTCGTCGATGAGGGCACCACCCTCAAGCGTTTCCAGCCGCGTGCTCAGGGTCGTGCCTTCCGCATCAACAAGCGAACGAGCCACATCACCGTCGTGCTCGCCACGCCCGAGGAGGGTACGAAGTAATGGGTCAGAAGGTAAACCCGTACGGCTTCCGTCTCGGCATCACCACCGACCATGTGTCGCGGTGGTTCTCCGACTCGACCAAGCCCGGACAGCGCTACGCCGACTACCTCGCTGAGGACGTCAAGATCCGTCGCCTGCTCCAGACGTCGCTCGACCGCGCGGGAGTCTCGCGCATCGAGATCGAGCGCACCCGTGACCGTGTGCGTGTGGACATCCACACCGCACGTCCCGGCATCGTGATCGGCCGCCGCGGCGCCGAGGCCGAGCGCATCCGCGCCGACCTCGAGAAGCTGTCCGGCAAGCAGATCCAGCTCAACATCCTCGAGGTGAAGAACCCCGAGGCCGACGCCCAGCTCGTCGCGCAGGGCATCGCCGAGCAGCTCTCCGCACGTGTGGCGTTCCGCCGCGCGATGCGCAAGGGCCTGCAGGGTGCTCAGCGCGCCGGCGCGAAGGGTGTCCGCATCCAGGTCTCCGGCCGCCTCGGCGGCGCCGAGATGAGCCGCTCGGAGTTCTACCGCGAAGGCCGTGTGCCCCTGCACACGCTCCGCGCGAACATCGACTACGGCTTCTACGAGGCGAAGACCACCTTCGGCCGCATCGGCGTGAAGGTCTGGATCTACAAGGGCGATATCACCAACAAGGAGCTCGCACGCGAGCAGGCTTCGCAGAAGCCCTCGCGTGGCGACCGCAATGACCGTCCCCGCCGTGCGCCCAAGGCGCAGGAGCCGGTCGCAGCAGGAGTTGAGGCATAACCATGTTGATTCCCCGTCGAGTCAAGTACCGCAAGCAGCACCACCCCGGCCGCTCGGGCCAGGCCACCGGTGGCACCAAGGTGTCGTTCGGTGAGTTCGGCATCCAGGCGCTGACGCCCGCTTACGTGACCAACCGTCAGATCGAGTCCGCTCGTATCGCCATGACGCGTCACATCAAGCGTGGCGGCAAGGTGTGGATCAACATCTACCCCGACCGTCCGCTCACGAAGAAGCCGGCCGAAACCCGCATGGGTTCCGGTAAGGGTTCGCCCGAGTGGTGGGTCGCCAACGTCAAGCCGGGTCGCGTCCTCTTCGAGGTCTCGGGCGTCTCCGAGGAGCTCGCTCGCGAGGCTCTGACCCGTGCCATCCACAAGCTGCCCCTCAAGGCACGCATCATCAAGCGCGAGGAGGGCGACGCATAATGTCCGTCGGAACGAAGGAGCTCGCCACTGTCGAGCTCGACACCTTTGAAGACGAGCGACTCGTCGACGAGCTGAAGAAGGCCAAGGAAGAGCTGTTCAACCTGCGCTTCCAGTCGGCCACCGGCCAGCTCGAGAGCCACGGCCGCCTGCGTGCGGTCAAGCGCGACATCGCTCGCATCTACACGGTCATCCGTGAGCGCGAGCTCGGCATCCGTGCCACTCCCGCACCGGTCGAGGCTCCGGCCAAGGCTGAGAAGAAGACGAAGAAGGCCAAGGCCGAGGCGGAAGCCCCTGCTGAGGCCGCAGAGACGAAGGAGGCCTGATCATGGCTGAGACCAAGAAGGCTGCTGCAGCCGAGGTCGCCGAGTCGGCCGAACTCGTTCGCGGGTACCGCAAGGTGCGTCGTGGCTACGTCGTCAGCGACAAGATGGACAAGACCATCGTCGTCGAGGTCGAAGACCGCGTGAAGCACCCGCTGTACGGCAAGGTCATCCGCCGCACCTCGAAGGTCAAGGCGCACGACGAGCAGAACTCCGCCGGCATCGGCGACCTCGTCGTGATCTCCGAGACCCGCCCGCTCTCCGCCACGAAGCGCTGGCGCCTCGTCGAGATCGCCGAGAAGGCCAAGTAAGCCTCCGGCTTGCTTGAAAGAAGGAGACAACTGTGCTTCAGCAGGAATCACGAGTCAAGGTCGCCGACAACACCGGCGCCAAGGAGCTGCTCACCATTCGCGTGCTCGGCGGGTCGAAGCGTCGCTACGCCGGCCTGGGCGACGTCATCGTCGCCACGGTCAAGGACGCGATCCCCGGCGGCAACGTCAAGAAGGGCGATGTGGTCAAGGCCGTCATCGTCCGCACCGTCAAGGAGACCCGTCGTCCCGACGGTTCGTACATCAAGTTCGACGAGAACGCCGCAGTGATCCTGAAGAACGACGGCGAGCCTCGCGGCACCCGCATCTTCGGACCGGTCGGTCGCGAGCTTCGCGACAAGAAGTTCATGAAGATCATCTCGCTGGCACCGGAGGTTATCTAGTCATGGCCAACATCAAGAAGGGTGACCTCGTTCAGGTCATCTCGGGCCGCAGCCAGGCCCGCGGCGGAGACCGCGGCAAGCAGGGCAAGGTCATCGAGGTGCTCGTCGCCGAGAACCGCGTCGTCGTGCAGGGTGTGAACTTCGTCACCAAGCACGTGCGCGTCGGCCAGACGCAGCGCGGCTCGAAGACCGGTGGCATCGAGACCCACGAGGCCCCGATCCACGTCTCGAACGTCGCGCTCGTCGACCCCGAGACGAAGAAGCCGACTCGCGTCGGCTTCCGCGAAGAGCAGATCACGAAGGACGGCGTCACCAAGACGGTCCGCGTTCGTTACGCAAAGAAGTCAGGCAAGGACATCTGATGACCGACACGGTTACGCAGGCTGGCAAAATCCAGCCGCGACTCAAGACCAAGTACCGCACCGAGATCGCCAAGACCCTCACCGAGGAGCACGGCTACACCAACGTGCACCAGGTTCCGGGTCTCGTGAAGATCGTCGTGAACATGGGTGTCGGCGAGGCCGCACGCGATGGCAAGGTCATCGACGGCGCGATCGCCGATCTCACCAAGATCACCGGTCAGAAGCCGCAGGTCACCAAGGCTCGCAAGTCCATCGCGCAGTTCAAGCTGCGCGAGGGCCAGGCGATCGGCACGCACGTCACGCTGCGCGGCGACCGCATGTGGGAGTTCCTCGACCGCCTGCTCTCGCTCGCGCTGCCCCGAATCCGCGACTTCCGCGGCCTCTCGGACGCGCAGTTCGACGGCAACGGCAACTACACCTTCGGTCTCACGGAGCAGTCCGTGTTCCACGAGATCGACCAGGACAAGATCGACCGCGTCCGCGGCATGGACATCACTGTGGTGACCACCGCCAAGACCGACGCCGAGGGCCGCTCGCTGCTCAAGCAGCTGGGCTTCCCGTTCAAGTCGACCGAGTCCGCTCAGTAGTTCGTAGTAGACTCAACGAGTTTGTGCCAGCGCCGGCGGGTCTCGGAGCTTTCCGAGGCCCCGCCGGCACCGGCATATCGGCGGTCCGCATCCGCGTATCGCCACCACCACAGGTCAGCCCCCGTGTAACGGGTGCTGAAACCTGGTGAACGTAAGGAAACATCTGCCATGACGATGACCGACCCGGTCGCTGACATGCTGACCCGCCTTCGCAACGCGAACTCGGCGCATCACGACTCCGTGACCATGCCGAACTCGAAGCTGAAGTCGCACATCGCCGACATCCTCACCAAAGAGGGATTCATCGCCGGCTTCGAGGTGAACGACGCCCGCGTCGGCACCGAGCTCACGCTGACCCTCAAGTTCGGCCCGAATCGCGAGCGCTCCATCGTGGGCATCAAGCGCGTCTCGAAGCCCGGCCTCCGCGTCTACGCGAAGTCGACCGAGATCCCCAAGGTGCTCGGCGGCCTCGGCGTCGCGATCCTGTCCACCTCCAGCGGTCTTCTGACGGACCGCCAGGCCGAGAAGAAGGGCGTGGGTGGGGAAGTCCTCGCCTACGTGTGGTAATCCCATGTCACGAATCGGACGACTCCCCATCGACATCCCCGCGGGTGTCGAGGTCAAGGTCGACGGCTCCGCCGTCAACGTCAAGGGCCCCAAGGGCGAGCTCTCGCTCACCGTGGCTTCGCCCATCGAGGCAAAGGTCGAGGCGAACCAGGTCCTGGTCACCCGCCCCGACGACGAGCGTGCATCGCGTTCGCTGCACGGCCTGACCCGCACGCTCATCGCGAACCAGATCATCGGCGTCACCGAGGGCTACTCCAAGGGCCTCGAGATCGTCGGTACCGGTTACCGCGTCGCGCAGAAGGGTACTGCGATCGAGTTCGCGCTCGGTTTCTCGCACCCCGTCACCGTCGAGCCGCCCGCCGGCATCACGCTGACCGTCGAGGGCAACAACAAGCTCACGGTCGCTGGTATCGACAAGCAGGCCGTCGGCGAGACCGCCGCGAACATCCGCAAGATCAAGAAGCCCGAGCCCTACAAGGGCAAGGGCATCCGCTACGCCGGCGAGGTCGTGCGTCGCAAGGCCGGAAAGTCAGGTAAGTAATCATGGCTGTGAAGACCAAGACGGCTGCGCGTTCGCGCCGCCACACCCGCCTTCGCAAGAAGGTCGTCGGCACCGAGCTGCGCCCGCGCCTCGTCGTCACCCGTTCGGCCCGTCACGTGTTCGTGCAGGTCGTCGACGACAGCAAGGGCCTGACCGTCGCCAGCGCCTCGACCATGGAGGCAGACCTCCGTGCGTTCGACGGTGACAAGACCGCCAAGGCCAAGAAGGTCGGCGAGCTGGTCGCAGAGCGTGCGAAGCAGGCCGGCGTCGAGTCGGTCGTCTTCGACCGCGGCGGCAACAAGTACGCCGGTCGTGTCGCAGCGATCGCCGATGGAGCGCGAGAGGCAGGGCTCAACCTGTGAGTGAGAACACTGTTAAGGAGACCGAGGTGACTGCAGAGGCACCCGTCGAGACGGCAGCTGCTTCTGAGCCGGCTCGCAACGAGCGCGACAACCGTCGTGGCGGCGGTCGTGACCGCAACCAGGGTGGCCGCGACCGCGGTGGCCGCGACGCCGAGAAGAGCCAGTTCCTCGAGCGCGTCGTGACCATCAACCGCGTGTCGAAGGTCGTCAAGGGCGGTCGTCGCTTCAGCTTCACGGCGCTCGTCGTCGTGGGCGATGGCAACGGCCTCGTGGGCGTCGGCTACGGCAAGGCCCGCGAAGTCCCGACCGCGATCTCGAAGGGCGTCGAGGAGGCGAAGAAGAACTTCTTCCGCGTCCCGCGCATCGGCGCGACCATTCCCCACCCCGTCCAGGGTGAGGCAGCGGCCGGTGTCGTGCTCCTGCGTCCGGCGTCGCCCGGTACCGGTGTCATCGCCGGTGGTCCCGTGCGCGCCGTGCTCGAGTGCGCCGGCATCCACGACGTGCTGAGCAAGTCGCTCGGCTCGTCGAACACGATCAACATCGTGCACGCAACGGTCGAGGCCCTGAAGCAGCTCGAAGAGCCGCGCGCAGTGGCAGCCCGCCGTGGCCTCGCCTACGACGAGGTCGCACCGGCCCGTCTGCTGCGTGCCGAGGCTCAGGCGGCCGAGGCCGCTGCAGCAGCGAAGGCAGGTGCCTGATGGCCAAGCAGCTCAAGGTGACCCAGATCAAGTCCAAGGTGAGCGAGAAGCAGTACCAGCGTGACACGCTGCGTAGCCTCGGACTCAAGCGAATCGGCCAGTCGGTCGTGCGTGAGGACAACCCGCAGAACCGTGGGTACGTCAACACCGTCGCTCACCTCGTGAAGGTTGAGGAGATTGACTAATGGCTGACGAGAAGATCGACGCCGCCGCAGAAGCCCCCAAGAAGGCTCCCGCGAAGAAGGCTGCGGCCAAGCCCGCCGCCGAGAAGGCCGCAGCTCCCAAGGCTGCTGCCGCGAAGAAGGCGCCGGCCAAGGCCGCCGCTGCGAAGGCTGACGACGCCGCTGCCGAGAAGGCTCCTGCGAAGAAGGCCCCCGCGAAGAAGGCCGCTCCGAAGGCCGACGTGGCCGAGAAGCGCGAGCAGGTCCTGAAGGTGCACCACCTTCGTCCGGCTCCCGGTGCCAAGAAGGACAAGACCCGCGTCGGACGCGGTGAAGGTTCCAAGGGCAAGACGGCCGGTCGCGGCACCAAGGGCTCGAAGGCCCGCAACAACATCCGCCCCGGTTTCGAGGGTGGACAGCTTCCGTACCACATGCGTGCGCCGAAGCTGCGCGGCTTCAAGAACCCGTTCCGCGTGGAGTACCAGGTCGTGAACCTGGACAAGCTGGCCGAGCTCTACCCGAAGGGCGGCGATGTCACCATCGCCGATCTCGTCGAGAAGGGCGCCGTGCGCAAGAACGAGCGCGTCAAGGTGCTCGGCAACGGCGACCTCCAGGTCAAGCTCAACGTCGTCGTCGACAAGGTCTCCGGCTCCGCCGAGCAGAAGATCGTTGCCGCCGGCGGCTCGGTCAAGTAAGACCAAAGCACCACATCGAGTTCGAGCCTGTCGGGACCTCGCGTATGATTCACGGGGGTCTCGACAGGCTCGAGCCATATTTGGACTGACTCCATGACGGAGCAACAGGAGGACGAGTGTTCAACGCCATCGGGCGGATCTTCCGCACGCCGGATCTTCGCCGCAAGCTCGGGTTCACGCTGGGCATCGTCGCCCTGTTCCGACTCGGCTCGTTCATCCCGGCGCCGTTCGTCGATTTCGGGAACGTGCAGGCATGTCTCGCGGCAAGCCAGAGCACGACCGGGCTCTACGAACTCGTCAACCTCTTCTCCGGCGGCGCGCTGCTCCAGCTGTCGATCTTCGCGCTCGGCATCATGCCGTACATCACGGCGTCGATCATCGTGCAGCTCCTCCGCGTGGTCATCCCCCACTTCGAGACCCTCTACAAGGAGGGCCAGTCGGGCCAGGGACGCCTCACGCAGTACACCCGCTACCTGACGATCGCCCTCGGCGTCCTGCAGTCGACGACGCTGATCACGGTCGCCCGCTCGGGCGCCCTGTTCCCCTCGGGCGACCCCTCGTGCTCGCAGCTGATCACGAACGACGCCTGGTACGCGATCCTGCTCATGGTCATCACCATGACGGCCGGTACCGGACTCATCATGTGGATGGGTGAGCTCATCACCGAGCGCGGCATCGGCAACGGCATGTCGCTCCTGATCTTCACGTCGATCGCCTCGACGTTCCCCGGTTCGCTCTGGTCGATCGCGCAGGCTCGCGGTCTCGACACCTTCTTCGTCGTGTTGGCGGTCGGTCTGCTGATCGTCGTCGCGGTGGTGTTCGTCGAGCAGTCGCAGCGGCGCGTTCCGGTGCAGTACGCCAAGCGCATGGTCGGCCGCCGCACCTACGGCGGCAACAACACGTACATCCCCATCAAGGTCAACATGGCCGGCGTCGTGCCCGTCATCTTCGCCTCGTCGCTGCTGTACCTGCCCGCGCTCATCGCGCAGTTCAACCAGCCGGCGCAGGGCGAGGAACCCCAGGCCTGGGTCGTGTGGATCACGAACTACCTCACCAAGGGCGACCACCCGCTCTACATGCTCCTGTACTTCCTGCTCATCGTCGGGTTCACGTACTTCTACGTGGCGATCACCTTCAACCCCGACGAGGTCGCCGAGAACATGAAGAAGTACGGCGGCTTCATCCCCGGCATCCGTGCCGGTCGCCCGACGGCCGAGTACCTCGACTACGTGCTGACCCGCGTCACGCTGCCCGGTTCGCTCTACCTCGGCCTCATCGCGCTGATCCCGCTCATCGCCCTGAGCCTCGTCGGCGCCAACGCGAACTTCCCGTTCGGCGGCGCCTCGATCCTCATCATCGTCGGCGTCGGTCTCGAGACCGTGAAGCAGATCGACGCGCAGCTCCAGCAGCGCCACTACGAAGGTCTCCTTCGATGACCGCGTCGGCAACCGGCTCCGCCCGCTTCCTGATCGTCGGGCCGCAGGGCTCCGGCAAGGGAACGCAGGGCGTGCTCGTCGCAGAGGCGTTCGGCGTTCCGCAGGTCGCGACCGGAGACATCTTCCGGGCGAACGTGTCGGGCGGCACCGAGCTGGGCAAGCGCGTGCAGGCGATCATCGAGGCAGGCGACCTGGTTCCCGACGCCCTCACGAGCGAGCTCGTGCGGGATCGGCTCGCACAGCCCGATGCGGCACGTGGGTTCCTCCTCGACGGCTACCCGCGCAACCGCGGCCAGGTCGACGACCTCGCCGGCTTCCTCGACGGTCGCGGCGAGGCACTCGACGCCGTGATCGAGCTCGAGGTCCCGCGCGACGAGAGCATCGCCCGCCTGCACGACCGTGCGGTCAAGCAGGGGCGCACCGATGACACCGAAGAGGTCATCGCGAACCGGCTCGCCATCTACGAGCGCGAGACGGCGCCGATCCTCGACGTCTATCGGGAGCAGGGCCTGGTGCTGCGCATCGACGGCGTCGGATCGCTCGACGAGGTCACGCAGCGCATCTTCGACGCCCTCGAGGCCCGCGGCTTCGTCGCCGAAGGCTCGGGCGGCAACGGCGCGGCTGCCTGACCCGGCGTGTTCCGGCGGTCGATCTACAAGTCCGCGCGCGAGCTGCGCGCGATGCGCCCGGCCGGCGCCGCAACCGCTGCGGCGCTGGCCGAGGCGCGACGCCTGATCGCCCCAGGGGCGAACGGACTCGAACTGGATGCCGCGGCCGACCGCGTCATCGTCGAACTCGGTGGGCGTTCCAACTTCAAGCTCGAACCCGGCTACGGTCACACCCTCTGCGTCTCGGTCGACGATGACGTGGTGCACGGCATCCCGACCGACCGACCGTTCCGGCCGGGTGCCATCGTCTCGGTCGACGGTGGGGCCGAGGTCGATGGCTGGAACGGCGACGCCGCGTTCACCGTCGTCATTCCCGACTCAGAGCGTCCGGAGCTCGTGGCCTCTCGAACCCAGCTCAGCCGGGTCACCGAGGGCTCGCTCTGGCGGGGCATCGCCGCGTTGGCGACGGCCGGCCGCCTCAATGAGGTCGGCGACGCGATCGAGGAGTACATCGAGGACGCCGGCTCGTACGGCATCCTGACCGACTACGTCGGCCACGGCATCGGTCGGTCGATGCACGAGGAGCCGCCGGTGTTCAACTACCGGGTCGATCGGCGCGGGCCCGCGGTTCGTCCGGGACTCGTCGTGGCGATCGAGCCGATGGTCGTCGCAGGATCGATCGAGACCTTCATCCGCGACGACGGCTGGACCGTGACCACGTCGGACGGCGCGGATTCCGCGCACTGGGAGCACTCCATCGCCGTGCACGACGACGGCATCTGGGTGCTCACCGCCGAGGACGGCGGAGCCGCCGGCCTCGCGCCCTTCGGCATCGTGCCGGTCCCGATCGCCTGAGCCTCGCGCCGACGGTGCCCACCGTGCCCTCGGCGCCCGATGCCGGGCCTCGCCTGTCGCACCGCGGCTGGGTAGGGTGAAGGCGGGGGAGCGTCTGCGCTCGCGCGACGCCGATCGAACGCGATGAGAGGGGCGACGATGCAGCTCACGGGAACCGGAGTCGGCGGAGGCATCGCGATCGGCCCGGTGGTCCGCATGGAGGATCCGCTCCCAGAGCCCGTCGACCACCCGAGCGAACGTACGCCCGACATCGAGGCAGGGCGTGCCGCCGACGCGCTCTCGGCGACCGCAGCAGACCTCGCCGAGCGGGGCCGCACCGCCGGCGGAGCCGCGAAGGAGGTGCTCGAGGCCCAGGCCCTCATGGCGGCCGATCCGACCCTCGCGACCGAGGTCGCGAATCGGGTGCAGGGCGGCGCCACGGCCGAGCGGGCGGTCTTCGACGCGTTCGCCGGCTACCGCGACACGCTCGCGGCCATGGGCGGGTACCTCGCGGAGCGGGCCGCCGACCTCGACGACATCTCGCAGCGAGTGCGCGCCCATCTCGCCGGGGTGCCCGCTCCGGGCGTGCCGGCGCCGGGGCATCCGTTCGTCCTCGTCGCGCGCGACCTCTCACCGGCCGATACCGCGACCCTCGACCTCGACCAGGTGCGCGCCCTCGTCACCGCTGAGGGGGGACCCACCTCGCACACCGCGATCCTGGCTCGGGAGAAGTCCATCGTCGCGATCGTCGGCGTGCGCGACGCATCGACCCTCGCCGACGGGGAGGTGGTCATCGTCGATGCGGGCGCCGACACGGTGACGGTCGCCCCGACGCCCGCGCAGCTCGCCGACGCGGAGCGACGGATCGCCGACCGAGCGACGCTCGCCGCCGCGCCGCTCGAACCCGGCCGGCTCGCCGATGGCACGCCAGTGCCGCTCCTGGCGAACCTCGGATCTGCCGACGGCGCCGCCGAGGCGGTGCGTCTCGGCGCCGAGGGCGTCGGCCTCTTCCGCACGGAGTTCCTGTTCCTTGACGCCGACCGCGCGCCGACCGTCGAGGAGCAGCGCGTCGAGTACGTGCGGCTGCTCGAGGCGTTCCCCGGCCGGAAGGTCGTCGTGCGCGTGCTGGACGCGGGCGCCGACAAGCCGCTCTCGTTCGTCAACGACGACGTCGAGCCGAACCCGGCGCTCGGGCTCCGCGGCATCCGTGCCCTTCGAGCAGCCGAGCCGGTGCTGCGCGACCAGCTGACCGCGCTGGCCCAGGCGGATGCCGCGACCGACGCCGAGCTGCAGGTGATGGCGCCGATGGTGGCGACCGTCGAGGAGGCACGCTACTTCACGGAGCTCGCGAAGGAACTCGGCGTTGCGGTCGCCGGGGTCATGGTCGAGACGCCCTCGGCCGCGCTCATCGCCGATCGCGTGCTCGCCGTGACGGACTTCGCCTCGATCGGCACGAACGACCTCGCGCAGTACACGATGGCGGCCGATCGGCTGCTCGGTTCGGTGGCGGCACTGCAGGACCCGTGGCATCCGGCCGTCCTGCGGCTCATCGGCGAGGTGGGCGCCGCCGGCGCGAAGACGGGCCGGCCCGTCGGCGTCTGCGGCGAGGCTGCGGCGGATCCTCTGCTCGCCGTCGTGCTCGTGGGTCTCGGCGTGACCTCGCTGTCGATGTCGCCGTCGGCGATCGCCGAGGTGCGGTCGTCACTCCTGGGATTCGCACGAGCGGATGCCGAGCGGTTCGCCCGCGCGGCGCTCGCGACCGACGGTGCGAGCGAGGCGAGAGGGGCCGTGCGCGAGGCGGTCGCGGCCATGCGAGGCGATTCCGACGCCGGTTCGCTTAATCGCGGGGGATGACGTAAAGTTGACCCTTGGTGCTCTGCACGTGCGCCTTGGCATGCCCGACATCCGTCGCGCCCGCCTTGGTCGACACCTGAGCATCATCGCACGACCAGCATCCCAAACTCCAAGCGATAGTGAGGCTATGGCCAAGAAAGACGGCGTCATCGAGATCGAGGGCTCGGTCATCGAGGCTCTCCCGAACGCGATGTTCCGGGTTGAGCTCACGAACGGGCACAAGGTTCTCGCACACATCTCAGGCAAGATGCGTCAGCACTACATCCGCATCCTCCCCGAGGACCGCGTGATCGTGGAGCTGAGCCCCTACGACCTGACCCGCGGCCGGATCGTCTACCGCTACAAGTAAGCCTGCTGGAAAGTAACGGCCCGAGGCACCCCACGGGCACGAAGACAGCGAATCCAAGGAAACACTCATGAAGGTCAATCCCTCCGTCAAGCCCATCTGCGACAAGTGCAAGGTCATCCGCCGCCACGGCAACGTCATGGTGATCTGCGAGAACCCGCGCCACAAGCAGCGCCAGGGCTAGTCAGAAGACTTTCGAACCGCCCCTCGGGCTCGGTTCGTCCCCATAACTGAACACTGCATATCGGCAACACCAGAACCACGGCATCTCCGGATGCCGCGGGGACACCTCGGGGCGGAGGCCCGAGCACCGGTGTTGCTCCACACCTCCACTTCGAAAACAGGAGAAGCCGAACATGGCACGTCTTGCAGGAGTCGACATCCCGCGCGAGAAGCGCGTGGAGATCGCACTCACCTACATCTACGGCGTCGGCCGCACGCGCGCGCTCGAGACGCTCGCGGAGACCGGTATCGACGGGAACATCCGCGTCAAGGACCTCAGCGACGACCAGCTCGTCGCGCTGCGCGACTACATCGAGGGCAACTACAAGGTTGAGGGTGACCTCCGCCGCGAGGTGGCCGCCGACATCCGCCGCAAGGTCGAGATCGGCTCGTACGAGGGCATCCGCCACCGTCGCGGCCTCCCGGTCCGCGGTCAGCGCACCAAGACGAACGCTCGCACCCGCAAGGGCCCGAAGCGCACCGTCGCGGGCAAGAAGAAGCCCGGCCGCAAGTAACCGCTCGTCGCCAGATCTAGGAGATTTCACACATGGCAGCATCCAAGGCGGCTACTCGCAAGCCGCGCAAGAAGGAAAAGAAGAACATCGCCGTGGGCCAGGCCCACATCAAGTCGACGTTCAACAACACGATCGTCTCGATCACCGACACCAACGGTGCCGTGATCAGCTGGGCCTCCTCCGGTGGCGTCGGCTTCAAGGGTTCGCGCAAGTCGACCCCGTTCGCCGCACAGCTCGCCGCCGAGTCGGCCGCCCGCCAGGCGCAGGAGCACGGCATGAAGAAGGTCGACGTCTTCGTCAAGGGCCCCGGCTCGGGCCGTGAGACCGCGATCCGCTCGCTCCAGGCCGCAGGCCTCGAGGTCGGCAGCATCAACGACGTGACGCCCCAGGCTCACAACGGATGCCGCCCGCCCAAGCGCCGCCGCGTCTAAGCACTCCTCGTCGGTCGAGTAGGGCGCCCGCGCCCGCACCGAGATCCCGCGACATCCGCAGATCTCGGTGCGGCCCTCAAGGGCCTACTCGACCGGCGACACGCACTCTCTACAACTCAAGATCCTCGAACTCGCAGGTGTCATATAGCGGACACCCTGCCGAAAGGAATCCACAGTGCTGATCGCACAGCGTCCGACGCTCACCGAAGAGAACATCTCGGAGTTCCGTTCGCGTTTCGTGATCGAGCCCCTCGAGCCGGGCTTCGGTTACACCCTGGGCAACTCGCTCCGGCGTACGCTCCTCTCGTCCATCCCCGGCGCGGCTGTCACCAGCATCCGCATCGACGGCGTGCTGCACGAGTTCTCGACGGTTCCCGGTGTGCGTGAAGACGTCACCGAGATCATCCTGAACATCAAGAACCTGGTCGTCTCGAGCGAGCACGACGAGCCCATCACGGCATACCTGCGCAAGCAGGGCGCCGGCGAGGTCACCGCTGCGGACATCTCCGCTCCGGCCGGCGTCGAGGTGCACAACCCCGAGCTCGTCATCGCCACGCTCAACGAGTCGGCGAAGTTCGAGCTCGAGCTCACCATCGAGCGCGGTCGCGGCTACGTCTCGGCCAGCCAGAACCGCAACGAGTACTCCGAGGCCGGCCAGATCCCGGTCGACTCGATCTACTCGCCGGTGCTCAAGGTCACCTACCGCGTCGAGGCCACCCGTGCCGGCGAGCGCACCGACTTCGACCGCCTCGTGGTCGACGTCGAGTCGAAGCCCGCCATCAGCCCGCGTGACGCCATCGCCTCGGCGGGTCGCACCCTCACCGAGCTGTTCGGCCTGGCCCGCGAGCTCAACGTCGCGGCCGAGGGCATCGAGATCGGCCCCGCGCCGGTCGACGCCGTGCTCTCGAGCGAGCTCTCGATCCCGATCGAGGACCTCGACCTCTCCGTGCGCAGCTACAACTGCCTCAAGCGCGAGGGCATCAACACCGTGTCCGAGCTCGTGGCCCTTTCGGAGTCGCAGCTCATGAACATCCGCAACTTCGGTCAGAAGTCGGTGGATGAGGTCAAGGACAAGCTCACCGAGATGGGTCTTTCGCTGAAGGACTCCGTCCCCGGATTCGACGGGGCCCACTTCTACACGGGCTTCGAAGAAGAGAACTGATCCTTCTTCCCCCGCTGTACTGAACCCCCAATACTGGAGATAACGAACCATGCCGAAGCCCACCAAGGGCCCCCGCCTCGGAGGCGGACCTTCGCACGAGCGGCTCATGCTGGCGAACCTCGCCGCTGCGCTCTACACGCACAAGTCGATCACCACGACCGAGACCAAGGCGAAGCGCCTTCGTCCGCTCGCCGAGCGTCTCATCACGTTCGCCAAGCGCGGCGACCTGCACGCGCGTCGTCGCGTGCTCGCCGTGATCGGCGACAAGGCGGTCGTCCACGAGCTGTTCACGATCATCGCCCCGCAGGTCGCCGACCGTGAGGGCGGCTACACCCGCATCACGAAGATCGGCAACCGCAAGGGCGACAACGCGCCCATGGCGGTCATCGAGCTCGTCCTCGAGCCCGTGACGCCGAAGGTGCGCGCGGCCAAGCCCGCTGCGGCACCGGTCGCCGACGAGGCTCCCGCCGAGGAGCCCGTGGTCGAGGCTGAGGAGACCGTCGAGGTCGCCGAGGCCGAAGAGACCACCGAGGCCGCCGACGAGGCTCCCGCCGAGGAGTCGGCCGACGCCAAGTAGTCGACCTTCTGCGAACGGGCCCCGGTGCACTGCACCGGGGCCCGTTCGCGTTCGCGGTTCCACTCGAACGGGCCCCTTTCCACAGCGGCGGGGGGCCCGTTCCGCGTCTGTGCCAGACTCGTGCCCGGTCCGGGATCGTCCGGCCCCAGGCGAAGGGTGCACGGCGTGCGAACTCAGGTGCGGGTCCCAGAAGACCGCGACCTCTCGATCGACTTCGCGCGGGCGCTCTGCCTCCCGGTCGTGGTGCTGCTGCATGCGCTGCAGATGGGCATCGGCGGTGATCCGCTGCGCGCTTCCAACGCACTCGCCGGCTTCGAGCCGCTGGCCTGGGCGACCTGGCCGCTCATGATCATGCCCGTGTTCTTCATCTGCGGCGGGTTCGCCTCGATCACGCAGTGGCGCCGCCTTCGCGGGCACGGCGAGACCGTCGCGCATTACGTGCGGGTGCGAGCGGTGCGCCTCGCGCAGCCGGTCGTCGCGGTCACCGCGGCGGTCGGCGCGGTGCTGGGCGCGATGCTCGCCTGCGGCGTCGATGCGGGGTTCGTGCAGAGCTTCGCGTTCCGGCTCGCAGAACCGCTCTGGTTCATCCCGGTCTACCTCATCTGCACGGCCGCGGTGCCGGCGATGTCGTGGCTCCACCGGCATGCACCGTGGCCGACGTACCTGGGGCTGGCCGGCGCAGCGGTCGTCGTCGACGCGCTCTCGCGGGGGTTCGGCCTTCCGGTGGGGGCGTTCAACTGGATCTTCGTCTGGCTCTTCGCCCAGCAGCTCGGCTTCGGCCTGCGCGACGGCTGGTTCTCACGGCGGTCGCCGTGGGTCCTCGCCGCCATCGCCGCGTTCGCCTACGGGTTCATCGGCATGCTGGTCGGGGTGTTCGGGTACTCGCACGACATGCTCGACAACCTGAATCCGCCGAGCCTGGCCATCCTCGCGCTCGCGCTCGGCCAGGTCTGCCTCTTCGCGCTGTTGCAGCCGGCGATCCGCCGCCTCGTGCAGCGGCGAACCGTGCTCGGCGTGGTGTTCGTGTTCGGCGTGTACGGCATGGTCATCTACCTCTGGCACACCTTCGCGATGGCCGTCGTCACGGGCGCGCAGCTGCTGCTCGGCCTTCCGTTCCCGCCCGTGCTGTCGCCCCAGTGGTGGGCGACCCGCCCGCTCTGGATCCTCGCGATCGCGCTCGTCGTCGCCGGCTGCTGCCTGGTCGTGCCGAAGCTCGAGGCGTTGTGGCCGAAGCCCGTCGAGCGCCCGACGCCGCTCGCGGCGGTGGTGCTGTGGGCGGCCTGCGCGGTGGCCGGCGTCGGCGTGTTCCTGACCCTCGGCTACGTGCCGTGGCAGCACGGCGTCATCGCATGGTCGCTCGTGACGGTCGCGGTCGTCGCGCTCATCATCGGTGGACCCGGCGCGCGCGATCCACGGGCGCGGGCCGACGAGATCTCGGCGGTCGCCGCCTCCGGTCGCGCGAGGTAGCGAGCGAGTGCCGGGTGCTCGCCGACCGTTCGTCGGGGCCGGATGCCGCGGCGCGGCGTTCTAGGCTTGGCATCATGAGTGCGATCGACGAGTCGGCGGCCGCGGCGGCAGGCGTCGGCGCCGAGGCATCCGTCGCGGCCGAGAGATCCGTCGCAGTCGACAGGTTCGGCGCGGCCGCGACATCCGTCGTGCGCATCAGGCTCGGCATCGCGTACGACGGCACCGAGTTCAGCGGCTGGGGCCGTCAGCCGACGCTGCGCACCGTGCAGGGCGTCCTCGAGGAGGCGCTCGCGACGCTGTTCCGGCGCACGGGTGCTCAGCCGAGGCTCACGGTCGCGGGGCGCACCGACGCCGGGGTACATGCGCGCGGACAGGTCGCCCACCTCGACGTCCCCGCGCGGGCGCTCGCGACCGTCGCGAGGCCGCGCCGCGGGCGCTCCGACGAGGAAGCAGGCCAGGCGGGAGTGCTCGCCCGTCGCATCACGGGCATCCTCGGTGCCGACGCCGACGTGGTGATCACGAGCGCCGACCTCGCCCCGGCCGGGTTCGACGCGCGATTCTCGGCCCTCTGGCGGCGCTACGAGTACCTCGTCGCCGACACGTCGGCGTTGCGCGACCCGCTCACGCGGCGCAGCACCGTCGCATACCCGAGATCGCTCGACGTCGAGGCGATGGATGCCGCGGCCGGCTCGCTGCTCGGGCTCCACGACTTCGCCACCTTCTGCAGGCCGCGGGCGGAGGCGACGACGATCCGCACCCTGCAGCGCTACGGGTGGCGGCGGCGCGCCGACGGCGTGCTCGTGGCGTCGCTGCAGGCCGATGCGTTCTGCCACTCGATGGTGCGCGCGCTCGTCGGTGCCTGCGTCGCCGTGGGGGAGGGGCGGCTCGATGCATCCGACCCGCTGGTGCTGCTGCGCGCCACCGAGCGCACGAGCGCATTCAAGGTGATGCCGGCGAAGGGCCTCGTGCTGACCGAGGTCGGATACCCTGAGGACGACGAGCTCGCGACGCGTGCGGCGCAGACGAGGGCACGACGCGAATTGCACGTTGACGGGGTCATCGGCTAGGCTGTCTCTTTGGTGCCGCCCTCTGCGTCGGCACCCGAAGTTGAGCCCTCCACCGGGCGGCTCGTCCGCATCGCGGTCGAACACCCACGGAGTGGGATTCACGAACCCCTCACTCGATCAGAAAGCAGCACGACAGTGACGCGCACCTACACCCCCAAGGCGAACGAGATCCAGCGCGACTGGGTCATCATCGACGCCACCGACATCGTTCTCGGCCGACTCGCGAGCCACACCGCAGCCCTGCTGCGCGGCAAGCACAAGCCGACCTTCGCGAACCACATGGACACCGGTGACTTCGTCATCATCGTCAACGCCGAGAAGGTGGCCCTCACCGGCCAGAAGCTCCTCCAGAAGAAGGCCTACCGCCACTCGGGCTACCCGGGCGGCCTCAAGGCCGTCGGCTACGCCGAGCTCCTCGAGAAGAACCCCGTCCGCGCCGTCGAGAAGGCGATCCGCGGCATGCTCCCGAAGAACTCGCTCGGTCGTGCCCAGCTCAAGAAGCTGAAGGTCTACGCAGGCGCGGAGCACCCGCACGCGGCTCAGCAGCCCAAGCCGTACACCCTCACCCAGGTCGCCCAGTAATTCCGGCACCCTCGACGTTCTCGAAAAGGATTCACACCACCATGGCGAAGATCGCAGACCAGCTCGACGCGGCTCCGGAGAGCTACACCACCGAGAGCGCCCCCGCGGCGGCTCCCACCACCCCCCGTGCCGTGCTCAACGTGTCCGGCGCAGCCGTCGGCCGTCGCAAGCAGGCCATCGCGCGCGTGCGCGTCGTTCCGGGCGCCGGCAACATCACGGTCAACGGCCGTGCGTTCGCCGACTACTTCCCGAACAAGCTGCACCAGCAGCTCATCACCGACCCGTTCACCGTGCTCGAGCTCACCGGCTCGTACGACGTGGTCGGCAAGATCACCGGCGGCGGCCCCTCGGGCCAGGCCGGTGCACTGCGTCTCGCGATCGCTCGTGCGCTCAACGAGATCGACCGCGAGAACAACCGCGCAGCCCTGAAGAAGGCCGGCTTCCTCACTCGTGACGCCCGCGTCATCGAGCGCAAGAAGGCCGGTCTCAAGAAGGCCCGCAAGGCGCCCCAGTTCTCGAAGCGCTGATCCAGCGCTCCGGAACTCCGAATGCCTCGGCTCTTCGGAACTGACGGGGTCCGGGGCCTGGCCAACCGTGAACTCACGGCTGACCTGGCCCTGGGCCTCGCTCAGGCGGCTGCCGCCGTGCTCACGCAGGGCAGGCACGCCGATGAACTCCGCGCTGCGGGTCGTCGACCCGTCGCGGTGGTGGCGCGCGATCCGCGCGTCTCCGGTGAATTCCTCACCGCAGCCGTCTCGGCCGGCCTCGCGAGCTCCGGTGTCGACGTCCTCGACGCCGGGGTCATCCCGACGCCCGCCACGGCATTCCTGATCGACTCGATCGGTGCCGACTTCGGCGTCATGATCTCGGCGTCGCACAACCCCGCGCCCGACAACGGCATCAAGTTCTTCTCGTTCGGCGGCACGAAGCTGCCAGACGAGGTCGAGGACCGCATCGAGTCCTACCTCGGCCGGCAGAAGCTCGCTCCGATCGGCGGCGGCGTCGGTCGCATCCGGCGGTTCGCCGACGCCGAGGACCGCTACGTCGTGCACCTGCTCGGCACGCTGCCGAACCGTCTCGACGGCATCCACGTCGTGCTCGACTGCGCGCACGGCGCGGCCGCGGGCGTTTCGCCCGAGACCTTCCGCGACGCCGGCGCCACCGTCACCGTCATCGGCGCAGACCCCGACGGCATGAACATCAACGACGGGGTCGGCTCGACGCACCTCGACCACCTCGCGGCGGCCGTGCTCGAACACGGCGCCGACCTGGGCATCGCCCACGACGGCGACGCCGACCGCTGCCTCGCCGTCGACGCCGACGGCAACATCATCGACGGCGACATGATCATGGCGATCCTCGCGGTGGCCATGCAGGAACGCGGTGCCCTCACCGACGACACGCTCGTCGTGACCGTCATGTCGAACCTCGGCCTGCGCCGGGCGATGGCCGATCGCGGCATCCGCGTCATCGAGACCAAGGTCGGCGACCGGTACGTGCTCGAAGCCCTGGCCGCCGAGAAGCTCGCCCTGGGCGGCGAGCAGTCGGGCCACGTCATCATGAGCGAGTTCGCGACGACCGGCGACGGCGTGCTGACGGGTCTCCACCTCGTCGCAGAGATGGCCCGCACCGGCAAGTCCCTCGCCGAACTCGCGTCGGTCATGACCGTCTACCCGCAGGTGCTCGTCAACGTGCGCGGCGTCGACCACCACGCGCTCGCCGGCGACGAGGAGATCGCGGCCGCGGTCGCCGCGGTCGAGGCCGAGCTCGGCGACACCGGCCGAGTGCTGCTGCGCCCGTCGGGAACCGAGCCGATGGTGCGCGTCATGGTCGAGGCGCAGAGCCAGGACGATGCCGAGCGCCATGCCGCATCGCTCGCGGCGGTCGTCGAGGCTCGACTCTCGCTGGCCGTCTGACCCGCGAGGCGCGACTCAGAGCTTGCGCAGCAGCACGGTCGACACCGTGTGGTCCGCGCTCTTGCGCAGCACGAGCGAGGCCCGCGACCGCGTGGGGCGCACGTTCTGCAGCAGGTTCGGCTCGTTGATGGTGCGCCAGATCTCGCTGGCTCGGGCGCGCGCCTCGTCTTCGGTGAGGCTGGCGTACCGGTGGAAGTACGAGCGCGGGTTCGTGAACGCACCGCGCTGGAGCTTGAGGAAGCGCTCCTCGTACCAGCGCGCGATGTCGCTCGTGCGCGCGTCGACGTAGATCGAGAAGTCGAACAGGTCGCTGACGGCGAGTCGATGACCGGGCCCGGGCGGCTGCAGCACGTTCAGTCCCTCGACGATGAGCACGTCGGGTCGGCGCACGGTGATCTGCGCGTCGGGCACGATGTCGTACGCCAGGTGCGAGTAGAAGGGGGCCCGCACTTCGGGGGCGCCGGCCTTGACCTCGCTGACGAAGCGCAGCAGGGCGCGTCGGTCGTAGGACTCGGGGAAGCCCTTGCGCGCCATGAGTCCGCGCCGCTCGAGCTCGGCGTTCGGGAACAGGAAGCCGTCGGTGGTGATGAGCTCGACCCTGGGCGTGTGCTCCCAGCGCGCGAGGAGCTCGCGCAGCACGCGCGCGATGGTCGACTTGCCGACCGCGACCGAACCGGCAACGCCGATGACGAAGGGCGTGGTCTCGACGCGTTCGCGCAGGAACTCGCCCGTGGCGCTGCGCAACGCCTTGGTGCCGCCGACGTAGAGGTTCAGGAGCCGGCTCAGCGGCAGGTACACCTCGGCTATCTCGCTCATGTCGAGGGGCTCTCCGAGCCCGCGCAGCTGCACGATCTCGGTCTCGCTGAGCGGTGCGGGCACCGATGGTGCGAGCTCCGACCAGTCGGCCCGGGGGAGCTCCATGAACGGTGAGATCTGCGCGATGGGAGTCGACGAGGTCTGCGGGTCCGGCACCTCGACAGTCTAGTGTCGGCGTCGACGAGGCGCCGGGTCGCGGCATCCGTCCTCATGCAGGGCCGGCCGCGGCATCCGCCTTCCCGCTCGCGGGGCCGGTGCCGAGCGGGCCCAAGTACAATCGAGCCCATGTGTGGAATTGTCGGTTACGTCGGGCAGCGCAGCAGCGTCGACGTGCTCATGGGAGGCCTGAAGCGCCTCGAATATCGCGGCTACGACTCGGCGGGAGTGGCGATCGTCGACGACGACGGCGCGATCGAGACGGCGAAGCGCGCAGGCAAGCTGCAGGTGCTCGCCGACGAGCTGGCGGCGCACCCGCTGCACGTCGGTCGCACGGGCATCGGCCACACGCGCTGGGCCACCCACGGCGGCCCCACCGACAAGAACGCGCACCCCCACCTCGGCGACGACGGGCGCCTCGCGCTCATCCACAACGGCATCATCGAGAACTTCGCCGAGCTCAAGCACGAACTCCTCGAAGAGGGCTTCACGTTCGAGTCCGAGACCGACACCGAGGTCGCCGCGGTGCTCCTCGGCCGTGAGGTCCGTCGTACGGGCGACCTCCGCCAGGCGTTCCAGCAGGTGGTGAATCGCCTCGAGGGTGCGTTCACGCTGCTCGCGGTGCACCGAGACGCTCCCGGCCTCGTGGTCGGCGCGCGCCGCAACTCCCCGCTCGTGATCGGTCTCGGCGAGGGCGAGAACTTCTTCGGGTCGGATGTCGCGGCCTTCGTCGAGTACACGAAGCGCGCCGTGGCGATCGGCCAGGACCAGATCGTCGCGATCACCGCCGACGAGGTCACGGTCACCGACTTCGACGGCGCACCCGTCGAGGTGGAGTCGTTCGAGGTGGCGTGGGACGCCTCGGCCGCCGAGAAGGGCGGCTGGTCCTCGTTCATGCGCAAGGAGGTCGCCGAGCAGCCCGACGCGGTGGCGAACACGATGCGCGGCCGCATCGTCGACGGCGAGGTGCGGATCCCCGAGCTCGAGTCGTTCGGCGACGACGAGCTTCGCGGCATCCGTCGCATCATCGTCGTGGCCTGCGGGACCGCGTCGTACGCCGGCCAGGTCGCGAAGTACGCGATCGAGCAGTGGGCGCGCGTGCCGGTCGAGATCGAGCTCAGCCATGAGTTCCGCTACCGGGAGCCGGTGATCGACGACGACACGCTCGTGCTCTCGATCAGCCAGTCCGGCGAGACCATGGACACCCTGATGGCCGTGAAGTACGCCCGGGAGCAGGGTGCGCGCACGATCTCGATCTGCAACACGCAGGGCGCCACGATTCCGCGCGAGTCCGACGCGGTCGTCTACACCCATGCGGGTCCTGAGGTCGCGGTCGCGTCGACGAAGGCGTTCGTGGCGCAGATCACGGCGCTCTACCTCTTCGGCCTCCACCTGGCGCGCGTGCGCGGCACCGTGTCGTCCGAGGCGCTCGGCGAGGCGCTCGCCGAACTGCAGGCGATCCCCGACAAGCTGCAGACGGCGCTCGGCCAGTCCGAGCGCGTGGCCGAGCTGGCGCACTGGATGGCGGACACGCGGTCGGTGCTCTTCCTCGGCCGCCACGTGGGGTACCCGATCGCGATGGAGGGTGCGCTGAAGCTCAAGGAGCTCGCGTACATCCACGCCGAGGGCTTCGCGGCGGGCGAGCTGAAGCACGGCCCGATCGCGCTGATCGAGCCGGGCCAGCCGGTGTTCGTCGTGGTGCCGAGCCCGCGCGGGTCGGCGAACCTGCACTCGAAGGTGGTCTCGAACATCCAGGAGATCCGTGCGCGCGGTGCCCGCGTGATCGCGATCGCCGAGGACGGCGATGCCGCGGTGCTGCCCTACGCCGACGAGGTGATCCGCATCCCGCTCGCCGCGCCGCTCTTCGAGCCGCTGCTCGCGGTGGTGCCGTTGCAGGTGTTCGCGATGGAGCTCTCGCAGGCCAAGGGCCTCGACGTCGACCAGCCGCGCAACCTCGCGAAGTCGGTGACGGTGGAGTGAGCCCGGCGGAGGCGTTCGCGTGATCGTCGGCATCGGCATCGACGTGGTCGACATCATGCGGTTCGAGCGGTCGATCGCGCGGACGCCGGCGCTCGTCGAGCGGTTGTTCGCTGAGAGCGAACGCGGACGCCCCGCTCGCTCACTCGCGGCCAGATTCGCCGCGAAGGAGTCGCTGATCAAGGCGCTCGGCGGACACGCGGTCGTGCGCTGGCACGAGATGACGGTCGTGCAGGATGCCGAAGGCAACCCCGACTTCGCGCTCAGCGGAGGCCTCGCCGAGCACGTCGCCGCGCTCGGCATCGACCGCGTGCACCTCTCGATGAGCCACGACGCGGGCATCGCGAGCGCCTTCGTGATCCTCGAGGCGAGCGGGGCGGCCCAGTGACCGTGCCGTTCCGCGAGGCCGCCGTCGACCTCGACGCCGTGCGCGCGAACATCGCCGCGCTCGCCGCCCAGGCCGCGCCGGCCGCGGTCATGGCGGTCGTGAAGGCGAACGCCTACGGCCACGGCGCCGTGCCGGTCGCGCGCGCCGCCCTCGACGCCGGGGCCGCCTGGCTCGGCGTGGCCGACCTCGACGAGGCGTTCGAGCTGCGCGACGCGGGCATCGGCGCACCGGTGCTCGCCTGGCTGCACGGCCCCGACGCGCCGTTCGCCGAGGCCATCGAGCGCGAGGTGGACCTCGGCGTCTCCTCGCTCGACCAGCTTCGACGGGTCGCGGATGCCGCGGCGCAGGTCGCGGCATCGCGGGAGTCGCGGCCGACACGAACACCGGCGGCGGTGCACCTCAAGATCGACACGGGGCTCAGCCGCAACGGCGTGCCGCCCGAGGAGTGGTCCGACGTCGTCGCCTTCGCCGCGATCCTCGAGGGGCAGGGCGGCATCCGCGTGCGCGGCGTCTTCAGCCACCTCGCGAACACCGATGCCGACGCCGACCGCGCCCAGCTCGACGCGTTCGAGTCGGCGCTCGCCGCGGCATCCGCTGCCGGACTGCGGCCAGAGGTGCGCCACCTCGCCTCGACCGCCGCCGCGGTGCGCCTGCCGGACTCGCGCTTCGACCTCGTGCGCGTCGGCATCGGCACCTACGGCATCGCGCCGTACAGCGACGGCACGACGGCGGCCGACCTCGGGCTGCGGCCGGTCATGACGCTGCGCGCCTGCGTCGCCGCGGTCCGCCGCGTCGAGGCGGGGGTCGGCGTCTCCTACAGCCACACGTGGCGCGCCGAGCGCCCGACGACCCTCGCGCTCGTGCCGCTGGGCTACGCCGACGGCATCCCGCGCCACGCGTCGGGGCGCGCCGAGGTGCTGCTCGCCGGGCGCCGTCGACCGATCGTGGGCCGCATCGCCATGGACCAGTTCGTGGTCGACGTCGGCGACGACGAGGTCGCCGTCGGTGACGAGGTCGTGCTGTTCGGCGACCCCGCGACCGGCGCCCCGTCGGCCGACGACTGGGCCGAGGCGGCCGACACGATCGGCTACGAGATCGTCACGCGCATCGGCCACCGCGTGCCCCGCACGTTCGGGAGCGGGGCATGATCCGCGCCGAGGTTCCGGATGCCGCAGCCATGGAGGAGTTCGGGCGCGACCTCGGCGCCGGGCTCGTCGCCGGCGACCTGCTCATCCTCTCGGGGCCGCTGGGCGCGGGCAAGACGACGCTGACGCGGGGCCTCGGAGCCGGCCTCGGCGTGCGCGGACCCGTGCAGTCCCCGACGTTCGTGCTCGCCCGCACCCATCCGAGCCTCGTCGGCGGTGCGCCGCTCGTGCACGTCGACGCCTACCGCCTCGGCAGCGCGGAGCTGCTCGAGGACCTCGACCTCGACTTCGCGCGCTCGGTCGTCGTGGTCGAGTGGGGGGCCGGGCTCCTCGACGACGTGAGCGCGTCGTGGCTCGAGGTCGAGATCGAGCGCCCGCAGGGTGCTGCGGTGGCCGATGCCGCGGCCGGCCTGTTCGGCGACGACACAGGCGCCGCGGGCGCCCCGGGCGACCCGGGCACCCGGGCCGACCCCGGCGACGCCGAGTTCCTCGGTGCCGACGAGCCGCGCGTCATCACGCTGCGAGGCTTCGGTCCGCGCTGGGCGGGCACCGCCTACGCCGACGCTCGGTAGGGTTGAGGCATGCTGCTCGCGATCGACACCTCGACGGGCACGAGCGTCGCCGTGGTCGACCATGACGCCGGCGTGATCGCCGAGGTCGGCACGGCCGACACCATGCGGCACGCCGAGGTCGTCGGCGAACTCATCCGCGAGGCGCTCGAGTCCGCCCACCTCCCGCCCGCCCGGCTGTCGGGCGTGGCCGCGGGCATGGGCCCCGGTCCGTTCACCGGCCTGCGCGTCGGCATCGCCGCGGCGCACGCGTTCGCCCTCGGCATCCGCAGGCCCTTCGTTCCCGTCGTGAGCCACGACGCCGTCGCCTACACCTGGTATCGCGACGGCGGCGCCGGACCGATGCAGGTCGTGACCGACGCGCGCCGGCGGGAGTTCGCGGTGTCCGACTACGACGGCATCGACGCCGACGGACTGCCGATCCGCGTGCACGGGCCCGTGCTCGTGCCGCGCAACGCCGTGCCGGAGCGCACGGGCACGAGGCTCGACGCGACGCTCGTCTCGGCCGGCGGCATCGGCATGATCGCCGAGTTCGCGTTCGCGGCCGGTCGGCTTCCGCTCACGGGAGACGCACCGCTCTACCTGCGCGCGCCCGACGTGACCCCCTCGGTCGGCAAGAAGCGGGTGCTCCGATGAGCGTGCTGATGCGGCGGGCTCGCATCGCCGACGTCGAGGCCATCATGGCTCTCGAGCGGGAGACCTTCGTGACCGACGCCTGGTCGGAGCAGCTCATGCGTTCCGAGATCGAGGGCGAGCACGGCTACTACCTCGTCGCCGTCGACGACGACGCCGAGCCCGAACAGCGGCTCATGGGCTACGCGGGCCTCTACGCGCCGGCCGGCACCGGCGACGCCGACGTGCAGACCATCGCCGTGGCCCCGTTCACGCGGGGCATCGGCCTCGGCCGCGGCCTCATGCACGCGCTCATCACGCATGCCCGTCGCATGCGCGTCTCGCGGGTGTTCCTCGAGGTGCGCGCCGACAACCCCATCGCCAAGGCGCTCTACGACTCGCTCGGCTTCGTCGAGATCGGCGTGCGTCGCGGCTACTACCAGCCCGACAACGTCGACGCGATCAGCATGCGGCTCGACGTGCCCGACGCGGTGGCGCAGCCGGCGGCGGCCGCGTCGACGCCCGCACGGCCCGGCCGCGGCACCGCGACGACCCCCCGAGGAGCGCGATGAACCGCGACGCCCCGCTCGTGCTCGGCATCGAGACCTCCTGCGACGAGACCGGCGTCGGCATCGTCCGCGGCACGACCCTGCTGGCGAACGTCATCGCCTCGTCGATGGACGAGCACGCGCGCTACGGCGGCGTCGTGCCCGAGGTCGCGGCCCGCGCCCACCTCGAGGCGCTCGGGCCGAGCATCGACGCCGCGCTCGCGGCATCCGGTGTCTCGCTCGAGGATCTCGACGCCGTCGCCGTCACGAGCGGGCCCGGACTCGCGGGTGCCCTCATGGTCGGCGTCGGTGCGGCCAAAGCCCTCGCCCTCGCGATCGAGAAGCCGATCTACGCCGTGAACCACCTCGTGGGCCACGTCGGCGCAGACCTGCTCGACGCCGATGCGCCGCTCGAGACGCCGACGATCGCCCTGCTCGTCTCGGGCGGGCACACGTCGCTGCTCCTCGTGCGCGACCTCGTCTCCGACGTCGAGCTGCTCGGCGAGACGATCGACGACGCGGCGGGCGAGGCCTTCGACAAGGTCGCCCGCGTGCTCGGCCTGCCCTACCCGGGCGGCCCCGAGATCGATCGGGCCGCGATCGGCGGCGACCCCTCGGCGATCCGGTTCCCGCGCGGACTCACGCAGCCGAAAGACCAGGCGGCCCACCGCCACGACTTCAGCTTCTCGGGCCTGAAGACGGCCGTCGCCCGCTGGGTCGAGCAGCGCGAGGCGGCCGGCGAGCCGGTACCGGTGGCGGATGTCGCGGCGAGCTTCCGAGAGGCCGTCGCCGATGTGCTCGTGACCAAGGCGATCGCCGCGTGCACCGAGCTCGGCGTGCCCCGCCTGCTGCTCGGCGGCGGCGTCGTGGCGAACGCGCGACTGCGGGAGCTCGCGCAGCAGCGGGCGGACGCCGCGGGCGTGGCCCTTCGCGTGCCGCCGTTGTCGCTCTGCACCGACAACGGGGCGATGATCGCGGCGCTCGGCGCGCAGCTCATCATGGCCGGGCACGCCCCGTCGGGCCTGTCGTTCGGTGCCGATTCGACGCTGCCCGCGACCGAGGTGCAGGTCGCCTGAGACCGGTGGCCCCGGCCCCGCTCGTCGCCCCGCCCGCATCAGCGGTGACGGCCGCGTTCGTCGCGGCGTCCGGGCCCGTCGTCATGGGATGCGCGCGGCGGAGCTGCCGCGCTAAAGTGGCGAACGGGGGCATTCGTCGCTCCCGCACGCATTCGATCCGGCGCGGTTGTCCCATCGTGTTCGGTACAGCATCGAGGAGACGACCGTGACCGACCCCAACGTTCCCAACCCGTCCGGCGAGACGCCCGAGGTCCCCGCGGCACCCGCGGCTCCGGCCGCGCCCGAGGCGGCTCCGGTTCCGCCGGTCGCACCGCCCGCCCCGCCCGCACCTCCGGCTGCGCCTGCCGCACCGGCATACGCCGCCCCGCCCGCTCCCGCGGCGCCCGCCTACGGCGCCACCGGAGCGTACGCCGCGACCGCGCCCGCCTACGGCGCGCCGGCCCCGGCGAAGACCAACGTGCTCGCGATCGTCTCGCTCGTGGCCTCGATCATCGGCTTCTTCACGGGCATCGGGTTCCTGGTCGGCATCGTCTGCGGACACATCTCCCTCAGCCAGATCAAGAAGACGGCCGAGCAGGGCCGCGGCATGGCGATCGCGGGCCTCGTCATCGGCTACATCGGCATCGTGATCACGATCATCGTCACGATCGTCTTCTTCGTGTTCCTCGCCGCACTCTCGGCGTCGTACGACTACACGTACTGATCCACCCCTCATCACGGAAGGTCGAACCATGAGCGATCCGACGACTCCCGCCGACGGCACGAATCCCACCGCGTCGACGCCCGACGTGCCGAGCGCGCCCGACGTGCCCGAGGTGCCCAGCGCCCCGATCCCGCCCGCCGCGCCCGAGCCGCCGGCAGCGCCGGAACCCCCGGTCGCGCCCGAGCCTCCGGCTCCGCCCTCGTTCGGCGCGTCGGATCCCGCTCCGGCCGCGCAGCCCTACGGCAGCACCCCGCCGGCCGCCCCGCCCGCCTACGGCAGCACGCCGCCCGCGGCACCGCCCGCATACGGCGCTCCCGCGGCCGCGGCATACGGCGCGCCCGGGTCATCCGCCGGCTCGCCGTCGTACGCTCCGGCGGGTCCCGCGAAGGCGACGCCGGTCTACAGCCTCATCTCGCTCATCGCGGGCATCGTCGGGCTCGTCGGGTTCTTCGTGGTGTTCATCCCGTTCGTCGGCGGCATCATGCAGATCTTCATCCCGGCGGCGGCGGTCGTGCTCGGCTTCATCGGCCGCAAGCGCGAGCCTGCCGCGAAGGGCATGTGGCTCACCGGCATCATCCTCGGGTTCGTCGGCATCGCGATCGGCCTGATCTCGCTGCTGTTCTGGGCGCTGATCTTCGCATCCGCGGACCCGTATTACTACTGATCGCATGACGCTGCCCCCCGAGGAGCCGTTGCGGCCCCGTTCGGTTCCGGATGCCTCCGTCGAGGCGCCCGGTGCCGATGCGCCGCGGCGGCCGATCGACGAGTCCGCGCTCCGCGCTGCGGCCCCGTCGGTCGAGGGGGCGGCCATGCCGATGGCGGTCGCACCGCGCAAGTGGGACATGCCGCTCGACACGGGCGAGCTGCGCACGGTGCCGACGGGTCAGTTGCTCATCGTGCACCGGCCCGAGGCGTTCGCCGAGGCATCCGACGACGTCGAAGAGGAAGAGACCCAGCGCCGCGTCTACAGCTGGGTCGGTGCCGTCTTCGGCGTCATCGGGGCTGCGGCGTCGCTCCTGGTCGGCTGGATGCTGCCGCTGTCGATCGTCGCGATCATCTTCGGCGTGCTGGGGCTGCGCCGTGAGGAGACCGGCCGTACGCTCGCGTTCGTCGCGATCGGCACCGGCGTCGGCGGCCTGGTCTTCTCGGCCGTGTGGATCGGCTACTACGCGATCGTGTTCGGCACGCTTCAGATCTGAGCGGGCTCGCGGGGCAGGCGCTCGACCAGCAGGGCGACGTGGCGTCCCTCTTCACGGGTCATGACGAGGGTCGCGGATGCCGCGCCCTGCAGCTTGAGCTTCGTGCGAAGCACCGCGGGGTCGATGTCGATGCCGCGCTTCTTGATCTCGAGGGTTCCGATGTCGCGGGCGCGCAACGCCTGGCGCAGCTGGCGCTCGTCGGCCGGGAGCCGCTCGAGCACCCGGAAGCCCTGCGCGAACGGCGACTGGAACGCCGTGTCGGCCGTGAGGTACGCGATGCCCGCCGAGAGCATCCACGCCCCGTGCGCCCGAGCGAGGTCGCCGATGAGCCGAGCGCGGATCACGGCGCCGTCGGGTTCGTAGAGGTAGTCGCCGAGCGGGCCGACGGGTGCGTCCTCGCTGTCGGCGGCGGCCGTGAGCTCGTCGGCGCCGTGCTCGCCGACGATGAGGGCGGCGCGACGGATGCCGGGGCGCGCGACGGCGCCGAACCAGACGCCGAGCTCGACGACGTCGCCGCCGACCGAGACCCACTGCGCCTCGGCATCGGCCGGGATGACGCCGCGGTCGGTGCCGGGCCCGAGCTTCACGCCGACGGCCATGCGATCGGCCAGGCCGAACGCGAAGTCGAGGCTCGGCGTGTAGTCCGCGGCATCCGCGAGGCGCCTGGTGCGCCCGCCGCTCGTGACGCGGCGTGCCGGGTCGAGCCACGCGCCGCCGATGCCGCCGAGGTGCACCTCTTCGGCGGTGGTGTGCAGCACGCGGGCCTGCTCGAACGGCGTGAGGTTGAAGGCGGCGATGGCCGCGGTGACCTCGTCGGCCTCGGCCGCGGTCACCTCGAGGTCGACGGCCGCGAGGGCGAGCGAGTCGCCGCCGATGCCGCATCCGAGGTCGGCCACGTGACGGATGCCCGCCCGCGAGAAGCGGCCGGCGTGCAGTGCGGCGACCCGCAGCCGGGTGGCCTGCTCGAGGCCGGCCTCGGTGAAGAGCATGCGCGTCGAGAACTCGCCGAACTTGGCCCGGGCCTTGGCGCGGAGCCTGGACTGGGTGAGCACCGCGGCCACGAGCGAGGGGGAGTGGCCCTGCCGCCGCAGGTCGGACACGGCCGAGACGACATCGGCCTTCGCGTGCCATTCGGGCAGCGAGTCGAGCAGTCGCAGCCCTTCGGGAGAAAGCAGTTCGACGAGCTCGGAGCGGTCCACCCGGCCACGCTAGCACCCTGCTCCCACGGGTTGGCACTCACGTTGCACGAGTGCCAAATCGCGCCTAGACTCGTTTTAGCACTCTCGCTCTGAGGCTGCTAACCAGTCTTCATCGAGACAGTTTTTCATCTACAGAAGGGGTGAACCGTGTCGGTTTCCATCAAGCCGCTCGAGGATCGCATCGTCATCAAGCAGGTCGAGGCCGAGCAGACCACCGCATCGGGTCTGGTCATCCCCGACACCGCCAAGGAGAAGCCCCAGGAGGGCGAGGTCGTGGCCGTGGGCCCCGGTCGCATCGATGACAACGGCAACCGTGTTCCGCTCGACGTGGCCGTCGGCGACAAGGTGATCTACTCCAAGTACGGCGGCACCGAGGTCAAGTTCGGCGGCGAGGACTTCCTCGTGCTGTCGGCTCGCGACGTGCTCGCGGTCGTCGTCCGCTGAGTCGACCCGCACCTTCCGAGGCCCGGACGCCGCATGGCGTCCGGGCCTCGTCGTGTCTGCGGTGACGACGGTCGCCGTGGAACGCGCGTCGTCGCCTCTGCGGCGGCACCAGACATCCGGGACGTGATGACGACGGATGTCGCGGGCGGCCGGATCTCGTCGAACGACGGCAGCCCGATGGTGCCCCCGTGACCGCGTGCGGGCGTACCGTTGAGGCGTGACCTCCAGCACCGACCCCAAGATCACCGGCACGACATCGAGGGGAGGCGAGGTCAGCCGTCCTGGCCTCGCCTACGCGATCGCGTCGTACGTGCTCTGGGGCTTCCTGCCGATCTACTTCCTGGCGCTCGCGCCCACGGGCCCGTTCGAGATCGTCGGATGGCGCGTGGTGCTCTCGCTGGTCTTCTGCGCCCTGCTGCTCACGGTGACGCGCGCCTGGCGGCCGTTCACCGCCCTGCTGCGCGATCGCCGCATCGTGCTCACGATGGGGTTGGCCGGCGTGCTCATCTACGTCAACTGGCAGACCTACGTCTACGCCGCCGTCTCCGGCCAGGTCGTCGAGGCCGCGCTCGGCTACTTCATCAACCCGATCGTCACCGTGTTCCTCGGCGTGCTCGTGCTGCGTGAGCGCCTGAATGCCACGCAGTGGGTCGCCGTGGGCATCTCGATCGTCGCGGTGATCGTGCTCGCCATCGGATACGGCCAGCCGCCGTGGATCGCCCTCGTGCTGGCGTTCTCGTTCGGCACGTACGGCCTGATCAAGAAGCGCGTCGGGCCGAAGGTGGATGCCGTGTCCGGCCTCACGCTCGAGACCGCGTGGCTCGCCCCGCTGGCGATCGTGATCCTCGTGGTCGTCGGGTCGACCTCGGGCATCTCGCTCGGCACGCTCGGCACGTGGCACACCGTGCTGCTGCTCTGCGCCGGAGCGGTGACCGCCGTGCCGCTGCTCCTGTTCGCGGCGGCCTCGCGCCGCCTGCCGCTCATCTACATGGGGTTCATCCAGTACTTCGCCCCGTTCATCCAGTTCCTCGTGGGCGTCGTCGTGCTGCAGGAGCCCATGCCGCTCGAGCGCTGGATCGGCTTCGGGCTCGTCTGGCTCGCGCTCCTCGTGCTGACGTTCGACCTGGTCAGGGGCGCCAGGGGCGCCAGGGCCGCCCGGAGGCAGGTCGTCGAGCTCACCTGAGCGACGGATGCCACGACGCACCCATGATCGGGGCGTCACAGCACGTCATCCGGCCGCCGGCCGCGTCAGGCGTTCACCCCCGAATCGGGGTGGTCTGGGTGGCCGAGAACGGTGGAATCGTGCGTGAAACGCCCTCGAGACGGTCGGAATGTGACGGAGAGGTAACACTTCAGACAGTGTTATCGGGTTGTGACCGGGATTCCTTTGCACAGAGCCGCTCGCCGAATACTGTGACAGGACGGCGAGCCTCAGCCCGCTGGTTTGAACCACATTCCTTCAGTCCCAAGGAGCAACATGAGCGTATTCGGCACGTCCCGACCCGCTCGTTCGCGCGGCAAGGTCTGGGCAGGGGTCGCGGTCGCCGCGACCAGCGCCCTTCTCCTGTCCGCCTGCGCGAGCGGCGAGACCGATTCCGGATCGGACGACAGCTCGGGCCAGCGCGACGAGCTGGCCCTCACCATCGGCACGGCCCTGCCGCAGACCGGTAACCTGGCCTTCCTCGGCCCGCCCGAAGAGGCCGGCGTCGCCTACGCGACGTCGCAGATCAACGCCGCAACGGCCGACACCGGGCTGACCCTCGACGTCGTCTACGGCGACTCGGGCGACACCGACAACAAGGCCTACGAGACCGAGATCCCCCGCCTCCTCGGCGAAGACGTCTCCGCCATCATCGGTGCGGCGTCCTCGGGCACCTCGCTCCAGTTCATCGACCAGGTCGTCGGTGCGGGCGTCATCCAGTTCTCGCCGGCCAACACGTCCGACGCGTTCACGACGTACGACGACAACGGCCTGTACTTCCGTACGGCTCCGTCCGACGTGCTCCAGGGCGAGGTCCTCGGCAACCTGATCGCTGAAGACGGCAACCAGACGCTCGGCCTCATCGTCCTGAACGACTCGTACGGCACCGGCCTCGCGAAGTACATCACCGAGGCCTTCGAGGCCGCCGGTGGCGAGGTCGTCGCAGCACCCACGTACAACACGGGTGACACGACGTTCGACGCACAGATCAGCGAAGTCCTCGCGGCCGACCCCGACGCCATCGCACTGGTGACGTTCGACGAGGTCTCGACCATCCTGCCCAGCCTCTTCGGACAGTTCCCGGCCGACAAGCTCTACTTCGTCGACGGCAACCTGAAGAACTTCGCGGACGCGTTCCCCACCGGCTCCCTCACGGGCGCCAAGGGCACCCTGCCCGGTCTGACGATCGACTCGATCTCCGACTTCACGGGTGAGCTCGACTCGTTCCTCGAAGAAGAAGGCACCCCGGCACTCGAGGACTACAGCTACGCAGCTGAGTCGTTCGACTCCACCGTGCTCCTCGCCCTCGCCTCGCTCGCGGCGAACTCGACCGACTCGGCGGCCATCGCCGAGAAGCTGATCGAGGTCTCCGGAGGCGCCGGCGACGGCGAGAAGTGCTCCTCGTTCGCCGAGTGCGCCGACATCATCGTCGGTGGCGGCACGGCAGACTACGACGGCATCTCCGGCCCGATCACCTTCGACGAGGTCGGCGACCCGACCGAGGCGTCGATCGGCATCTACCAGTACGGCGACGACAACAACTACGCCGCCTACGAGGGTTGATCCCCGAGTAATCAGCGGAGGGGCCCCGGTCTTCGGACCGGGGCCCTTCTGCGTGCCCGGGCGGCTTCGCCGCGAGCTTGGTGCGCTGGTCGTGCTGGCTGCTGTGGCAACCTCTGGGGGCCGGGCCGGGCCGGGCCGGTGGCGCTGGTCGCGGCTTGATCACGCTGGTCGTGCCGGCCGACCGCACTCCGGACCCGGAGTACCGACCCAGCCGCCGCGGGTCTGCGCATCCTGGATGCCGCCCTGCTTGCCGCACTGGCGCCCAGGCCGCGTGCGCTTCCCCTCGATCCCGCGCCCGACCATCGGAGGCGACACGCAGCGGGACGTCGCCGAGCGGTCACGATGTGCGGGATTCCAGGGGCGCGAATCAGCGGATTTCGACCACTCGGGGGAGTGCGCGCGCGTGGTCGGGGCCGGGGCCCTGCCGCCGACCTCGTGGGCGGGGAGCGGTCAGCGGTGCGCGACGGGTGCACGAAAGGGCGGGCCCCCGCTCTCGCGAGGACCCGCCCTTCGTGCGGTGGCGACTCGGCTCAGGTGCCGAGCGTGCCGAGGTAGAGCTCGGTGACCTTCGGGTCGTTCAACAGCTGGCGCCCGGTGCCCGTGTAGGCGTCGCGACCCTGATCGAGCACGTAGCCGCGGTCGCAGATCTGCAGGCAGCGCCTCGCGTTCTGCTCGACCATGATGCAGGTCACGCCCGCCTTGTTGATCTCGGAGACGCGGATGAACGCCTCGTCTTGACGAACAGGGGAGAGGCCGGCCGACGGCTCGTCGAGCAGCAGCACCTTCGGGTCCATCATGAGCGCACGGCTCATGGCGACCATCTGGCGCTCGCCGCCCGACAGGGATCCGGCACGCTGCTTCAGGCGCTTGCCGAGCTCCGAGAAGATGCCCGTGACGAACTCGAGGCGTTCCTTGTACATGCCGGGGGCTTGAAAGAGCCCCATCTGCAGGTTCTCCTCGATGGTCAGGCTCGGGAACACGTTGTTCGTCTGGGGGATGAACCCGACGCCGCGTGCCACCAGCTTGTTCGCCTTGAGGCCCGTGATGTCCTCGCCCTCGAGCGTGATCGAGCCCTCGCGCACGTTGACCTGCCCGAAGATCGCCTTGAGGAGCGTCGACTTGCCGGCGCCGTTCGGGCCGATGATGCCGATGAGCTCGCCCTGCTCGGCGACGAGGGAGCAGCCGTTCAGGATGTTGACCCCGGGAAGGTAGCCGGCGTGCACCTCCTCGACGACGACGACGGGCGTGCCGGTCGCGGTGGCGTTCGTCACTGGTCCTTCTCCTTGCTGTCTGCGCCGAACTCGGCTTCGGCTTCGGCGATGCCTGCGTTCGCGAGCGCCTCCGCGTCGATCGCGGTGGATGCCGCGGCATCCGTCGTCGGGTCCGCCTCTTCGGCGGTGACCCGACCGGTCACGACCCCGAGGTCGAGCTCCTGGTGGGCGCCGAGGTAGGCGTCGATGACCGCCGGGTCCTGCATGACGGTGTACGGGTCGCCCTCGGCGACCACGCGGCCCTCGGCCATGACGATCACCCAGTCCGCGATGTGGCGGACCATGTGCATGTCGTGCTCGACGAAGAGCACGGTCATGCCCTCGTCCTTCAGGTCGAGGATGTGGTCGAGCAGCGACTGCGTCAGCGCCGGGTTGACGCCGGCCATCGGCTCGTCGAGCATGACGAGCTTGGGCTCGCTCATGAGCGCCCGCGCCATCTCGAGCAGCTTGCGCTGCCCGCCTGACAGGCTGGCCGCGAAGTCGCCGGCCTTTGTGTCGAGCTTGAACTTGGCGAGCAGGCCCATCGCGCGCTTCTCGATCTGGGTGTCCTGTCCACGCCAGGCGGCGGGGATCAGGCTCTGCCAGAAGCGTTCGCCGCGCTGGCCCTTTGCGCCGAGCTTCATGTTGTCGAGCACGGTGAGCAGGCCGAGCGCCTTCGTCAGCTGGAACGTGCGCACCTGGCCCATGCGGGCGACCTTGAAGGCCGGCACGCCCGAGAGCGAGCGGCCGTCGAAGGTCCACGTGCCCTCGTTGGGCTTGTCGAACCCGGTCAGCAGGTTGAACAGCGTCGTCTTGCCGGCGCCGTTCGGGCCGATGAGGGCCGTGATGGCGCCGCGCGGGATCTCGAGGTGCTCGACATCGACGGCGGTGAGGCCGCCGAACGTGCGACGCACGCCGTCGGCGACGATGATCGGATCGACCTTGGCGACGCCGGGCTTGGCGTCGCCGACGTGCAGGCCGGTCGTCTTGGGGCGGGCGACGGGTGCGTGTCCGGTCGAGGTGCCGACCGCGGCATCCGTCTCTGGCTCGGTGGGAGCCGGAATCTCACTTGACAAAGGTCAGCTCCTTCTTGTTGCCGAGGAGGCCCTGCGGCATGAAGATCACGAGCAGCATGAGCGCGACACCCACGAGGATGAAGCGCAGGGTGCCCGCCTGGATCTGCGTCATGAACGGCAGCACACCGGCCTGCACGAGTGCGGGCAGGAAGTTGCTGAGGAAGGTCTGCAGCACCCAGAAGATGAGTGAGCCGAGCAGCGGTCCGAAGACCGTCGCCGCGCCACCCAGCAGCAGCGCCGTCCAGACGAAGAACGTGAGCGAGGTCACGTACACGCCGGGGCTGACCGCGGAGGGCAGTGCGTAGACGATGCCGCCGGCCGCGGCGAGGACGCCGCCGAGCACGAGCGCCTGCAGCTTGTAGGCGAACGCGTTCTTGCCGAGGGCGCGCACCGCGTCTTCGTCTTCGCGGATGCCCTTGAGCACGCGGCCCCACGGGCTGCGCATGAGCATCCAGACGACGAGCACGGCGATCGCGAGCGTGGCCAGGCCGAGGATGCGGACCCACCAGTCGTTCGCGTTGTAGACCCACGGGCCGAAGCCGTACGTGCCTTCGGGGATCGGGTTGGAGTCTCGGAAGCTCTGGTGATACCCGCTGAGGCCGTCGGCCGAGCCGGTGACCTCGTCGAACGCCGTCGTCAGGAACAGCAGGCGTACGACCTCGGCGGCCGCGATGGTCACGATGGCGAGGTAGTCGCCCCGCAGTCGCAGCGTCGGCACACCGAGGATGAGGGCGAAGACCGCCGATGCCGCGAGGCCGATGATCGCAGCCAGCCACCAGGGCAGGTCGAACGTCAGAATCGAGATCGCGTAGCCGTAGGCGCCGATGGCCATGAAGCCGGCGATGCCCATGTTGAGCAGGCCGGCGTATCCGAAGTGCACCGCGAGGCCGAGGGCAGCGAGCGCGTAGCCGATCGTGGCGGGGCTGAGGATCGACGATGCCGTATTGGAGAAGATCTGAATCCAGTCCATGATGCGCGCCTAACCGATTCTCTCTCGTCGGCCCAGGATGCCCTGTGGCCGGAACAGCAGGATGACGATGAGGATGACGAGGGCACCCGCGTACTTGAGGTCGTCGGGGATCCAGAGGCCGGACACCTCGACGATCACGCCCACGATGAGCGAGCCGATGAGCGCGCCGTAGGCCGTGCCGAGACCGCCGAGGGTGACCGCGGCGAACATGAGCAGCAGCACCTGCGCGCCCATGTCCCACTTGATGCCCGGACGGTAGTACGCGTACAGGATGCCGGCGAGGCCCGCGAGCGCGCCCGCGATGATCCAGACGACGCGCACGACGTGGTCGACGTCGATGCCGGATGCGGAGGCGAGCGACGGGTTGTCGCTGATGGCGCGCGTGGCCTTGCCGAGCCGGGAGCTCGTGAGCCAGATCGCGAAGCCGACGATCACGATGATCGAGATCGCGATCGACGCGATGTCGATGCCGCTGAGCTGGACCGGCCCGAACGACATCTTCGGAGCCGTCGCGTACGGCAGCTGCGTGGTGCCGCCGCCGATGAAGAACTGGAAGGTGTACCGCATCGCGAGCGAGAGGCCGATGCTCACGATCATGAGCTGCACGACGCCGACGCGCTTGCGCCGCAGCGGCCGCCAGAGGATCACGTCGAGCAGGAGCCCGAGCCCCGCGCTCACCACGACCGCGAGCGGAAGGCCGATCCAGAGCGGCAGTGCCATCGACCCGGCACTCACCAGGAAGGATGCCGCGACGGCGCCGAACGTGACCATCTCGCCGTGCGCGAAGTTCGAGATGCCGGTCGTGCCGAACACGAGCGACAGGCCGACGGCCGCGAGCGCGAGCATCAGGCCGAAGTTCAGGCCCTGCACGAAGCGCTGGATGAACTGGTCCCAGATGCTGGTGACGTTGCGTTCGCCCTCGCCGATGAAGAAGTTCACGGTCACACGCCCGCCGGCGCCGACCGTGACGTCCTTCTCATTGGGGCTGTCGTCTTCGGGATCGACGACCGCGATGCCCTCGGGAAGGCTGTCCTCGTCGAGCGTGACGGTGTAGTCGTCCTTCTCGGGCACGCTCACGCGCCACTGGCCGTTCTCGTCGGTCTCGACCTCTTGTTCACCCCCCGGACCGTCGATCACCAGGACGACGCCTTCGAGCGGTTCACCGTCGAGTTGGACGTTGCCGCTGATGCGGTACGGGTCGCCCTCGGCCGCCATGGCCGGGGATGCGGAGAGTGCGAAGACGCCGAGCATGGCGGCTGTGACGGCGAGGATGACGCCGAACAGCCTGATCATGCGACCGGGTGGGTACGCGACGGCAGGGGATGGGGATCTCACGAAACCTCCAGGTTGGGACACCACGGCGACAGGAGTCCCATCGTCCGTGAAGGAGACGTTATGAGCGTAGTGTGTCGTCCGTGTTTCGCATCCCCCACGTTCGGGAACCGCTGCCGAATCGTGAGAAACGCAACGTACCGACCGTCCCCGGCCGGTTGCGCGCACGGGATGCGCGCGGGGAATACTCCCAGCCCTCGCGCGATTAGAATCGGTAGACACCGTGCAAGGCCCTTCGCGCCGGCGGCGGTGCACTTCGATGCCGACCACGCGATAAAAGGGGCGCCCCAATGGACCAGCACGACCCGTTCGGATTCATCGGACTCACGTACGACGACGTGCTGCTGCTTCCCGGGCCCACCGACGTCATCCCGAGCGAGGCCGACACGAGTTCCCGCCTCACGCGTCGCATCACCGTCGCGACGCCGTTGCTCTCAGCGGCGATGGACACGGTGACCGAGGCGCGCATGGCGATCGCCATGGCCAGGCAGGGCGGCATCGGCATCCTGCACCGCAACCTCTCGATCGCCGACCAGGCCGAGATGGTCGACCGCGTGAAGCGCAGCGAGTCGGGCATGGTCTCCAACCCGGTCACGACGACGCCCGACGCCTCGGTCGCCGAGGTCGACGACCTCTGCGCGACCTACCGGGTGAGCGGGCTCCCCGTCATCGACGCCGACGGCATCCTCGTCGGCATCATCTCGAACCGCGACATGCGGTTCGTCTCCGAGTTCGAGAAGTCGACCACCAAGGTCGCCGACGTCATGACGAAGGCGCCGCTCATCACCGGCCGGGTCGGCATGAACCCCGACGAGGCCCTCGCGATCTTCGCGAAGCACAAGGTCGAGAAGCTGCCGCTCGTCGACGACGCCGGCCGTCTCACCGGTCTCATCACGGTGAAGGACTTCGACAAGTCCGAGCAGTACCCGAACGCCACGAAGGACGCCGAGGGCCGCCTGCGCGTGGGCGCCGCGATCGGCTTCTTCGGCGACGCCTGGGAGCGCGCGGAGGCACTGCGCGATGCCGGGGTCGACGTGATCGTCGTCGACACCGCCAACGGCCACTCCGCGGGCGTCATCGAGATGGTCCGCCGCATCAAGTCCGACCCCACCTTCGAGCACATCGACGTGATCGGCGGCCAGGCGGCCACCCGCGAGGGCGCGCAGGCGCTCATCGACGCGGGCGTCGACGCAGTCAAGGTCGGCGTCGGTCCCGGCTCGATCTGCACGACCCGCATCGTCGCCGGCGTCGGCGTGCCGCAGGTCACCGCGATCTACGAGTCGTACCTCGCGGCGCGCGAGGCCGGCGTGCCGATCATCGCCGACGGCGGCCTGCAGTATTCGGGCGACATCGCGAAGGCGCTCGTCGCCGGTGCCGACACCGTCATGGTCGGTTCCCTGCTCGCGGGCACCGACGAGTCGCCCGGCGACGTGGTGTTCCAGGGCGGCAAGCAGTTCAAGCTGTACCGGGGCATGGGTTCGCTCGGCGCCATGCAGACGCGGGGCAAGAACACCTCGTACTCCAAGGACCGCTACTTCCAGGCCGACGTGCCGAGCGACGACAAGCTGATCCCCGAGGGCATCGAGGGCCAGGTCGCCTACCGCGGTTCGGTGGCGGCCGTGACGCACCAGCTCATCGGCGGCCTGCGCCAGTCGATGTTCTACGTCGGAGGCCGCACCATCGCCGAGCTCAAGGCGAAGGGCAAGTTCGTGCGCATCACGGCGGCCGGGCTCAAGGAGTCCCACCCGCACGACGTGCAGATCGTCGTCGAGGCGCCGAACTACAAGCGCTGACCCTGACGGTCGGTTCGCTCACGCCGTGCGCGCATCGGCGAGGCGCGTGATCGCCTCGCCGAGCACCTCGGGCGAGCAGGCGAAGTTCAGCCGAGCGTGGCCGCGTCCGACCTGGGCGCCGAACGTCGGCCCGCTCATCAGGGCGACCTTCGCGCGCTCGAGCGCCACGGCGGCGGGGTCGTCGCCCCAGCCGAGCGCCGACAGGTCGAGCCACGCGAGGTAGGTGGCATCCGGAATGCGATAGCCCACGCCCGGAAGCTCCTCGGAGAGCAGGTCTGCCAGGAGCCGACGGTTGTCGTCGAGGCTGCCGAGCACGCCGTCGAGCCACGGCCCGCCGTCGGTGAACGCGGCGACGGTCGCGATGGAGCCGAACTGGCTCATGCGCCATCCGACCTCGTAGGGCATCGCCTCGCGCAGGCGGTCGCCGCGCTGGCTCGCGGTGATGATGAGCGCGGCCTTCAGCCCGGCGATGTTGAACGCCTTGGTCGCGGCGGTGACGGCCACGCCGTGTTCGCGCGCGGCATCCGACACCGTGAGGAACGGCGTGTAGGGCGTGGCCGGCTGCGCGAGCGGCCCGTGCACCTCGTCGCTCACGACCGTCGCGCCGAACGCGGCCGCGAGGTCGGCGAGCTGCGCCAGGTCGTCGCGGGCGGGCACCCAGCCGACGGGGTTGTGCGGGTTGCAGAGCAGCATCGCGCGCACGCCCGAGGCGAATGCGGCCTCGATGCCGACCAGGTCGAACGACCATCCGTCGCGGATGCCGCCCCGCAGGGGGATCTCCTCGACCACGCCGCCTGCCTCGGTCACGAGGTCGAAGAACGGCGGATAGATCGGCGAGGTCACGATCACTCGGTCGCCCGGCGCGATCACCTGCCGGAGCACCTCGACGAGCCCCATCGAAACGTCGGCCGTGCAGGTCACGCGGGCGGGGTCGAGGTCCCACCCGAAGCGCGAGGCCGCGAACCGCTCGAAGGCGTGCGCGACCGCTTCGGGGCCGGCGTTGTAGCCGGTGTCCGACCGGTCGATCGCGCGGTGCAGCGCGGCGGCGATCGGCTCGGCGAGCGGGTAGTCCATCTCGGCGACCGGCAACGGCAGCACGTCGGCGTCGTAGAGCCGCCACTTCGCGCTCGTGCGCGTGCGCAGCAGGTCGATGGGGTCGGCTTCGATGCGATGCATGCCTTGCATGCCTCCAGCATGCTGCATGGTTCTCCGGACGGCACCCGTGCTCGCGGTCGCCGGGCGAGGCATGTATCCTGATCGGCTGCCTCGGCGCCGCGACGTCCGTTCGATGACGGACCTCGTGAAGCGAAACGGATCACCCATGGGTTTCATCGACGTCAACGGCGTCTCCTTCTCCCTGCCCGACGGCAGGCCGCTGCTCGCCGACCTCGCGTTCCGCGTCGTCGACGGGCGCACGACCGCGCTCATCGGCGCGAACGGCGCAGGCAAGTCGACGCTGCTGCGCATCATCCGCGGCGACCTGCGGCCCGACGAGGGCAGCGTGCAGGTCGACGGCGGGCTCGGCGTCATGGACCAGTTCATCGGGCGTCGGGCATCCGAGGGCGCTTCGACGACGGATATCGCGGACGGCCCGGTTCCCGAGGATGCCGCGTCGACCGTCGCGGGCCTGCTGGTGTCGGTGGCGCCGACGCGCATCCGGGGCGCAGCACGCGAGCTCGAGGCATCCGAGAACGCGCTGATCGAGGCGGATGACACGGTCAACCAGATGCGGTACGCGAGCGCGCTCGCCGAGTACGCCGAGGCCGGCGGGTACGAGCAGGAGGTCGTGTGGGACCACTGCACGATCGCCGCGCTCGGCATCCCGTTCGAGCAGGCCCGATGGCGCGAGCTGTCGACGCTGTCGGGCGGGGAGCAGAAGCGGCTCGCGCTCGAGGCGCTGCTGCGCGGACCCGAGCAGGTGCTGCTGCTCGACGAGCCCGACAACTCGCTCGACGTTCCGGGCAAGCGCTGGCTCGAGGGGGCGCTGCGGGCGACCCAGAAGACCGTGCTGCTCGTGTCGCACGACCGCGAGCTGCTCGCGCGTGCCGCCGACCGCATCGTGACGCTCGAGGCGGGCGCCGCGGGCAGCACGGCGTGGGTGCACGGCGGCAACTTCAGCGGCTATCACGCCGCGCGCGAGGAGCGCTTCGAGCGCCTCGACGAGCTGCGCCGGCGGTGGGACGAGCAGCACCTCGCACTGAAGACGCTCGTGGCCAATCTCAAGGTGAAGGCGACCTACAACGACGGCATGGCCTCGCGCTACCAGGCCGCACTGACCCGGCTCCGACGCTTCGAGGACGCCGGCCCGCCGGAGGAACGCCCGCCGGCCCAGGCGGTGTCGATGCGGCTCCGCGGATCGCGCACGGGCAAGCGCTCGGTCGTGTGCGAGCAGCTCGAGCTGACCGGCCTCATGAAGCCGTTCGACCTCGAGGTCTGGTACGGCGACCGGGTCGCGGTGCTCGGGTCGAACGGCTCGGGCAAGTCGCACTTCCTGCGCCTGCTCGCGGGCGGCGGCACCGAGCCCGATCGCACGCTCGGCCATGTGACGAGCGTCGGCGAGACGCTCGCACGGGTGCCGCACGGCGGGCGGGCGGTGCTCGGCGCGCGCGTCGTGCCCGGCTGGTTCGCTCAGAACCACGAGCACCCCGAGTACCGCGGACGCACGCTGCTCGACATCCTGCATCGCGGCGACGCGAACCGCGACGGCATGGCCCGCGAGGCCGCGAGCTCCGCACTCGATCGATACGGGCTCGCCGGCTCGGCCCTGCAGCGATTCGACGACCTCTCGGGCGGGCAGCAGGCGAGACTGCAGATCCTGCTGCTCGAGCTCTCGGGCGCGACCCTGCTGCTGCTCGACGAGCCCACCGACAACCTCGACCTCGTCTCGGCCGAGGCGCTCGAGGATGCGCTCTCGCGCTTCGACGGCACGGTGCTCGCGGTCACGCACGACCGCTGGTTCACGAGGAGCTTCGACCGGTTCGTGGTGTTCCGCTCCGACGGGCGGGTCGAGGAGACCGACGCGCCCGTGTGGGACGAGGCGCGCGTGGCGCGGGCGCGCTGACGGGGTGCGGGCGGCGGTGCCGAGCGCCGCCGCGGCCGCCGCCGTTCGCCCGCGGCATCCGTTCGATAGGCTGTCATGGTGACTCAGGAGATCGAGATCGGCCGCTCCAAGCGCGGACGTCGTGTCTACGCATTCGACGACATCGCCATCGTGCCGAGCAGGCGCACCCGAGACCCCGAGGACGTCTCGACGACCTGGTCGATCGACGCGTACCAGTTCGACATCCCGTTCCTCGCAGCACCCATGGACTCCGTGGTGTCGCCGCAGACGGCGATCATGATGGGCCAGCTCGGCGGCCTCGGCGTGCTCGACCTCGAGGGACTCTGGACCAGGTACGAGGAGCCAGAGCCCGTGCTCGCCGAGATCCGCAACCTCGCCCCCGAAGAGGCGACGCAGCGCATGCAGCAGCTCTACTCAGAGCCGATCAAGCCCGAGCTCGTCACGCAGCGCCTCGCCGAGATCCGCGCATCCGGCGTCACCGTCGCGGGCGCGCTGTCGCCGCAGCGCACGCAGGAGCTGTACGAGACGGTCGTCGCCGCGGGCGTCGACCTCTTCGTGATCCGCGGCACCACGGTGTCGGCCGAGCACGTCTCGAAGAACCAGGAGCCGCTGAACCTCAAGCGCTTCATCTACGAGCTCGACGTGCCGGTCATCGTCGGCGGTGCGTCGACCTACACGGCCGCCCTGCACCTCATGCGCACGGGCGCGGCCGGCGTGCTCGTCGGCTTCGGCGGCGGCGCCGCGTCGACCACGCGCGCGACGCTCGGCATCCACGCGCCCATGGCCACGGCGGTGGCGGATGTCGCGGGCGCGCGTCGCGACTACCTCGACGAGTCCGGCGGCCGTTACGTGCACGTCATCGCCGATGGCGGCCTCGGCACCTCCGGCGACATCGTGAAGGCGATCGCCTGCGGTGCCGACGCGGTGATGCTCGGTGCCGCGCTCGCGCGCGCGACCGACGCGCCGGGCGGCGGCTACCACTGGGGCGCCGAGGCGCACCACTCCAAGCTCCCGCGCGGGCGCCGCATGCACGTCGGCCAGGTCGCCGCCCTCGAAGAGGTGCTCTACGGCCCGGCTCCGGCCGCCGACGGCAGCGCGAACCTCGTCGGTGCGCTGCGTCGCTCGATGGCCACCACCGGATACTCCGACCTCAAGGAGTTCCAGCGCGTCGAGGTCGTCGTCGCGCCGTACCAGTCCGCCTGAACTCGCTCGCTCCCACCCTCCTGATCCGGCCCTCGCTCGGGTAGCGTTGAACTCGGATCACGCGGTCGCCGTCTGCGATCGCGAGGATGGGGACGACGATGGCGACACTGAGGTCCGGATCGACGACGAAGTCGAGTGCTCGAGCGGATGCCCCGGCATCCGTGGCACGCTCGACCAAGCTCGGTCCTGAGGAGCGCACGGCGGCGATCGCGCGGCTGCGAGAGAAGGAACTCGACATCCTGGTGGTCGGCGGCGGCATCGTCGGCACCGGGGCGGCGCTCGACGCCGTGACGCGAGGCCTCTCGACCGGCCTGCTCGAGGCGCGCGACTGGGCGTCGGGCACGTCGAGCCGATCGTCCAAGCTCGTGCACGGCGGCATCCGCTACCTCGAGCAGCTCGACTTCCGCCTCGTGCGCGAGGCGCTCATCGAGCGCGGGCTCCTGCTGCAGCGCATCGCGCCGCACCTCGTGAAGCCCGTGCGGTTCCTCTACCCCCTGAAGAAGCGGTTCTTCGAACGCCTCTACATCGGCGCAGGCATGCTGCTCTACGACGTCTTCAGCTACACGGGCGGGCGTCCTCCGGGCGTCCCGCACCACCGGCATCTCTCGAAGCGCCAGGTCATGCGGGCGATCCCGTCGCTCTCGAACGACGCGCTCATCGGCGGCCTGACGTACTACGACGCGCAGGTCGACGACGCCCGCTACGTGGCCTCGCTCGCCCGCACCGCCTCGTCGTACGGCGCGCACGTGGCGTCGCGGGTCAAGGTCGAGGGCTTCATCAAGGTCGGCGAGCGCGTCGTCGGCGTGAAGGCGCACGACCTGCAGTCCGACGAGCACTTCGAGATCCGCGCCAAGCAGGTCGTGAACGCGACCGGCGTCTGGACCGACGACACGCAGCGCATGGTCGGCGAGCGGGGCACCTTCAAGGTGCGTGCGTCGAAGGGCATCCACCTCGTGGTGCCGCGCGACCGCATCCAGTCGGCGATGGGCATGATCTTCCGCACCGAGAAGAGCGTGCTGTTCATCATCCCGTGGGGCCGTCACTGGCTCATCGGCACGACCGACACCGACTGGAACCTCGACAAGGCGCACCCCGCGGCGACGACCGCCGACATCGACTACCTGCTCGAGCACGTGAACGCGCTGCTCGCCATTCCGCTCACGCGCGAAGACGTCGAGGGCGTGTTCGCCGGCCTGCGTCCGCTGCTCGCGGGTGAGAGCGACCAGACCTCGAAGCTCTCGCGCGAGCACATCGTCGCGCACACCGTGCCGGGGCTCGTCGTCGTCGCGGGCGGCAAGTGGACCACGTACCGCATCATGGCGAAGGATGCGATCGACGCCGCGGCCGATGCGCTCGACGGGCGCGTGCCGGCTTCCACGACGCAGGACATCGCGCTGCTCGGCGCCGAGGGCTACCAGGCCGCGTGGAACAAGCGCAGCAAGATCGCGCGGGCGTTCGATGTGCACAAGGTGCGCATCGAGCACCTCCTCAACCGCTACGGCACCCTGACCGACGAGCTGCTCGACCTGATCAGGGCGGATGCCTCGCTCGGCGAGCCCCTGCCCGGCGCCGACGACTACCTCGCGGCCGAGGTCGTGTACGCGGCATCCCACGAGGGGGCGCTGCACCTCGACGACGTGCTCGCCCGCCGAACCCGCATCTCGATCGAGGCGTGGGACCGTGGCGTCTCGGCGGCGCCGGTCGCCGCGAAGCTCATGGCCGGCGTGCTCGGCTGGGATGCCGAGCGCGAGCAGCTCGAGGTCGAGCGCTACCTCGAGCGCGTGGCCGCCGAGCGCGAATCGCAGCTGCAGCCCGACGACGAGTCGGCCGACCGCGTGCGGCTGGGCGCGCCAGACATCGTCAACGTGGACTGAGGCGGCGGTGCGGCGCTCGTGACGGGCGCCGCACCGGCCTCGGCTGCCGTCGCCGGGCCTCCGAGCCGCCGGCCCGGCCCCGCCAGCGCGTCCTGCCGCTCAGGCTTCGCGACGTAGACTTGTCGGCATGCCCGAAGCCCTGTCCGTCGCCCGCGCGCGAGGTCTCGGGGACTGATGCTGCAGATGATGCTGCGCCCCCGGTGGGTGCTCGCGCTCCTCTTCGCCCTCGCCGTCGCGGCGGGGTTCGCGCTGCTCGGCCAGTGGCAGATCGAGCGTGCCGTCGAGCAGTCCACGACGGTCGAGCGGCCCACCGAGGAGGTGCTGCCCTTCGGCGACTTCGTGCAGCCCGATTCGGCCACCGAACAGGTCGCGACGGCGCAGCGGGTCGAGGTGCACGGCACGTTCGTGCCGGGTGACACCGTGCTCGTCGAGGGTCGTCTGAACGACGGCGTCACCGGATTCTGGGTGGTCGCGCATCTCGAGGTGACGGATGCCGCGCCCGGAGGCCTGCCCGTGGCCCTCGGCTGGGCGGCCGACCGTGACGCCGCACAGTCCGCCGCCGACGCGTTCGACGCCGCGGCCGACGGCGCAGAGGCGCAGATCGTCGGACGCTTCCTGCCGAGCGAGGCCCCGATCGCCCCCGACGAGGAGGGCGACCCGTTCGCGATGACCACGGTCGCCGTCGCGCAGCTCATCAACGTGTGGGCCGACTACGACGACCGTCCGGTCTACTTCGGCTACGTCACGGCGACGGATGCCGCGCCCGGCCTCGCGGCGATCGCCTCGCCGCCGCCCGAGCACACGTTCGAGCTCAACTGGCTGAACGTGTTCTACGCCGTCGAGTGGGTCGTGTTCGCCGGCTTCGCGGTGTACCTCTGGTACCGGCTCGTGCGCGACGCCGTCGAGCGCGAGGCGCAGGAGGCCGAGGAGGCCGCTGCGGCGGCGGCAGTCGCTGAGGTGCCGGCCGCCGCTTCGGCCGATGCCCAGCCTGAGGCGAAGTAGACTGGGCGCATGCCCCTCGAGCCCAAATCCGCCGATCTGCCGCGCATTCGCGGGGCGCTGAAGCTCTACAAGGTCACCTCGGTCATCACCGGCGTGATGCTGCTGCTGCTCTGCGCCGAGATGCTCCTGAAGTACGTGTTCCACTACGAGCTCTTCGGGTTCGGTCCGGCCGGCTTCCTCACCCTCGCACCCGTCGTCGAGACGCCCGCAGGGCTCGTCTCCACGGGCGAGGGCGTGAACCTCTCCACCGGCATCCTGATCGCGCACGGCTGGTTCTACGTGCTCTACCTGTTCAGCGACTTCCGCCTCTGGAGCCTCATGCGCTGGCCGTTCTCGCGGTTCCTGCTGATCGCCCTCGGCGGCATCATCCCGTTCCTCTCGTTCTTCCTCGAGGTGCGCATCGCCCGTCAGGTGACCGGCTACCTCCAGGAGCGCGAAGCCCGTGAGGCCGCCGCCGCGCCCGCCGCGCCCGCCGCCCAGCCCACCCCCACCCCCGCATCCGACGCCGACCCCGTGGAGGCCCAGCCGTGACCGATCAGCCCACCGAGCAGCGCCCAGTGCTCGTCGTCGACTTCGGGGCGCAGTACGCGCAGCTGATCGCACGACGCGTGCGCGAGGCATCCGTCTACTCCGAGATCGTGCCGCACACCATCACGGCCGACGAGGTGCGCGCGCGCAACCCGATCGGCATCGTGCTCTCGGGCGGGCCGTCGTCGGTCTACGAAGAGGGCGCGCCCTCGCTCGACGAGGGCATCCTCCAGCTCGGGGTTCCCACGCTCGGCATCTGCTACGGCTTCCAGGTCATGGCGCAACAGCTCGGCGGCGAGGTCGCGCACACGGGTCACCGCGAGTACGGCGCGACCGCCGTCACCGCGCGCACCGACGACGACAACGCGCTGCTCGGCGGCCAGCCAGAGGCGCAGATCGTGTGGATGAGCCACGGCGACTCCGTCGCGGTCGCACCGGCGGGCTTCGAGGTGCTCGCCTCGACCGCCACCACCCCCGTCGCCGCGTTCGCGAACGACGAGCAGGGCTTCTACGGCGTGCAGTGGCACCCCGAGGTCAAGCACTCCGAGTTCGGCCAGCGGGTCATCGAGAACTTCCTGCACCGCGCGGCCGGCATCCCCGCCGACTGGAACTCGGGCAACGTCATCGCCGAGCAGGTCGCGCGCATCCGCGAGCAGGTCGGCTCCGCACGCGTGATCTCCGCCCTGTCGGGCGGCGTCGACTCCGCCGTCTCCACGGCCCTCGTGCAGGAGGCCGTCGGCGACCAGCTCACGGCCGTGTTCGTCGACCACGGCCTGCTCCGCCAGGGCGAGCGCGAGCAGGTGCAGCAGGACTACGTCGCCGCCACCGGCGTGCGCCTGGTCACGATCGACGCCGTCGACACCTTCCTCGACGCCCTCGCCGGAGTCACCGACCCCGAGCAGAAGCGCAAGATCATCGGGCGCGAGTTCATCCGCGCGTTCGAGCAGGCCGAGCGCGACCTCATCGCCGAAGCGGCCGCCGACGGCCAGCCCATCAAGTTCCTCGTGCAGGGCACCCTCTATCCCGACGTCGTCGAGTCGGGCGGCGGCACGGGCACGGCCAACATCAAGAGCCACCACAACGTCGGCGGGCTCCCCGAAGACCTGCAGTTCGAGCTCGTCGAGCCCCTGCGCACCCTCTTCAAGGACGAGGTGCGCGCCATCGGCCGCGAGCTCGGGCTTCCCGAGGAGATCGTCGGTCGCCAGCCGTTTCCGGGGCCAGGCCTCGGCATCCGCATCGTGGGCGAGGTCACCCGTGATCGTCTCGATCTGCTCCGCCAGGCCGATGCGATCGCGCGAGAGGAGCTGACGAACGCCGGGCTCGACCAGGAGATCTGGCAGTGCCCCGTCGTGCTCCTCGCCGACGTGCGCTCAGTGGGCGTGCAGGGCGACGGCCGCACCTACGGCCACCCGATCGTGCTCCGTCCAGTGAGCTCCGAAGACGCCATGACGGCCGACTGGACCCGCCTTCCCTATGACGTGCTCGCGCGCATCTCGAACCGCATCACCAACGAGGTGGCCGAGGTCAACCGGGTCGTGCTCGACGTCACGTCGAAGCCGCCGGGAACCATCGAGTGGGAGTGATCGCGCGAAGGCGCGGACCGGGAGGTCCGCGCCTTCGGCGTTTCAGGGGCTCGATCGAGTTCGAACTGGGCGGCCGCGAATCACTTCGAGAGTGATCTCAGCTTCGCCTCGACAGCGGTGGAGACCGCGCCCGGGCTGCCGAGGACCACGATGCGCTCGGGCCGAAGTCGTCGAAGCTCGTCGGCGACCGACTGGGGTAGCGTGTCGCGGCGGGTGAGCAGCACCGGACCGCTCGTGAGTCCCGCCACGGGTCCGGCGGCGAGTGCATCGGGGAAGTTCTCGCCACTCGTGACGTAGGCCACCGAAACGCCGGGCTCGAACCATGCCGACATGATCGCCGAGGTCTCGTAGCGGTCACGGCCGTAGAACCTGATGCTGTATGAAAGCGCGAGCGCGTCGATCTGGGCATGGGTCTCGGGGCTCACGGTGCCTCCGCCGATGATCTTGACGACCTCGGGTCGAAGGCGCTTCAACTCCGCGATGACGGAGGGATCGATGCGATTCCGCTCGACGAGGAGGATCGGCGCGCCGCCGAGGGCTGCCTGCGGCGCCGCGGCGAGGCCGTCGGGAAAGCTCGTGCCGCTCACGAGATACACCACCGGCACACCAGGTGAGAATCGCGACTTCGAGAGCGCCGCCGAGGTGGCGTAGCGATTCGAGCCGGCGATCCGGGTGACACGGCCGCTCGTGAAGGAGGCGAGCTTGGTTACGACACTGGCGCGGATTCCGCCGCCGAGGACCACGATGTTCCGGGGTTGCAGCCGTCGAAGCTCGGCGGCGACGACGCTCGGCAGCGAATCGGTCGGGGTGAGGAGCACCGGCCCCCTGGCTGCCGCCGCGACGGGAGCCGCCGCCAGAGCATCGGGGAACGACGTGCCGCTCGCGATGTACGCGGTCGCAACGCCCGGGGCGAACTGCGAGGCTGAGATACGCGCCGCCGTGGCATATCGGTCCGGTCCCGCAATTCGGCTCACTGCGCCCCACGTTCGCGACGGTGTCGCCGAGCTGAGCGTCGCATTCCGTTGGGTCACCGCCGCCTGCGGCAGAACCTGGATCGGATCGCCATTGCCCCAAGGGCGCTCGCTCCACCATTCATCCTTCAGCTTGGAGCCTTCTGGAGCGTAGAAGTAGAGCACCCACAGCCCGGGCGGAACGGCCATGATCGAGTACTCGCCATTCGCGTCGGTCGTCCCTGAGAGCCAGGCTTCGTTGTTCTTGACGCCGGTTGCTGCGGTCTGGAAGCTCTCGAGGTGCACCGTCGCGCCGGCGACCGGCAGCCTGTCCGGCCCGGTCACGCGGCCAGACATCGACCCGCCCTTGATCAACTCGGCGTTCATGTTCTTCCGGACTGAGCCGGGGGTGAACGTGAGGAACGTCGCTTGGGAGCGGTATGGCCGGTTTCCCCAATACTCGGTGACGTACCCTTCGCCGGCTGCGCCGGTTCCCCAGAACTGGAGCGTCCAGGTGCCGGCGGGGATGCGTCGAATCGTGTAGGTTCCGTCGGCGGCGAGCTCGCCCACGCTGTTGTCGAGGTCGACGGTTTCGCCGTCGAGCGCCACGAGATTGACATCGACCATGGCGGGCGGCTGTCCGTCGGGACCGATGACGCGACCCGAGACGGTCGATCCGCGCGCGAGCTGTGCGTTCATGCCGGTGCGTGCCTGACCGGAGGCCATCGTGAAATACGTGGCCTTCGATTGGAAGTACGCATCCTTCCAGAACTCGGGCACGGCGTCGATCTGGTCCGCTCCGTCACCGGGTTCGAACTGCAGCGTGTACTTGTCGGCCATGAGTCCGGTGATGCGGTAGCTGCCGTCTGCAGCGGTCGTGGTCGACATCGGCGCGTCCATGCCCCAGTCCCATGCCCACACGAAGCCGCCCGCAAGCGGACGGCCATCGTCGAGTGTGACCTTGCCCGTGATCGTGCCGGACCCGGTCGCGGTCGCGGTCGCTGCAGAATTGAGAACCTCCGTCGAGGCCGTCGCGGGCAGCGTTGCGGGTACGACGAGTGCAGTTGCGAGAACTGCGGAGATGAGCGTGCGGACCGCGGCGCGCGTCAGTGTGCGCCGGGCCTCGCGGCCGAGTCGAGACATGGGCTCCGGGTTCGGGTAGGCCGGCATCGTCGGGTCGATGCGTGGGGTGCTTGAGCATCGAACCACATGACCGACCCGCACGGAAGCCGGATGCCGGATCTGGAGTGCTCGGGCATTCCGGCGGCAACACCTGACATTCGTCGACCGCCACGGCAGGATGGAAGGGTGAATGTCGTCGAGAATGCCAAGGTCACCGTCGTCGGAGCCGGAAGCGTGGGCACCAGCCTCGCCTACGCCACGCTCATCAGGGGAGCCGCGAGCGAGGTCGCGCTGTACGACATCGCCCGCGAGAAGGTCGAGGCCGAGGTGCTCGACCTCGCGCACGGCACCCAGTTCACGGGTGCGAGCGTCAGCGGCGGGGCCGATCTCGCCGTCGTCGAGGGATCGCACGTCGTCGTCATCACCGCCGGCGCGAAGCAGCAGCCGGGGCAGACCAGACTCGACCTTGCGGGCACGAACGTGCGCATCCTCGAGAACCTGCTTCCGAACCTGCTCGAGCGCGCTCCCGACGCCATCTACGTGCTCGTCACGAACCCCGTCGACGTCATGACGGTCGTGGCGCAGCGCATCTCCGGGCTTCCGGCCAACCGCATCTTCGGCTCGGGCACCGTGCTCGACACGTCGCGCCTGCGCTGGCTCCTCGCCAAGCGCGCCGGCGTCTCGACGTCGAGCGTGCACGCCGCGATCGTCGGCGAGCACGGCGACACCGAGTTCCCGCTCTGGTCGCAGGCGGGCATCGGCCCGGTGCCGATCCTCGACTGGCGGGGCGGCGAGCCGTTCACGCTGCCCGAGCTCGACCAGATCGCCGACGAGGTGCGCAATGCCGCCTACACGGTCATCAGGGGCAAGGGAGCGACGAACTACGCGATCGGGCTCGCCGGCGCCCGCATCGTCGAGGCGATCGTGAACAACGAGCGGGCGGTGCTGCCGGTCAGCACCGTGCTCAGCGGCATCCGCGGCCTCGACGGCATCGCGCTGTCGCTGCCGAGCATTGTCGGCGGCGAGGGCGCGTTCCCGCTCGCCGAGGCGCCGATGTCCGAGTTCGAGGCCGAGCTCCTCGCGACGTCGGCCGACGCGATCCGCACGTCACTCGCCTCGCTCGGGTTCTGATCGGCCCGCCTGCACGAAGGGTGAGGGGCGGATGTCGCGTGGCCGCGGCATCCGCCCCTCGTCATGTCAGGCGGCCGGCTGCCAGGCGCCAGGCGTCAGGCGGACGGTCGCTCTCACCGGAACGACGAACGGGGCCGCCCGAAGGCGACCCCGTTCGTTCGAGCGACTCGAGTGCTAGTCGCGCGTGATCGCGATCATGCGCAGGATCTCGAGGTAGAGCCAGATGACGGTGACCATGATGCCGAAGACGCCGGTCCACTCGTACTTCTTGGGGGCACGGTTGCGCACGCCCTGCTGGATGAAGTCGAAGTCGAGCACGAGCGAGTACGCCGCCATGATCACGACGAGCACGCCGAGGATGAGGCCGAACGGGATGCCGGCGATCTCCGCGCCGCGGAGGCCCCACGGGTCGTTGTTGACGCCGGTCCACATGAGGATCATGTTGATGACCGAGAACACGAGGTAGCCGACCATCGCGATGAGGAAGACCTTCGTGGCCTTCTTCGACGCGCGGATCTTGCCAGAGGCGAAGAGCGCCAGCGTCACGCCGAACACGACGAGCGTCGCGATGACGGCCTGCGCCACGATGCCGCCGCCGTACACGGCCTCGTACCACGCCGAGATTCCGCCGACGAAGACGCCCTGCACGCCGGCGTATGCGAGCACCAAGGCGGGGGAGGGCTGCTTCTTGAAGATGTTGACCAACGCGAGCACGAAGCCGACGATGCCGGCGCCGACCCAGAGGAACGGAACCGTGTCGAGGGTCACCCAGCCGAGTGCGGCACCCACGAGCAGGAGGCCGAAGCCGACCACCGACTTCTGGATGGTGGTCTCGATCTGCATGACCTCGCGGTCGGGCAGCGTCGCGGGCTGGTTGTACATCTCCTGCAGCTGCTGCGCCGAGACGTCTTGCGCGACGGCCTGGGCTCCCTGCGATGAGAAGGCGGAATTCCGCGAGAAGGCGGGATTGTCGAGAGCCATGGTGTTCCTCTGCTTTCGGCTGTCGTCGGTGCGGGGGAAGGGGTCGGATGCTGGATCCGGTGCTGCTACCAATCTATCCGGTGATTTCCGTGACGATGCCGTGAGTTCACGCGGAATTCCGTCGTCGAGACCCTCGGCGACGGTTACGCTGAGGCGCATGTCGGACGAACGCACCCCGCATCCGCTCGTCATCGGCCATCGCGGCGCCTCCGGGTACCGCCCCGAGCACACCCGCTCGGCGTATGAACTCGCGTTCGCCCTCGGCGCCGACGCGGTCGAGCCCGACCTGGTCGCCACGCGCGACGGCGTGCTCGTGCTCCGCCACGAGAACGAGATCTCGGGAACGACGGATGTCGGCTCCCGCCCCGAGTTCGCCGGCCGCCGCACGACGCGCGAGATCGACGGGTCGCCCCTCACGGGGTGGTTCACCGAGGACTTCACGTGGGCCGAGCTCGCGACGCTGCGCGCGACCGAGCGCCTCGGCGCGCTGCGACACGCGAGCGCGAGCTTCGACGGCCGCTATCCGGTGATCCGGTTGCGCGACCTCTTCGAGATCATCGACCGGGCCGCCGCCGAGCAGGTCGCGGCCGGCCGCCGGCATCGCGTGCTGCGCATGGTGGCCGAGTTCAAGCACGCCTCCTACTTCGCCGGCATCGGGCTTCCGCTCGACGAGCTCTTCGAGGCCGAGCTCGAGGCGGCGGGCTGGGGCGATGGCGGCGACCGGCTCATCATGGAGGCGTTCGAGCCGACCGTGCTCGACGAGCTCGCGGCACGCGGCATCCGCGGGTCGAAGGTGCTGCTGATCGAGGGCTCGGGCTCGCCGGCGGATCTCGTGCGAACCGCCGGTGCGGGGGCGCCCAGGTACGACTCGTTCGTGACGGATGCCGGCCTGCGCGCGCTCGTGGGCCGGTTCGACGGGGTGAGCGTCGGCGTGCCGAGACTCCTCGACGCGGATGCCGCGGCCGCGCGCGGTGCGCAGGCTGCGCGTGGTGGCGGGTCGCCCGCCGACGCGCCCCTTCGCGGGGCCGCCCTCGTCTCTGCAGCCCACGCCGCAGGGCTCACGGTCTTCACGTGGACCCTGCGCCCCGAGAACACGTTCCTGTCCGCTCGCTTTCGCCGGGGCAAGGGCAAGTCCACGTGGGGCGACTGGCAGGGCGCGTTCGGCGAGGTCTTGGCCACGGGCGTCGACGGTGTCTTCGTCGACCAGCCCGACCTCGGGGTCGAGATCCGCGCGGAGCTGGCGAGCGGCTGAGGCTCGCCGCCCACCTCGGCGTCGGACCTTCGCCGGAACGACGGATGCCGCGTCGGGATCGCTCCCGCCGCGGCATCCGTCGTTCGTGGCTGACGCCTACTTCACCTGGTCGCTGATGACCTGCATGATCGAGGTGTCGGCGAGCGTCGTGGTGTCGCCGACCTCGCGGCCCTCGGCGAGGTCGCGCAGCAGGCGCCGCATGATCTTGCCTGATCGGGTCTTGGGCAGTTCGTTCACGATGAACACCTGGCGGGGGCGCGCAATGGCGCCGATCTGCCCGGCGACGTGCTTGCGCAGCTCTTCGCTCGCGGCGGCGACATCGGTGACCTGGGCGGCTTGGCTGGCCTTCAGGATCACGAAGGCGACGACCGCCTGACCCGTGGTCTCGTCGGCGGCGCCGACGACGGCGGCCTCGGCGGTCCAGGGGTGCGCGACGAGCGAGGACTCGATCTCGGCGGTCGAGAGGCGGTGCCCCGACACGTTCATGACGTCGTCGACGCGGCCCAGCAGCCAGATGTCGCCGTCGAGGTCACGGCGCGCGCCGTCGCCGGCGAAGTACTTGTCGCCGAACTTCTCCCAGTACGTCTCCTTGAAGCGCTCGGGGTCGCCCCAGATGCCGCGCAGCATCGATGGCCACGGTTCGGTGACGACGAGCAGGCCGCCCTCCTCGCCCTCGACGGGGGTGCCGTCGTCGGAGAGGATGTCGATCGCGATGCCGGGCACCGCGACCTGGGCGCTGCCCGGCTTCAGGTCGGTCACTCCCGGCAGTGCCGAGATCATGATCGCGCCGGTCTCGGTCTGCCACCAGGTGTCGACCACGGGGATCGAGCCGCCGCCGATGACGTGGCGGTACCAGATCCAGGCCTCGGGGTTGATGGGCTCGCCGACCGAGCCGAGCAGGCGCAGCGAGCGCAGGCTGAACGCCTGCGGGATCTGCCGGCCCAGCTTCATGAACGAGCGGATGGCGGTAGGCGCCGTGTACAGGATCGAGACCTTGTACTGCTCGACGATCTCCCACCAGCGGCCGGGGTGCGGCGTGTCGGGCGTGCCCTCGTAGAGCACCTGCGTCGCGCCGTTCGCGAGGGGGCCGTAGACGACGTAGGAGTGGCCGGTGATCCAGCCGACGTCGGCGGTGCACCAGTACACGTCGGTCTCGGGGTGCAGGTCGAACACGTTGCGGTGCGTGAACGCGGCCTGCGTGAGGTATCCGCCGCTGGTGTGCAGGATGCCCTTCGGCTTTCCGGTCGTGCCCGACGTGTAGAGGATGAACAGCGGGTGCTCGGCCTCGAACGACGCGGCCTCGTGCTCGGACGAGGCGGTGGCCACGGTCTCATGCCACCAGAGGTCGCGGCCCTCGGACCACTCGACCTCGTTCTCGCCGCGCTTGACGACGAGCACGTTGCGCACGCTGCCGCCGACGGACTTCGTGAGCGCGTCGTCGACCACGGGCTTGAGGGCGAAGACCTTGCCCTTGCGGTATCCGCCGTCGGCGGTGATGACGAGGGATGCCTCGGCGTCGTCGATGCGCGAGGCGAGGCTGTCGGCGCTGAACCCGCCGAACACCACCGAGTGGATCGCGCCGATGCGGGCGACGGCCAGCATCGAGACGACCGCCTCGGGGATCATCGGCAGGTAGATGGCGACGCGGTCGCCGGAACCGACGCCGAGGTCGGTAAGCACGTTCGCGGCGCGCTTGACCTCTGCGGTGAGTTCGGCGTAGGTGATGTCGCGGGTGTCGCCCGGCTCGCCGATCCAGTGCAGGGCCACGCGGTCGCCGTTGCCGGCTTCGACGTGGCGGTCGAGGCAGTTGACGGCGACGTTCAACTCGCCGTCTTCGAACCACTTCGCGAACGGCGGATTGGTCCAGTCGAGGGTCTTCGTGAAGGGCTTGTCCCACTGCAGCAGCTCGCGCGACTGGTCGGCCCAGAACCCGACCCGATCGGCGTGCGCGGCGTCGTAGAGGCCCGCATCGGCAACGGCATTGGCGGCGAACTCGGGGCTCGGGCGGAATCGCCTGATCTCCTCGAGCGCGTGATCGATCTGAACGGTCATGGTTCTTCAGTCGCTCCTTCGCGATATGGATCATCGGTGGGTCGCCTGCCCCAAGAGCACCCTACCTGCCGCATGCGGGACCGACGACTCGTCCATGACGACGTGCGTCGAATGTCCTTCCGTTGTGGAGAACCGACCGTTACTGTGCCTTTGCGCAGAGAAATCTGTGTGTCCGCACAAATGAGGACAAAAAGTACTTGCGAATGCATTCGCAGGCCGTATGCTGAATACCGCCCGAACATCGTTTTCGTGGCCTGCAGCGCTCGTGATTCCCCCCAATCCTTGCGCTGCCGAGGCGGCACCTGTTCCCCCCAATGGGTGCCGCCCCCTTTCGTTAAGGGGTGCCGTACCCGAACGGCACAGCACGATCGAGTCCTCCTCCACAATGACGTGGGGGAGGCTCTTTCTGTTTGTCGAGGTACCCGGATGCCTTGGGCATGCCGGCGATTCGTACCGTCGATGTCATGCCCGTCGCCCCGTTCGTCGCCACCCCATCGTGGGAGCCTCCGCGCTCGCCGGTCACGCCCGAGCCCCGTGCCGATGATCCGGCCGATGGAGCGCATCGCCGCGGTGGCATCGGCTCGAGTCCGGTGCGGGTGCCGCCGCCGCTGCCGCCCGTGCCGCCGTTCGCGGGTTCGGGTCCGCGTGCGGCGGGTGCTGGTGCTGGTGCTGGTGCTGGTGCTGGTGCTGTCGGTGCGTCGGGCGTGGCCGGCGCCGGGACGTCCGATGCGATTCGGCCCGAGGTCGCCCCGGAAGGCGCGCCCGACGCGCGGCCGGCGGCCGTGCCCGACCTCGCGGAGCTCGGGCCGCTCGCGCGGTATGCGGCATCCGGCGAGGTCACCGACCTCTTCGTGAACGGCGCGGCCGGGCTCTGGATCGATCGAGGCGCCGGGCCCGAGCCGGAGCCCGCCTGGCAGGCCGACGAGGCCGAGGTGCGCGCCCTCGCCGTGCGGCTCATCGCGCGCGGAGGCCGGCACATCGACGAGGCGACGCCCGCGGTCGATGTGCGGCTCGGCCGAGGCATCCGGGTGCACGCCGTGCTGCCGCCCGTGTCGACCACCGGAACGCTGCTGTCGATCCGCATCCCGCGGGCCGGCGGGCTGCCGTTGGCCGGTCTGGCCCGCACCGGCATGTTCGGCGCCGAGCATGAGCGGGTGCTGCGCGAAGCCGTGCGCTCGCGCAAGAACCTGCTCATCACGGGCGCGGGCGGCACCGGCAAGACCACGCTCCTCGCCGCGCTCCTCGCCGAGGCTCCTGCCGCCGAGCGCGTCGTGGTCATCGAAGACGTCGCGGAGCTGCAGGTCGCGCATCCGCACGTGGTGGCGCTCGAGGCCAGGCAGCCGAACATCGAGGGGTCGGGTCGCATCGGGCTCGACGTGCTGCTCCGCGAGGCCCTGCGCATGCGCCCCGACCGGCTCGTGGTGGGGGAGTGCCGCGGGCCGGAGCTGCGCGAACTGCTCTCCGCACTGAACACCGGCCACGACGGCGGAGCCGGCACGCTGCACGCGAACTCGCTCGACGACGTCGCCGCGAGGCTCGAGGCGCTCGGGGCGTCGGCCGGGCTGACGCCGGAGGCTGTCGGGAGGCAGGCGTCGAGCGCCTTCGACCTCGTCGTGCACCTCGATCGCGTCGAGGGCCGACGGCGGGTCGCCGGCATCGGCACGCTCACCCTCGTCGGGGGTGCGCTGTCGGTCGTGCCCCTCGGCGCGCCACCGGAGGTGGTCCAGGCAATCTCCGCGGTCCCGTCGACGCACGTGCCGACGGCCGCACGCGACGCCCATCGATCCGATCCGATCGGCGGCGAACCATGCTGAGCGAGTCTGCCGCACCCGCCGCGCCTGCCGCCGCGGTGGAGACGCGCGTTCGAGCCGGTCTCGTCCGAGCGCTCGAGGTCCTGCGCTCTCGGGTGCCGATGCTCCGCAGGGCTCCGGATGCCGCGGCCGGCGTCGATCGGGTCGCGGGCGTGGTCGAGCGGCTCGCGGTGCTGCTCTCGGCGGGCGTCCCCGCGTCGGCGGCGTGGCGCCATCTCTCCGAGTCCGGCGAGCCCGACCCGGTGCTCGACGCCGCCGCGGAGGCCGGCGAGCTCGGTGCGCCGATCGCCGCCGCGATCGCCGCCGCTCGCGGCGAACGGCCGGAGTCCGACGGATGGGCCGTGCTCGCCGCGGCGTGGCAGGTCGCGAGCGAATCCGGTGCGCCGCTCACGACGAGCCTGCGCGAGCTCGCGACCGCGATGCGCGACGAAGCGCAGGTTCGACGCGAGGTGCGCACCTCGCTCGCGGGCCCGGCGGCCAGCGCGCGCATGGTGCTCGCGCTGCCGCTGGTCGCGCTCGGCTTCGGATCCGTCCTCGGCTTCGACACCGCCTCGGTGCTGCTCGGCAACCCGATCGGGCTGGTCTGCCTCCTCCTCGGCGCCGCGTTCCTCTGGGTGGCGTTCCGCTGGAGCCGATCGCTCGCGGCGAGGGCAGCGGCGTTCGACGAGGGCGCCGGACTCGAACTCGAGCTCCTCGCGATCGGCATGGCCGGCGGCGCCTCCATCGACCGTGCGCGTGCCGTGGTCGCATCGGCGCTCGCGAGCCACGGGCTCGATCGAGGTCGCGGAGGCGGCACCGGGACATCCCGAAGGCTCGAGGAGACCGTGCGCCTGGCCGAGCGGGCCGGGGCGCCGCTCGTCGAGCTCCTCCGTGCCGAGGCGCAACGTGGCCGCCGCATCGCCCGCACCGATGCCGCGACCCGCGGCGCCGCACTCGGCGTGCGGCTCATGCTGCCGCTCGGCATCTGCGTGCTGCCCGCCTTCGTGCTGCTCGGAGTCGCACCCCTGCTCATCTCGGTCGTCACCGGCACCTTGGGTGCCGAATGAGGCCGCCCAGTCGTGCCGCCAACCGCCGGACCCCCGGCCCCACCGGAAGGAACCACCCATGCCCGATCCCAGCTCCATCACCACGAACGACCCCGCGCTCGACGCCGGCGTCCCCGGCACGATGCGCACCGGCACCGCGACCGGTGGTCGTCGAATCCTCCGTCGTGCGGTCACCGCATTCGCGGGCGAACGCGGCGCCGCGACCGCCGAGTACGCCGTGGCGACCATGGCGGCCGTCGGGTTCGCCGGACTCCTCGTGGTCATCCTCCGCGGCGATGAGGTGCGCGGCATCCTCACCGATCTCGTGCGGAATGCCCTCACCGTCGGCTGAGACCGAGCGAGGCAGCGTGACGGCCGAGTTCGCCGTCGCGCTGCCCGCGATCATGCTCGTGCTCGCGACCTGCCTCGCATCGGTGCACCTGGTGACGCTGCAGGTGCGGTTGACGGATGCCGCGGCCGCCGCGGCACGGGCGCTCGGCCGTGGAGAGGCGGTCGAGGTCGCCTCCGGCATCGCCGTCCGCATCGCCGGAAGCACCGAGCTGTCGCACAGCGACGACGGCACCTTCGCCTGCGTCACGCTCGCGGCCTCCGGAGGCGGCCTGCTCGCGCCGATCCGGCTCACGAGCGAGTCGTGCGCGATGTCGGGCGGTCGCTGATGCCGGCGGCGGCGGCCACGCGGGTCGTGTCCCGGCAGCCCATGGCGTGGCGGCTCGGCGCGGGGCTGGTCGACGTCGGCTCGCCCGGCACCGGCGGAGCCGAGGGCGAGCGGGGTGCGGCATCCGTCGTCGCCGTCGGCCTCATGGCGGCGATCGTGCTGCTCACGACGCTCACGCTGGGCGTCGCGACGACCTACGTCGACGCGCGACGTGCAGCTGCGATCGCCGATGCAGCGGCGCTCGCCGCGGCCGATGCCGTCACCGGGGCGATCCCGGGGCTGCCGTGCGAGGCCGCCGATCTCGTCGCCCGGCGCAACGGAGCCGCGCTGCGATCGTGCGAGGTCGACGGCGCGGTGAGCCGGGTCTCGGTCGCGGTCGCCGGGCGGATTCCGGGCCTCGACGCCGCGGCGTCCGCTCGCGCCGGACCGCCGGGCAGCCCGTGAGGCCGATTGCCGTGCGCGGTGTCGTCATCGACGCCGCCGCTTTCGGCCCGATGCCGTGGGGCAGGCCTCATCGCCGCAGCTCGTGCGCCCGCCCCGGGTGCGCCGGGGGCGGCGCGTCGATCAATCGAAGACGGTCTCGAGGAATCGATACTCGACCGCCGAAGGGCGGTCGTCGTTCTCGGAGGAGAACTCCAGGCCGGCGGCGCGTGCGTAGACGTAGCGCTTGCCGTGCTCGGCGCTCAGCTCGAGTCGAGGACGGGGTTCACCCGAGTCGAGGAAGGCGGTCGCTACCGTCTTGCCCTCGAGCGGACCGTCGATCAGTTTCGCGGTGTACGAGCTCGTGGTAGAGGTTTCCATGGTTCGATTCTCCTCCGGTGCCACCGGATAGCAAGGGTCCGGACGCGGCAAGCCGAGCCGGATCAGGCGGTGGACAATTCGGTGCGCTCCCGGTCTGGGTGTGTATGGTGTGGCTTGTCAGGCGGCGATCGAAGCCGTCAGGCGGCACACCGCTCGGGGGCGCGGTCCGCGTGCGATCTCCAATCATGGAATACAAGAGGAGTCTGGTGTCAGGCGCGAAGAAACTGGTCATCGTCGAGTCGCCGACCAAGATGAAGTCGATCGCCCAGTACCTGGGCGACGGCTACGAGGTGCTCTCGTCGGTCGGCCACATCCGCGACCTCATCGAGCCCAAGAACCTTCCGCCCGAACTCAAGAAGGGCGGCCTCGGCAAGTTCTCGGTCGACGTCGACAACGGCTTCGAGCCCTACTACGTGGTCTCGGACTCCAAGAAGAAGACGGTCGCCGAACTCAAGCGCGCGCTGAAGAACGCCGACGAACTCCTCCTCGCCACTGATGAGGACCGCGAGGGCGAGGCCATCGCGTGGCACCTGCTGCAGGAACTGAAGCCCAAGATCCCCGTGCGTCGCATGGTCTTCCACGAGATCACCAAAGACGCGATCCAGAAGGCCAAGGACAACACCCGCGAGCTCGACACCGCGCTCGTCGACGCCCAGGAGACCCGCCGCATCCTCGACCGCCTGTACGGCTACGAAGTCTCGCCGGTGCTCTGGCGCAAGGTCGGTCCAGGACTCTCCGCCGGCCGCGTGCAGTCCGCTGCGACCCGGCTCGTCGTCGAGCGCGAGCGCGAGCGGCTCGCATTCGTCTCGGCCGAGTACTGGGACCTGCTGGGGCGTTTCGCGCCCGTGCCGTCCGGTACCGCGTTCGAGGCGAAGCTCGTGCGCCTCGGTGGTGAGCGCATCGCCGCCGGTCGCGACTTCGACGACCTCGGCAAGCTGAAGTCGAAGGCGGCCGTGCTCGATGCGGCGACCGCCAACGCCCTCGTCGAGGCGCTGCGGGCGCCCGACGTGCGCCGCGTCGTCTCGAAGGTCGAGCAGAAGCCGTGGACCCGCCGCCCCTCGGCCCCGTTCACGACGTCGACCCTGCAGCAGGAGGCCGGTCGCAAGCTGCGCCTCTCGGCGAAGGACACCATGCGCGTCGCGCAGTCGCTCTACGAGAACGGTTACATCACCTATATGCGAACCGACTCGGTCTCGCTGTCGAAGCAGGCGATCGACGCGGCACGCGCCCAGGCGACCGCACTGTACGGTGCCGACTCGGTGCCCTCTGAGCCCCGCACCTACGCAGGCAAGTCGAAGAACGCGCAGGAGGCGCACGAGGCGATCCGCCCGTCCGGCGAGGTGTTCCGCACCCCGTCCGAACTGGCCAGCTCGCTGCGCGGCAGCGAGTTCAAGCTCTACGACCTCATCTGGAAGCGCACCGTCGCCTCGCAGATGGCCGACGCCAAGGGCCAGACGGCCACCGTGACCATCGAGGTCGGCCCGACGGCCGCTGATGCCGCCGCGCCCGAGGGTGCGACCGCCGCGGTCGGCGGCACGATCGCCGAGTTCACCGCGAGCGGCACCGTCATCACGTTCCCGGGCTTCCGCGCGGCCTATGAAGAGAGCCGCGACGAGGAGCGCAACGCCGACGACGCGTCCGGCGAGGCGAAGCTCCCGCCGCTCAAGGAGGGCCAGGAGGTCTCCCTCGACGAGCTGGAGGCCAAGGGCCACGAGACCTCGCCGCTTCCGCGCTACACCGAGGCGAGCCTCGTGAAGCGACTCGAAGAGCTCGGCATCGGCCGCCCGTCGACGTTCGCCTCGATCATCTCGACGATCCTCGACCGCGGCTACGTCACCCAGCGCGGCCAGGCGCTCGTGCCGAGCTGGATCGCGTTCTCGGTCGTGCGACTCCTCGAGGAGCACTTCGGCGACCTCGTGCAGTTCGACTTCACCGCAGAGATGGAGGACGACCTCGACCGCATCGCCTCCGGCGAGGCCGACCGCGTCGACTGGCTCAACGGCTTCTACTTCGGCAACGAGACCCACCGCGGCCTGCGTCAGGTCGTCGACAACCTCGGCGACATCGATGCGCGCGAGATCAACTCGATGCCGATCAGCGAAGGTGTGACCCTCCGCATCGGCCGGTACGGCCCCTACCTCGAGACCGTCGACCCCGAGGCCGGTCCCGACGCGACCCCGCGCCGCGTGAACCTGCCGCAGGACCTCGCGCCCGACGAGCTCACGCCCGCGAAGGCGCGCGAGCTCATCGACGCACCCGTGCAGACCGATCGCGTGCTCGGCGCGAACCCCGAGAACGGCAAGCAGATCGTCGTCAAGGACGGCCGGTTCGGCCCGTACGTGACGGAGCTCGAGCCCGAGACGGATGCCGCGAGGGTCGACGTCGCGACCGGCGAGGTCATCGAGGCGCCCAAGCCGAAGCGCGGAGCCAAGAAGCCCGTCGCCGCGAAGCCGCGAACGGCCTCGCTGTTCAAGAGCATGCAGATCGAGGAGATCGACCTCGAGAGCGCCCTGAAGCTGCTCGACCTGCCGCGCATCGTCGGTCTCGACCCCGAGTCCGGCGACGAGATCACCGCGCAGAACGGGCGATACGGCCCCTACCTCAAGAAGGGCGCCGAGACCCGCACGCTGCCGAGCGAGGACGCGATCTTCGAAATCGATCTTGCGGGAGCGCTCGAACTGCTCGCGCAGCCGAAGTACGGTGCTCGTCGTGCCTCGAGCGCGCTGAAGGAGTTCGCCGAGGACCCCGTGAGCGGCAAGCCCATCAAGGTCAAGGACGGCCGGTTCGGTCCCTACGTGACCGACGGCACGACGAACGCGACGATCCCGCGCGCCGAGACGGTCGAGGAGATCACCTTCGAGCGCGCCGTCGAGCTGCTGCAGATCAAGCGCGACAAGGGGCCGGCCGCACCGCGGGCGAAGGCGCCGGCGGCGAAGAAGCCCGCGGCGAAGAAGCCCGCAGCCAAGAAGCCAGCCGCGAAGACGAGCGCTGCGGCCAAGACCGCGACGACTGCGGCGACGAAGACTGCGGCGACGAAGACGACGGCGGCGAAGGCGACGGCTGCGAAGACGACGGCTGCAAAGGCGACTGCCCCGAAGGCCACGGCGGCGAAGAAGCCCGCAGCGCGCGCGACCACGACGAAGCCGAGCGAGGCGTGACGCGCGGCGTCTTCATCACCCTCGAGGGCGGCGACGGCACCGGCAAGACCACCCAGTCCGAACTGCTGGCCGCCTGGCTCGGCGAGCAGGGCCGCCAGGTGGTGCGCACGCGTGAGCCGGGCGGCACCGAGGTGGGCGTCGAGGTGCGCGAGATCGTGCTGCACCACCGCGGCGACATCGCACCGCGAGCCGAGGCGCTGCTCTACGCGGCCGACCGGGCGCACCACGTCGCGACGCTCGTGCGCCCCGCGCTCGAGCGCGGCGACGTCGTGATCCAGGACCGCTACATCGATTCCTCGGTCGCGTATCAGGGTGCCGGGCGGGTGCTCGACCCCGAGGCCGTCCGAGGGCTCTCCGAGTGGGCGACCGACGGTCTGCAGCCCGACCTCACGGTGCTCCTCGATCTCGACGCGGCGTCGGCGCGAGCGCGGCTCGACACGGCGCGCACGCGGTACGACCGGCTCGAGGCCGAGGCATCCGAGTTCCACGACCGCGTGCGCGCGGCATATCTCGCCCTCGCCGAACGCGAGCCCGACCGGTTCCTCGTGCTCGACGCGTCGGCCTCGGTCGACGAGATCCAGGCGCGGATTCGGGCGCGCGTCTCGGCGCTCGTCTGAGCCCGCTCGCATCGACCGGTGGTTCGTCGTCCCCGAATGTGCGTTCGCGCCCGCGGAGCACAGGTGGCCACGCGACGGCAGGCGGATGTCGCCCGGGGAAGGTAGCGTGACTCCGTGAGCGTGTGGAGCGAGTTGACCGGCCAGGAGCAGGCGATCGCCGTCTTCAGGGCCGCGGCCGAGGCATCCGGGGGCCGGGCCTCGCAGCAGATGACCCACTCCTGGCTCATCACCGGGCCGCCGGGGTCCGGGCGTTCGAACCTCGCCTACGCGTTCGCCGTCGCGCTCATCTCCGGCAAACCCGACGGCGACGAACCCACCCGCATCCAGGTCGAGGCGCGCAGCCACCCCGACCTGCACGTGCTCGCGACCGAGGGCGTGATCATCAAGCGCGACGACGTGCGCGACATCGTCAAGCGCTCGCATTTCGCGCCGTCCATCGGGCGGCACCGCGTGATCATCGTCGAAGACGCCGACCGCATGACCGAGCAGACCTCGAACTTCTTGCTCAAGGAGCTCGAGGAGCCGCCCGAGCGCACGGTCTGGATCCTCTGCGCGCCGAGCGAGGCCGACCTGATCCCCACGATCCGCTCCCGGGTTCGGTCGGTGCGACTGCTGATGCCGAGCGTCGCGGATGTCGCGGACCTGCTCGTGCGTCGCGACGGTGTCGATCCCGTGCTCGCCGAACGATCCGCCCGCGAGGCGCAGAGCCACATCGGCATGGCGCACCGGCTCGCGACGAGCGAAGACGCACGTCGTCGTCGTGAAGAGACCCTCCGACTCGCGCTGCAGGTGCGCTCGGCGGCGACCGCGGTCTCGACCGCGGCCCGGTTCCTCGCGATCGCCGGCGACGACGCCAAGGCGATCACCGCGCTCCGCGACGCCGAAGAGCGCGAGCATGCGCTGCACTCGCTCGGTATCGCGCCGGGCCAGGCGGTGCCCCCGGCGCTGCGTCCGCAGATCAAGGCGCTCGAAGACGACCAGAAGCGCCGCGCGACGCGCAGCCTCCGCGACGGCATCGACCGTATCCTCGTCGATCTCACGTCGCTGTATCGCGACGTGCTGCTGCTGCAGCTCGGCGCCGACGTCGAGCTCGTCAACCGCGAGCTCGTCGACGAGCTTCGGCGCGCCGCGGCATCCGTCGCCCCCGTGCGCACGCTCGCGACGCTCGACGCGATCCAGGAGGCACGCGAGCGCATCGAGGGCAACGTCGCGCCGGCGCTCGCGCTCGAGGCAATGCTCGTCTCCGCCATCCGACGACCCGAATCCGAACGAGGGGCCGCATGACCATCTCTTCCACCGACCCGCACTCGATGCGTCGCCGACGCCGCACGGCCGGCCGCGCCGCGGCCCTCGCCGGTGCCCTCGTGGCGCTGCTCGTGCTGAGCGGGTGCGTGCCGTCGTTCCTGAAGCCGTCGACGCTCGAGTCGACGCCGACCGGCGAAGAGGTCGCGGCCGACCTCGAGCCGTTCTACGGGCAGGTGCTGACCTGGGAGGACTGCGACAACGGATTCGAATGCGCCACCGCCAAGGCGCCGCTCGACTGGGAGGCCCCGAGCGAGGGCGAGATCGATCTCGCACTCGTGCGGCACCGCGCCACCGGTGAGCGCATCGGATCGCTGCTCGTGAACCCCGGCGGCCCCGGCGGATCGGGCTACGACTTCGTCAAGGACTCCCTCGACTACGCGGTCGGGGAGCCGCTGCAGCAGCGCTTCGACATCGTCGGCTTCGACCCGCGGGGGGTCGGCAGGTCCTCGGCGGTCGCGTGCTACGAGCCGACCGACATGGATCAGTTCCTCTTCGGCATCGTGCCGGGCGAGCGCGGCAGCGACGAGTGGATCGAGAACATGGGGCAGGTCAAGACCGACTTCGGTGCGGCCTGCGGCGAGAACACCGGTGCGCTGCTCGGCGAGGTCGACACGAAGAGCGCGGCCCGAGACCTCGACATGCTTCGCGCAGCGCTCGGCGACGAGCAGCTCAACTACCTCGGATACTCGTACGGCACGTTCCTCGGCGCGACGTATGCGGGGCTGTTCCCCGAGAAGGTCGGACGACTCGTGCTCGACGGTGCGATCGACCCCGCCGCGCAAGAGGAAGACGTCTCGCGCGAGCAGGCGGTCGGCTTCGAATCCGCCCTCCGCGCCTACCTCGCCGACTGCCTCGCAGGCACCGACTGCCCGTTCACCGGCAGCGTCGACGCGGCGATGGACGAGATCAGCCGACTGCTCGCATCCGTCGACGCGAGTCCCATGCGCGGCACCGACGGGCGCGAGGTCGGCGCCGACACCCTCGTGACCGCCATCGTCTACCCGCTCTACAGTGCAGACTCGTGGCCCTACCTCAGCGAGATGCTCGACGCCGTCATGCTGGGCGACGCCGACGCGGCGCTGAACTTCGCCGACGGATACTACGGCCGCAACGCCGACGGCACGTACAACGACAACTCGACCGAGTCGTTCCTCGCGATCAACTGCCTCGACTACGCGTACCAGTCCGACGTCGACGTCATGCGCGAGAAGGCCGCCGAGATCACGGCCGCGGCGCCCGTGATCGGTCCCTACTTCGGCTACGGCGATCTCGGATGCATCACCTGGCCGTTCCCGTCGACGGCGGAGCGCACGGCGATCCACGCCGAGGGCGCAGCGCCGATCGTCGTCGTCGGCACCACGAATGATCCCGCGACGCCGTACACCTGGGCGGTCTCGCTCGCCGACCAGCTCGAGAGCGGCGTGCTCGTGACCTACGAGGGCGAGGGCCACACGGCGTACAACAAGTCGAACGACTGCGTCGGAGGCGCGGTCGAGTCGTACCTGATCGAGGGAACGGTGCCCTCCGACGGCACGACGTGCTGAGAGTGGTCATCGGGACTCCAGAGATCCGCTAACATAGACTCTCGTGCCGATCGGTGCCGCAAGCACCGATCTCAGCACGCCGCCTTAGCTCAGTCGGCAGAGCGTCTCACTCGTAATGAGAAGGTCGTGGGTTCGATTCCCACAGGCGGCTCCACTCGAAGGCCCGGACATGTCCGGGCCTTCGGCATTTCCGCGAACGGAGCGACATGACGACGTCCGAGGCCATCACGGCGGGCAAGTACGTCGCGCTCACGACCTTTCGCACCGACGGCACCCCCGTTCCGACGCCCGTGTGGTTCGCGCTCGACGGTGCTCGGGTCGTCGTGCAGACGCCGGCCGGCACCGGCAAGCTGAAGCGGCTGCGCCGCGACACCCGCGTGCTCCTCGCCCCGTGCGACATGCGCGGGCGGGTGCGGGCCGGTGCGCCCGAGTCGGCCGGAATCGCCGAGATCGTCACGGATCCCGCCGAGGCGGAACGCCTGCAGGGACTCCTGCGCGACCGCTACGGCTTCCTCTACACCCTCGCACACGCGATCATCCGGCCTCGCGGCAAGGATCGCGCCCCCGACGTGATGCTGCGCATCACGCTCACCTGACCCGTCGGATCCGCGTGGGAGGATCGCTCCACCGAGCCGACCGCCCGTCGAGCCGATCGCTCCATCGAGCCGATCGCTCCATCGAAGTGAAGGAGAGCGGATGCCGCGCACCGGCACGTGGGCCGTGCTCGCCCTCACGATCGCGCTTGAGGTCACGGCGACCCTCAGCCTCGACGCCGCGCAGCGGCATCCGTGGCTCTACGTGATCGTGGTCGTGGGGTACGTCGGGTCGTTCGTGTTGCTCTCGCAGGTGCTGCGCATGGGCATGCCGCTCGGGGTCGCCTACGGCATCTGGGGTGCGACCGGGGTCGCGCTGACGGCCGTGCTGGCCTGGGCGCTCTTCGGCGATCCCCTCACGCCGACCATGCTCGCGGGCATCGGTCTCGTGGCGGCCGGGGTGCTGCTGGTCGAACTCGGGTCGCAGCAGGCCGCCCGGCGCGCGGCGGCATCGGCCATGCCGCTCAGCGACCGCGCCGACGGCGCTGCCGACACCGTCGGCGAGGCCGGCGCATGAGCTGGGTGCTCCTGGGGTTCGCGATCCTCTGCGAGGTCGGCGCGACGCTGTCGTTGCGCATGGCCACGCACGCCGAGCGCCGGCGGCGCATCTGGCTGATCCCGGTGGTCGTCGGCTACCTGTCGTCGTTCGTGCTGCTCGCGGCGACGCTGGCGCAGGGCATGCAGATCGGCGTGGCCTACGGGGTGTGGACGGCCGTCGGCGTCGTGCTCACCGCGCTGGCAGGCCGGCTGCTGTTCCGCGAACCGTTCACGTGGGTGATGGGCGCCGGCGTCGCGCTCATCGTCGGCGGCGTGCTGCTCATCGAGCTCGGCACCCCGGGGCACTGATTTCGATGCGGGTCGGAACCCCGTCGATTGTCGGCGCCGCAGCCGTCTAGGATCGCCACCATGCACAAGCGCACGGTGGCGATCGCCGCACTCGCAGCGGCCGCCACGATCGTGGGCGCCCTCGTTCTCGTCCCCTCGGCGCTCTCCGGCGTCGCACTGGGCTCGGAGGCGCCTGAGCCTTCCGCCGCGGCCGTCACCATCGACTTCGCTGCCCTTCCCTACACGAACGGGCTCGCCGCCGAGCAGGAGGCCGCGGCCGCAGCTTCGGAGCGGGCTCGTCTCGAGGCCGAGGCCGAGGCCGCCGAAGCCGCACGGGTCGCCGCCGAAGCCGCTGCTGCGCAGGCCGCAGCAGACGAGGCCGCCCGCGTCGCGGCCGAGCAGGCGTGGGCGGAGCAGGTGGCAGTCGAGGAGGCCGAGGCGGCGGCGGAGCAGGCCGCGGCCGAGGAGGCGGCGGCCCAACCCTCGGTCGATCCGTGCATCGTCGTCGCCGACGCCGAGGGCAACTACTACCCCTGCGGGTGTCACGACCTCAGCTGCTCGTATCGCTGAGAGGCGACGGCGGCGGCGATACTCTGCCGACGCACGTAAAGCGGCATCCGCACTCCTGCCGCAGGCGGGCGTGGCTAGGCTTGAGCGCATGACGGATCGACTGCGCTGGGGCATTCTCGCGACGGGTGGCATCGCCCACTCCTTCACCAACGACCTGAAGCTGAACGGCTTCACCGTGCAGGCGGTCGGGTCGCGCTCGCAGGCAGGCGCCGACGCGTTCGCCGCGGAGTTCGACATCCCGAACGCGCACGGCAGCTACGAGGCGCTCGTCAACGACCCCGAGGTCGACGTCATCTACGTGTCGACGCCGCATCCGGTGCACGCAGAGAACGCGCGACTCGTGCTCGAGGCCGGCAAGCACGTGCTCGTCGAGAAGCCGTTCACGCTGAACGCGGCCGAGGCGCGCGAGATCGCCGCGCTCGCCGCCGAGAAGGGCCTGCTCGCCCTCGAGGCCATGTGGACCCGCTACCTGCCGCACATGGTGCGCATCCGCGAGATCATCGCCGCGGGCACGCTCGGCGAGGTGCGCTCGCTCATCGCCGACCACACGCAGAAGCTCTCCGACGACCCGGCGCATCGCATCAACGCGCTCGAGCTCGGCGGTGGTGCCCTGCTCGACCTCGGCATCTACCCGGTGTCGTTCTCGTGGGATCTCTTCGGTGAGCCGAGCACGATCCAGAGCACGGCGACGTTCAAGGAGACGGGCGCCGACGCGCAGATCGCGGCCGTCTTCGGCTACGACGGCGGACGCATCGCGACGACGGTCTCGGCCAGCGACACCCGCGGTCCGAACGCGGCCACCGTGCTCGGCACCGAGGCGCGCGTCGACATCGACGCGGTCTGGTACACGCCGACCACGTTCCGCGTGGTGTCGCACGACGGCACCGTGCTCGAGTCGTACGCGTCCGAGGTCGTCGGCCGCGGCATGCACTTCCAGGCCGAGGCCGTCGAGCGCCTGGTCGCCGCCGGAACCCTCGGCGGCGACCTCCTCACGATCGACGAGACGGTCGCCATCATGGGCACGCTCGACACCATCCGCGAGCAGATCGGGCTGCGCTACCCGGGCGAGTGATGGTTCGCCGTGGCATCCGCCAATACGGCCGTTCAGGAGATTTTCGGGCTGTGATCAGGCTTCGGTCTGGTGCGCCGCGTAGGCTTCCCGGATGACCGACGAGACGGATGCCCCGGGCGAGCCCGATTCCGTCGGCGAACCCGAGGTCGACGACACGGCCGAGACGGCGCACGGCGGTGACGTCGAACAGGTCGCCGCGGGCGAGTCCACCGGTGAGGTCGAGCAGGTCGCCGAGACCGAGCTCCTCGCGACGACGGATGCCGCGGGCGAGCCGCTCGGCACCGGGCCCGCGAGCGGCGCCGACGCCGAGACATCCGTCATCGCCGCGACATCCGTCATCGCCGAGACATCCGCCACCGGCGCCGGGGCCGCTTCCGGCGCCGCGCCTGTCACCGAACCTGCATCCGCACCGACCGGCCGCGGCGCCTCGCTCCGCTCCTTCGCGCGGAAGCACAAGGTCGCCCTGTCGGTGACCGCTGGCGTCGTCGCCTTCGCGCTGCTCGGAGCCGGCGCGGTCTTCGCGGGCGCGGCCATGAACGCTCCCCGCGCCGTGCCCCTGGCCGTCGTGACCGAGACCCCGACTCCGACGCCCACGGCCGACCCGGGTCGACCCGTGCCCGAGGCCATGGCGGCCCCTGCCGCGATCGACACGAGGATCCGCACGTGCTCGGTCGCCGACCGCGCCGCGGATCCGCGCCTCGCGAACCTGCAGGCGCAGGTGCGCAACGCGGCGACCGGCGAGGTGCTCTACGACCGCGGCGGCACCACGTCATCGCGCACGGCGAGCGTCATGAAGGTGCTGACCTCCGCAGCGGCCCTCGACGTGCTCGGCCCCGACTACCGCACGACGACGACCGTGCTGAAGGGCGCGGAGCCGGGTTCCGCCGTGCTGGTCGGCGGGGGAGACGTGACGCTCTCGCGCACGCCGAGCGGCACCGAGACCGTGTACCCGGGTGCCGCGCACCTCGACGACCTCGCCGCGCAGGTGCAGGCCGCGTGGGCCGCCGACCCGTCGAACCCGCCCCTCACGAAGCTCATCCTCGACACGGGCTACTTCGGCGGCGACGAGTACCAGGCAAGCTGGGACACCGTCGAGCGCGACGACGGCTACATGTCGAACATCACGGCGCTGCAGGTCGACGGCGACCGCGACGACCCGTCCGCCAACACGTCGTGGCGCAGCACCGACCCGATCGGGCGCGCCGGCCAGGCGTTCGCCGACCAGCTCGGCGGCATCGCGGTCATCGAGCGCGGCACCGCACCCGCGGGCGCGCAGCAGCTCGGCGCCGTCAGCTCGCCGACGGTCGCGCAGCTCGTCGACAAGGCGCTCGTCGTCTCCGACAACACGGTCGCCGAGATGCTGGCGCGGCTCGTGGCGATCCAGACCGGGTCGGGCAACACGTTCGACGCGATCAACGCGGGGGTGCTGCAGGGCCTCCAGGCCTACGGCATCGACACCACGGGCATCACCATCGTCGACGGCTCGGGCCTGAGCGATGACAACGCCGTGCCGCCCGACTACCTGACCCAGCTGTTCATCAAGATCAACGCCCGCGAGGGCAACCTCGGCGTGCTCATGGACGGCCTCCCGGTGTCGGGCGAGCGCGGGTCGCTCTCGTACAGCGACCGGTTCGCCGGCGACAACGCCGTCGCGGCGGGCGCCGTCTCGGCCAAGACCGGCTGGATCAACAGCGGATACACGCTCTCGGGCGTGATCCGCGCGCAAGACGGCTCGACGCTGACGTTCGCGATCTATGCGCTCGGCGACGTGACCGACGAGGCGAAGCAGGCGATCGACACGCTCACCACCGGCTTCTTCCTCTGCGGCGACGACCTCTCGAACAGCTGACGCGCGTCGTGCGGCCGAACGTCGCCGCGCAGCCGACCGAGGCTCGCGGAGGAGCGGATGTCCGCGTCTGCGACGAGAATGGATGCAGACGGACACCGACGCAGGAGGCAGCCATGACCCGGGCCCTGTTCATCATCGACGTGCAGAACGACTTCACCGAGGGCGGTGCGCTCGGCGTCGACGGCGGAGCCGCGGTCGCCGCGGGCATCACCCGCCACCTCGAGGCGCACCGTGACGACTACGCGCTCGTCGTGGCATCCCGCGACTGGCACTCGGGCGAGAACGACAACGGCGGGCATTTCGCCACCGAGGCCGAACCCGACTTCGTCGACACCTGGCCGGCGCACTGCGTCGCCGGCACCGACGGGGCCAAGTACCACCCGTCGCTCGCGGTCGACGCGATCGACGTGCACATCCGCAAGGGGCAGGGCGTGCCCGCGTACTCGATCTTCGAGGGCACGGATGACGCGGGCGCGACCATCGGCGAAGTGCTCACCGCGCACGGGGTCACCGACGTCGACGTGGTCGGCATCGCGACCGACTACTGCGTGCGCGCGAGCGCCCTCGACGCGCTCGAGCACGGCCAGCACGTGCGCGTGCTCACCGACCTCGTCGCGGGCGTCGCCCCCGAGTCGTCGGCGGCCGCACTCGCCGAGCTCGGGCACGCGGGTGCCGCGATCGTGGATGCGGGCGAACCCGGACAGGGCTGACCGGCCCGCCCGCGGCATCCGCTCGCTCCGGAGGAGTTCGCGCCCGTCGGAGGCCGGATGCTGCAGGAGCATCCTCCGCTCGCGACGATCCCCTCCCACCCGGCGTGAGCCGAAGCCGGCCGGCAGGCCTTACAGCGTGTGACCCAGCTTGAAGCCCTGCTCCTGGTCGCCCGTGCGCGTGTACGAGAACCCGTCGGCGCCGATCGTGACCTCCATCTCGGAGTCGTCGGTGCGCGAGACGAGCGGCTTCGGCTGCCCGTCGAGGTCGAGCACGAGCGACGCCTCGGTGTACCACGAGGGCACGACGGGGTTGCCCCACCAGTCGCGGCGCTGGTTGTCGTGCACGTCCCACGTGACGACGGGGTTGTCGGGGTCGCCCGTCCAGTAGTCCTGCGTGTAGATCTCGACGCGGTGGCCGTCGGGGTCGCGCAGGTACAGGTAGAACGCGTTCGAGACGCCGTGCCGGCCAGGTCCGCGCTCGATGCGGTCGCTGAGCCGCAGCGCGCCGAGCTTGTCGCAGATCGCGATGATGTTGTGCTTCTCGTGGGTTGCGAACGCGACGTGGTGCATGCGCGGGCCGTCGCCACCGGTCATGGCGGTGTCGTGCACGGTGGGCTTGCGGCGCATCCACGCGGCGTACGTGGTGCCCTCGGCGTCCTGGATGTCCTCGGTCACGCGGAAGCCCAGGTCCTCCATGTACGCGACCGCGCGCGGCACGTCGGGGGTGACCTGGTTGAAGTGGTCGAGGCGCACGAGGCATCCGGGGGTCTGCAGGTCGTAGCGCCACGCGAGCCGCTCGACGTGCTCGACCTCGTGGAAGAACTCGTACGGGAAGCCGAGCGGGTCCTCGACGCGCACGGAGTCGCCGATGCCGCGGTTGTAGCCGTCGGGGTTGCGTTCGACGCGGCATCCGAGCTCCTCGTAGAAGGCGACCGCCTTGTCGAGGTCCTCGGGCGTGCGCACGCGGTAGCTGAACGCGGCGACCGCGGCGACCGGGCCCTTGCGCAGCACGAGGTTGTGGTGGATGAACTCCTCGAACGAGCGCAGGTACACCACGTCCTCGTCCTCCTCGGTGACGACGAGGTCGAGCACGTCGACGTAGAACGCGCGGCTCGCGGCGAGGTCGGTGACCACGAGCTCCATGTAGGCGCAGCGCACGATGTCGGGCGCGGGTGAGGTCGGCGTCGGGATGCGGTTCGCCGGCGAGGCGATCGGGTTCTGGTCGGTGACGACGGGTTCGGTCATGGTGGTCGTGCCTTCTCTTCGTTGAGCGGATGTCTCTGGGGTGCGGATGTCTCGGGCGAGCGGATGTCTCGGCGCGGGTCTCGATGCGGCGCCGGGGCGCCTACCCGACCGCGCTCAGGGTGCGGCGGGTGCGGCGGGCGCGGCGGGCGCGACGCCGAACCGCGGCGAGTGCGCCGTGGCGAGCGTGATGTGCACGGCCTGCTGGTCGGTGTAGAAGTCGATGGAGCGGTAGCCGCCCTCGTGGCCGAGGCCGGACGCCTTGACACCGCCGAAGGGGGTTCGCAGGTCGCGCACGTTGTTCGAGTTCAGCCACACCATGCCGGCCTCGACCGACTGCGAGAAGGTGTGGGCGCGCATGAGGTCGTTCGTCCAGATGTAGGCGGCGAGCCCGTAGCGGGTGTCGTTCGCGAGGGCGAGCGCCTCGGCATCCGTGTCGAACGGGGTGATCGCGACGACCGGGCCGAAGATCTCCTCCTGGAAGATGCGGGCGTCGGGTGCGACATCCGCGAACACGGTCGGGGCGACGTAGTTGCCGGTCTCGAGGCCCTCTGGGCGGCCGCCGCCGGCGACGAGGCGGCCCTCGGACTTGCCGATCTCGACGTAGGACATGACCTTCTCGTAGTGTTCGGGGTGCACGAGCGCGCCGACCTCGGTCTTCGGGTCGTGGGGGTCGCCGACGACGATGTTCTTCGCACGTTCGGCGTAGCGGGCGACGAAGTCGTCGTAGATCGGCCGTTCGACGAGCACGCGGGAACCGGCGGTGCAGCGCTCGCCGTTCAGCGAGAAGACGCCGAACACGGTCGCGTCGAGCGCCGCCTCGAGGTCGGCGTCGGCGAAGACGACGGCCGGCGACTTGCCGCCGAGCTCCATCGAGAGGCCCTTCAGGAATGGCGCCGCGTTCGCGAAGATGATCTGCCCGGTGCGGCTCTCGCCGGTGAACGAGATGAGCGGCACGTCGGGGTGCTTGACGAGCGCGTCGCCGGCCTCCTCGCCGAGGCCGTTCACGAGGTTGAAGACGCCGTCGGGCACCCCGGCCTCGCGGAAGATCTCGGCCCAGAGCGACGCCGACAGCGGCGTGAACTCGGCGGGCTTCAGCACGACCGTGTTGCCGGTGGCGAGGGCGGGGGCCAGCTTCCACGACTCGAGCATGAACGGGGTGTTCCACGGGGTGATGAGACCCGCGACGCCGATCGGCTTGCGGTTGACGTAGTTCACCTGGCGGCCGGGCACCTTGTAGGTGTCGTCGGACTGGGCGACGATCAGGTCGGCGAAGAAGCGGAAGTTCTCGGCAGCCCGCTGCGCCTGCCCGAGCGCCTGCGTGATCGGCAGGCCCGTGTCGAAGGTCTCGAGTTCGGCCAGGCGGGCGTCGCTCGCCTCGACGAGGTCGGCGACGCGGTGCAGCACGCGCGAGCGCTGGCGCGGCAGCAGTCGCGGCCACGGGCCGTCGGTGAAGGCCCGGCGAGCGGCGGCGACGGCCAGGTCGATGTCGGCCTGCTGGCCGGCGGCCGCCTGCACGTAGGTCTCGTTCGACACGGGGTCGAGCACGTCGAACGTCTCGCCGCCGACCGAGTCGACGAACCGGCCGTCGATGAAGTGGCGGATGCGGTCTGGAAGCCCGTCGGGCACGTGGTGGGTCATGGTGATGTTCGCCTTCGGTGAGGTCGGATGTCGGTGAGGGGGGCCGCTCAGGCGGTCTTCGGATGCCGGTGGTCGGCCTGGTACGCGAGCACCGCGTCGAGCGTGGCGGTGCGGTGGCCGCGGGCGACGAGCTCGATATCGAGCGGATCCGCGCCGGACTCGATCAGCTCGAGGATGCGCTCGTGCTCGGCGACGGACTCGTGCGCACGGGCGGGCACGAAGCTGAACGACGAGTCGCGCAGCACCCGCATGCGGTTCCATCCGCGGTGCACGAGGTCGAGGATGTGCGGGTTCGGGCACTCCTCGAACAGCACCGCGTGGAACTCGAGGTTCAGTTCGGTGAAGCGGTGGGGGTCGAAGTCGTCGAGCATGGCGCGCATCCGCTCGTTGACCTCGCGGGCGCGTCGCAGGTGGTCGGGCATCAGCGTCGGGGCGGAGAGCGCCGTCGCGGCGCCCTCGACGAGCGCGAGCGTCTGCATGGTGTGCAGGTACTCGGTCTCCTTGATGAGGGCGACCTGGGCGCCGACGTTGCGCTCGAAGGTCACGAGCCCCTCGGCCTCGAGCAGGCGGATCGCCTCGCGCACCGGCACCACGCTCATGTCGAGTTCGCCCGCGATCTGGGCGAGCACGAGCCGGAAGCCCGGCACGTAGCGGCCGTCGTCGATGCGCTCGCGCACGAACCGGTAGGCGCGACGGGACTTGCTCTCGTCGGTCATCGCCCGGAGCCCTCCGTGTCGGCGCCGCGAGAGTCGGCGTGTTCGGCGTCGTAGCGCGCTCGCCACGCCGCGTTCATCGGGAACAGCCCGTCGACGGATGCCCCGGCGGCCACCTGCTCGGCGACCCACGCCTCCTCGGCCTCCTGTGCGACGGCCTCGGCCACGACCTCGACGACGAGCTGCGGCGGGATCACGATGACGCCGTCGCCGTCGCCCACGATGACATCGCCCGGCTGCACGGCGGCGCCGCCGCAGGCGATCGTGACGTCGACCTCCCACGGCACGTGGCGTCGGCCGAGCACCGAGGGGTGCGGGCCCTGCGAGAACACGGGGATCTCGAACCCGGCGACCGCGTCGAAGTCGCGCACGCCGCCGTCGGTGACGATGCCGGCGGCGCCGCGCACCTGGGCGCGGAGGGCGAGCACGTCGCCGACGGTTCCGGTGCCGCGCTCGCCGCGGGCCTCGATCACGAGCACCTCGCCGGGCTCGACGGTGTCGAATGCGAGCTTCTGCGCGTTGAACCCGCCGCCGTGCGTCGCGAAGAGGTCGGGCCGGAACGGCACGAAGCGGAGCGTCTTCGCCAGTCCGACGATGCGACGGCCCGACCGGTTCGTGTGCACGCCCTCGATGAACACGTCGTGGTAGCCGCGCTTGCGCAGCACGACCGACAGGGTCGCGACGGCGACGCCGTCGATCGCGGCGCGGAGTTCGTCGGTGAGGGGCGAGGGGGCGGATGCCGCGGCGGGACGCACTGCCGAGGCGTGCGGTGCGGTGGGTTCGACGGGGGCGGCCGGGGCGGCAGGGGCAGCCGGCGTCGCTCGCCCGGCGGCGACCGCCGCGGCGAGCTCGGCCTCGGATCCCCAGGCCTCGATGCGCTGCGCGTCGTCGATCGAGGGCTTCGATCCGAAGTCGCCGAACGGCACGGTGCCCTGCACCACGGTCGTGACGAGTCGTCCGGTGGTGGGCGAGCCCGCGGCATCCGGTGCGTCGACCTCGACCTCGACGACGTCACCCGGCAGCACGACCGACGAACCCGCAGGCGTGCCCGTGAGGATCACGTCGCCCGGCTCGAGGGTCAGGTGCTGCGAGAGGTCGGCGACGAGGCGGCCGAACGGGAAGAGCAGGGTGTCGCTGGTATCGGACTGCACGAGTTCGCCGTTCACCCAGGTGCGCACGCGCCAGCCGTCTTCGCCGGCGGCGCTCGCCGGGATCGCGACGGGGCCGAGCGGCGTGAAGCCGTCGCCGCCCTTGTTGCGCACGTTCGAGCCCTTGTCGGCGGCGCGCAGGTCGTAGACGCCGAAGTCGTTCGCCGCCGTGACGGAGGCCACGTGCCGCCAGCCGTCGGCGGGGGAGACGTGGCGGGCGCGCTCGCCGATGACGATCGCGATCTCGCCCTCGAAGGCGAGCAGCTCGGTGCCGGCGGGGCGCTCGATGGTGCCGCCCGTCTCGGCGATCGAGGACGCGGGCTTCAGGAAGTAGCTGGCCTGGGCGGGCGTGCGTCCGCGCTGCGCAGCCCTCGACGGGTAGTTGAGGTGCACGGCGATGACCTTGCCGGGCGTGGGGATGGCGCTCATCGGCCGGATCCTTCCTGGGTGAGGTAGCGATCGGCGAGGGCTTCGGTCGCGCGGGCGAGGAGCGCGACATCCGCCCCGACGAAGACCAGTGCCGCGCCGGCGTCGACGTAGCGGTCGGCGGCGGCCGGCGCGAACGCGTTCACGACCGACGGCTTGCCGGCCGCGGTGGTCGCCGCGATGCCGGCGAGCACGGCGCCGATCACGTCGGGATGCTCCTGCTGCCCGAGCAGACCCATGGAGGCGGCCAGGTCTGCGGGGCCGAAGAAGACCCCGTCGACGCCGTCGACCGCGAGGATCTGCTCGAGGTTCGCGATCGCCGTCGCGGACTCCACCTGCACGAACAGCGAGATCGTCGACGAGGCGCCGGCGAGGTAGCCCTCGACGCGGTTCCAGCGCGACGAGCGGGCGAGGGCGCTGCCGACGCCGCGAACGCCCAGCGGCGGGTAGTGCACGGCGCGCACGATCTCGGCGGCCTGCTCGGCCGTGTCGACCATGGGCACGACGAGGTTCTGCGCGCCGAGGTCGAGCACCTGCTTCAGCGTGACGGTGTCACCCGACGGAGGACGTACGAGCGCCGTGACCGGGTAGGCGGCGACGGCCTGCAGCTGGGCGAGGATCGACTCGAGTCCGGCGGGGGAGTGCTCGGCGTCGATGAGCACCACGTCGAGGCCGGAGCCGGCCACGATCTCGGCGTTCGTCGCGCTGCCGGCGCACGACCAGGCGCCGAAGAGCGTGCGGTCGGATGCCGCGATGCGGGCGCCGAGCGTCGGCGGCAGGGTCATTCGAATCGGCATGAGACGGTTCCCAGCTCCCGGTAGTCGGCGTGCACGGTGTCGCCCCGCTCGACCCACATGGGCCGGGTGAACGAGCCCGCGAGGATGATCTCGCCGGCCTCGAGCGACTGGTCGTGCTGGGCGAGCTTGTTCGCGAGCCACGCGACGCCCATGGCGGGGTGCCCGAGCACCGCCGCCGCGACGCCCGACTCCTCGATCACCTGGTTGCGGTGCAGCAGCGCCGAGACCCAGCGCAGGTCGACCTGGTCGACCTTCACGGGGCGGCCGCCGATGACCATCGCGCCCATCGCGGCGTTGTCGCTGATGGTGTCGACGATGGTGCGGCCCGGCATCTCGACGTGCGAGTTCAGGATCTCGAGCGCCGGCACGACGTGCGCGGTCGCGTCGAGCACGTCGAAGATCGTGACGTTCGGGCCCGACAGGGGCTTCGCGAGCACGAACGCGAGCTCGACCTCGATGCGCACGTTCGAGAACCGGTCGAACTCGACGGATGCCCCGGACTCGACGACCATGTCGTCGAAGATCACGCCGTAGTCGGGCTCTGTGATGCCGGTCGCGACCTGCATGACCTTCGAGGTGAGGCCGATCTTGCGGCCGACGCGTCGGGCCCCGGAGGCGGCCCTGCGGTCGGCCCAGAGCTTCTGCACGGCGTAGGCGTCGTCGACGCCCATGCCGGGGTTGCGTGCCGTGATGAGCGGCACGACGGACCGCTCGCGATCGGCGACGAGCAACTCGTCGGCGATCGCGGCGATGCGGGATGGTTCGAGCACTGCGACTCCACTTCGTCGGGGTTCGGAGTCGATCGTATACGATCCAGCGACGTCGCGCACGCATCGGATCGCGAGCGCGCCTACGGATGCCGCGGCGGCCCCGGATCGCCGGCCCCGCCGCGCCGTTGCCGCCGCGCCGTTGCCACAGCGCCGGGCCGCGGCATCCGCTCAGCTGTTCACGCGGATGATCTCCTCCTGGTACGGCGCGACGACCGTGCCCGAGATGCGGCAGTCGAGCAGCAGGAACGGCCGGTCGGCGACGGGGCGCTCGGCCCAGCGCGCCAGCGCGTCGAGGTCGGCGAGGGAGCGCACGACGACGCCCTCGGCGCCGACCGCGGCCGCGAGCCCCGCGAAGTCGACCTCGGGGATGAGCATGGGCTCGCGCGCGAGGCCTTTCAGCCCGTACAGGTTGATCTCCGCGCCGTAGGCGGCGTCGTTCCAGACCACGGCGACGCCTCGGCCGCCCGCGGTGCGCACGGCCGACTCGAGGTCGGCGAGCGCCATGAGCCCGCCGCCGTCGCCGGTGGTGAGCACGATCGCCGAGTCGGGCCTGGCCGCGGCGGCGCCGGGAATGCTCGCGAACCCGAGCCCGATCGACTGGAACGCCGTGCCGACCATGATCATGCGATCGGGTGAGGCCACCGGCCAGTACATGTTCGCCCAGCCGATGAAGTGCCCGCCGTCGGAGACGACGACGCGGTCCTCGGGCAGCAGCTCGCCGATGCGCCGCGCGACCGCGCGCGGGTCGAGGCGGCCGTCGTCGGCAAGGCCGTCGGCACGTGAGGGCGACGGCTGCTCGCGCAGTGCCGCGACGTCGACGCTCTCGCGCCAGCCGGAGGCCTCCGCGCCGAGCGCATCGAGCTCGTCGACGATCGCGCGGGCGACCACGCCCGCATCGCCGCGCACGAAGCCGCCGACGTGCGGATGCGTCGAGGCCGCCGCGATGTCGACCTGGTAGACGCGGGCGCCTGGCGCGAACAGGTCGCCGAAGCGCATCGTGAACTGGTTCAGCGAAGCGCCGAACACGACCGCCACGTCGGCCTCGCGCACGAGCTCCATCGCGCCCTCCGCACCGAAGCCGCCCGTGACGCCGAGGTCGAAGCGCTCGTCGGGGAAGACGCCGCGTCCGAGCGCCGTCGACGCGGTCACCGCGCCCGTGGATGCGGCGAGCTCGCCGAGCGCGTCGCCCGCGTCGGCCAGCCACGCGCCGCGGCCCGCGAGCAGGAACGGCCGGCTCGCACCCGCGAGCGCCGCCGCGATCTCGGACACGACGCCGCTCGCGAACGGGCCGCGGGGCGTGAGCGGCGTCGGCAGGCGCAGCTCAGGCGGGGTCTGCGCGGCGCCCGCGTCGAGCGCGGCCACGTCGTAGGGGATCGCCAGCACCACCGGCACCCGGTAGGAGAGCGCGTGCTCGATGGCGAGGATCGTCGTGGCCGCGGCATCCGTTCGACCCACCGTGTAGGTGCGCGCACCCACCGCGGAGGCGAGCGCGATCTGGTCGACGTCCCACGGGCGCGGGCCCGACGTCGGCTCGTCGCCGACCACGAGCACGAGCGGCACGTGCGCCTGCGCCGCCTCGGCGAGGGCCGTCAGCGTGTTCGTGAACCCGGCGCCGTACGTCGCCGTCGCCGCGGCGATGCGACCCGAGGCGCGGAAGTGCGCGTCGGCCGCGACCACGCCGCCGGCCTCGTGGCGCACCGCCGTGAAGCGCACCTCGGTCGCGCGCTCGAGGGCGTCGAGGAAGTACGCGTTGCCGTTGCCCATGACCCCGAAGACGTGGTCGAGGTGGGCGGCGAGGGCCGATGCGACGTGGGCGGAGACGGTGGTGGTCGTGGGCATGACGAAGTCCTTCGAGACGATGAACGGATGCGGATTCCGTATATGTCTCGTCGGCCCCGCGGGGCCGGCTTCGTGCCCCTTTTGCGAGCACCGGCGCGCTCTTGCGCCTGGACAGGTCGAGTATACGACCCGAGGCGATCCGCTCCCATGCCGTCTTGCGAGGTCATCGCGAGGTCATCGCGAGCCGGTTGCCGGCCCGGTGGGGCAGGATGGTCGGGTGAAGACCATCCAGCTGCGCCGCTACACGCTCGTCGACGGGGAGTACGACGCCTTCGTCGCCTGGTGGGAGTCCACCATGCCGAAGGTCCGCCCCGCGGCCGGCTTCGCGATCGAGTTCGCCTACGGCCTCCGCGAGTCGAACGAGTTCGTCTGGGCGGTGAGCGCCGAGGGCGACCAGGAGGCGTTCCTCGCGCTCGAGGCGACGTACCTGGCCTCGCCCGGCCGAGCCGCCGCGTTCGAGGGCGTGCCGCAGCGGGTCGCCGGCTACGACATCCGCTTCGCCGATTTCGTCGCGTCCGCCTGACCGGCTGCCGCACTGCCACTGTCGCTGTCGCTGTCGCTGCGGCTGACGCGTCGCCGTTCACCGACGCGTCGGTTCCCGCACCCTGCGCATGACACGTCGTACAGCGCGCGCGCAGCCGGAACTCCGTACGATCGAGGCATCCCCCGAAGTGAACCCGTGGCCGATGCTGCCCACCCGCTCGCGCGGCCGCGCCTGACCCTGGTCGACGACGACGCCTCCATGCGCTCGCGCGGCCGAGAAGGATGACCGTGAGCCACGAATTCGACGCCAGCCGTGCCAGATGGATCGCCCGTGAGGAGCTCGCCGAGCGGATGATCCCGCTCATCGGCGGCCTCTACCGCGAGCACGGGGTGGTGACCTCGATCCACGGCCGCCGCCTCATCAACCGGTCGCCGATCGAGCTGCTGAAGGCGCACCGCTTCGCGCGCCAGGCCGGCGACGTCGAGCTCGACCCCGCCGACACCATGCGCGTGCTCGAGGCGCTGCGCGAGATCGGCCCGGGCCCGGCATCCGTCGACGTCGCACGCCTCGTGGCGCGGTACGCGGCATCCGGTGCGGCGGGCGTCATCGGCGACGCGAATGCCGGCGAGCGGATGCCGCTGGCCGACTTCCTGCGCGCCGAGCTCGCGCCCGTGCTCGCGCCCGACACCGCCGACGGTGACGCGCGCCCGCCGCGCGAGGGCACCGACGTCGTGCTCTACGGCTTCGGCCGCATCGGGCGCCTGCTCGCCCGCATCCTCATCGCCCACGCCGGCGACGCCACGGGCCTGCGCCTGCGGGCGATCGTCGTGCGCAAGGGCTCGGCGAACGACCTCGTGAAGCGTGCGAGTCTGCTGCGCCGCGACTCGGTGCACGGCCCGTTCGCCGGCACGATCGAGGTCGACGAGGAGGCGAACACGATCCTCGCGAACGGCACGCTGATCCGGGTGATCCACGCGAACGACCCCGCCGCGATCGACTACACCGCCTACGGCATCCACGACGCGATCGTCGTCGACAACACCGGCCGGTGGCGCGACGAGGAGGGGCTCTCGCAGCACCTGCGGTCGACCGGCGTCGCGCGCGTGCTGCTCACCGCACCGGGCAAGGGGGCGATCAAGAACATCGTGCACGGCATCAACGACGGCGACATCGCGGCATCCGACCGCATCCTCTCGGCCGCGTCCTGCACCACGAATGCGATCACGCCGGTGCTGAAGGCCGTCGAAGACGCGTACGGGGTCGTGCGCGGCCACGTCGAGACCGTGCACTCGTTCACGAACGACCAGAACCTCATCGACAACTTCCACGCGGGAGACCGTCGTGGCCGCTCGGCCGCGCTGAACATGGTCATCACCGAGACCGGTGCCGCCAAGGCCGTCGCGAAGGCGCTGCCCTCGTTCGCCGGCAAGCTCACGGGCAGCGCGATCCGCGTGCCGACGCCCGACGTGTCGCTCGCGATCCTCAACCTGCAGCTCGAACGGCCCGCGTCGAAGCCTGACATCAACCGGTACCTGCGGCAGGTCTCGCTCACCTCGCCGCTGCGCCAGCAGGTCGACTACATCGAGTCGGCCGAGGTCGTCTCGACCGACTTCGTGGGCTCGAGCCGCGCGGGCATCGTCGACGGCCTCGCCACCATCGCCGACGGCACCGACGTCGTGCTCTACGTCTGGTACGACAACGAGTACGGCTACTCGTGCCAGGTCGTGCGCGTCATCGAGGCCATGGCGGGCACGCACCCCGTCGTGCTTCCCGCGCGCGAGCCGGTCGTGCTCGAGTCGTCGTCCGCGTCGTCGTCCGCGTCTGTGTCCGCGTCCGTCGACGGGGCGGCGCTCGCCGAGGGTGAACTCGTCGCGGGCTGACGCACGCCGTGCAGCACGGCGGATGCCGCGGGCCAAGGTTCGGCGCGCGGCATCCGTTTGGGGCTACGAGGGTGTCTGATCCTGGCGGGGCAGCACGGTGAGCACCCGTTGGATGTGCTCGCGGAACTCCGCCATGAACGCTCGCAGGCGGGCTTCCATCTGAGGGTCGGTGACCGTGCCGTCATCGGCGAAGTCGTCGTGCGAGAAGCTGATGTACGCCTCGGGTGCCGTCATCTGACGCGCGTTGCAGAAGCTCAGCACGCCGCGCAGGCTCTGCTGTGCGAGGGCCGTGCCGATGGGTCCCCTGGAGGCTCCGATCACCGCTGCCGGGATGTGGTCGAACGAGGTCGGTCTCGTCGGCCGCGAGGCCCAGTCGATCGCGTTCTTCAGCGCACCGGGGATGGACCGGTTGTACTCCGGGGTGACGAAGAGCACGGCATCCGTCTCGCTGATCGCGCGCTTCAGCGCCCGCGCCTCGGGTGGGAAGTCCGCGTCGTAGTCGGGGCTGTACAGCGGCAGGTCGCGGATCGGGATCTCGGTGAACTCGAGATCGTCCGGTGCCAGCCCGATCAGCGCCCTCGCGAGGATCCGATTGATCGAGGTCGAGGACAGGCTTCCCACGAAGTATCCGACGCGGTATGTCATGGTCGCTCCCTTTGTTCAGGTTCGAGTTTCAATCTTGCCGCCCTGCACGCGGGCGGTGACCCCGGGATGAGGAACGATTCCCTCGCACGGCCGTCCCGTGGCCGGTCGGCGAACGATCGAGAGTCGCGGTTCAAGCACCGTTGCTCAATCTGTGCCCGCAAGGGATCCGGTTGCGGGCGTTGGGAGAGTCGACTTCGAGGTCGACCACGTATCCGCTGAAGCCCGAGATGGAGTCCAGCGGTGTTGGCGGGCGCTCGTTCTCTCTGGGCGGCCACGGCACCCGCGGGATCGGGTGCAGCTGCGCACTGCCGGCGACGAGTTCGCTCACGATCATGTACTCCGGGTCAGCGCCGTTCCGGGCCATCCATCCACGACCGCGCCCGCCCTGGCGTTCAGCCGCGCGAACGCGCTCTCCGCGCCTCCGAGGAGCGAACCACCCTCGCGCACGGCCTGCTGCCACGCGTCGAGCACGTCGTGGCGGTCCATCGCCATGACCGCCTCCCACGGATCGTCCTCCTCGATGGGAACGCCGCCCAAGCCCCATCGCGCCGCCTCGTACAAGAGCGGGATCGCTTCGATGCCGCGCTCCGTCGCCGAGTAGGTGACCTTGCGGCCATCTGTCTCGCTCGGGGTGCGCACAATGATTCCGCTGCGCTCGAGTCGGGCGAGGCGGTCGGTGAGCACGCTCGGACCGATGCGCTCCTCGGACCGAAGGAACTCCCCGAAGGTGTGCTTGCCCAGTGTGAGCAGGTCGCGCATGATCAGCAGCGACCAGCTGTCGCCGAAGGTCTCCACGGTGAAGTTGGTGGGGCAGGTCGACCGCCCTTCAGCTCGCTTCATGCGTCGAGTCTACGGCATTGACTTTGATCATCGTAGTGACTTACGCTTCGATCATCGAAGTGAAACAGGTGCCGCGGCGGCGGCCTGCAGCGGAGGAGCCACGATGAACGACACGACCCAGCACGAGACGCACGACCTCGTCGTGAGCCGCGACATCCCCGCCCCCATCGAGGCGGCCTGGAAGTCGTGGACTGAACCCGACCGCGTCCTTCGCTGGTGGGGTCCGAACGGCTTCACCTGCACGGTCGCCGAGCTCGACGTGCGCGTCGGCGGCACGTCCCTCGTGTGCATGAGCGCCCCCGACTGGGGGTTCCCGGCGCTGTACAGCACCTGGGCGTACACGCTCGTCGACGCACCGCACCGCCTCGAGTTCATCCACAACATCGCCGACGAGCACGGCACCACGATCGACCCTGCGACCATCGGGGCCGCCGGCATCTCGCGCGACGTGCGGCACGTCATCACGTTCGAGCCGATCGGCGACGACGCGACCCGACTCACCGTCACCGAACTCGGGTACATCGACCCCGAGCAGCTCGCGCTCTCGAAGAAGGGCCTCGAGGAGTCCCTCGACAAGCTCGTCGCGATCTACGTGTGAGCCGAGCCACCCCGGACGTGCGAGCTGCCGAACGAGCGGCGCTCCCCTCAGAGGCTGAAATCCAACTCGTGCTCGAACCCCCGCGAGCAGTTTGCGCAACCGCTCGTCGCGCGATTGCCCGATCCAGCCCACCCCAGTGCGAATCTGTGGCCGCTCAGGGATCCACTGCCGGGCACTGTCTCGGTCGCTCTTGAGTTCCGCACGCGGATCCGCTCACAGGACAGCTCTCTCGGTGAGATCTCCGGGATGATCGATGTGTGACCAGCGCTGTTGAGGTACGAGCTGCCTTCCCGATCGATGACGTCGAGCTGAGTCGTCTCCATGCAAAGGCCTTCGGCGACGCCGAGCCGACGATCCTGCCGTGGGCCGCGAGGCTCAGGAGACATTCCGTCAGCTGGGTCGGCGCCTTCGACGGCGAGCGGCTCGTCGGCTTCGTGCATGCCTGCGGTGACGGTGGAGCACATGCATTCGTCCTCGATACGGCAGTGGATCCGGACTACCAACGCCGAGGGGTGGGAGGAGCTCTCATCGAGGCGCTTCGCGTCGAGCTCATCGCGGCTGGCTGCGAGTGGCTGCACGTTGACTTCGAACCTCGGTTCCGTGCGTTCTACGAGGCGTGCGGGTTCAGTCCCACCCATGCAGGTCTGCGTCGTCTGACCGACTCGGGGACCTGACGACACCGCCCGTCGACGGGTCCGCTTGCGGCCGGTGGTGCGTTCGTCGACCTGACCGGCCGCCTCTTTCGAGAGCCCGGGTATCCGATCGGACGTCCTAGACTTCATCAACACATCCGTGGATGATGCGGCGATCTCAGACGTCGCCCACGCTTCCACGTCTCGATGATGAGGGTGTGGCCTTGTTGGTACTGGTGGGGAGTGAACATGAGCGGCGAGTGGCATCGGAAGCACCTCGGAGACGACGTGCCGGAGCAGGCTCCAGGTGAAGAGACGCTGTTGGGCGCCGCAGGCGACGAGGTTCCCCCTGGGGGAGTCGTCGCGGGTTCCTTCAGCCAGGAGTTCCCCGGCGCCGACCCGTATGCGGGCATTCCGGCCGACGAGGTCGGCCTCCCGCCGCTGAGCGAGGCCGAGCAGGAGGCCGTGGCGCGCCAGGCGGACCTGCTCGCAGACGACCCGGACGCACGTCGCAACCTCTGAGGTCCGGTCCGCGACGCTGCTGGTCCCGGTGAACCCACGACGGCGAGCGGATGCCGCGGGCCGGCGCTCGCCGCGGCATCCGCTCGCCCGGGTTCAGCGGTCGAAGACCCGCAGGTTCGCGCGCTTCAAGCTGCCGACCGTCGAGATCGCCGTCGCGTCGAGGCGCGTTGCCGCCTGAACCTGCTCGGCGAGCCGAACCTGCTCGGCGAGGCGCACCTGTTCGGTGAGGCTGGCCTGCTCGGCGACCCGAAGACGCTCGGTGACCTTGAGAGTCTCGGCGGCCTGCAGCGACTCGGCAGCCTTGAGCTGCTCGGCGATCCGCAGGCCCTCGGCGACCTTCAGCGTTTCGGCCCGCTGGAGCTCCTCTGCGCGCTCGAGCACGACCGCGTCGCCGAACTCGATCTGCAGGCGCGTGATGTCGCGCGGGTCGAACTTCGGATCGGGGGTCGGCTTCTCGAACTCCCCGGGCTTCACGCGGATGTCGAGGTCCTTGATGCGTCGGGTCCAGCAGGCGACGACCTTCGGGAAGTCGTCGCCGTTGTACCCCTCGAACCAGCCCTCTGCCTCGAAGCGCGTCTGCCCGATGGCCGCACCGCTCTGATCGGTGACCGTGCAGACCACGTCGGCGCCCAAGCGGATGCCTCCCGGCGAGGTCAGCCCGAGCTCGAAGGTGACCGGGTCGACCGTGGTGTCGACCGCGAACGTGGAGCCGTCGAACGGCACCTGCACGACGCCGTTCCCAGTCGGGACCGGTACGCCGCCGACCGTCCAGGTCGCCGTCGGCGCGGTCGCGGCGGGCTGCCCGATCCCGCCGAAGCCGACCGTCGAGACCGTGAAGATCTCGAGCGTGGAGGTCGCATACGTGCCACGGCGAACCGTGTCGCCGCACGGCGTCTGCTCGGTCGTCTCGGTGCCGACGACGCCGAGCGTGTCCTCGTTGCGCAGGCGCGACGCCACCGTCACCGTGCGGTTCGCCGGCCCGTTCGAGACGCGCAGGTCGACCCAGGTGTGGTCGACATCGACGCCGACGATCGTGACGGTGAGGTTGCTCGAGTCGACCGCCACATCGGTGTCGATCGAGTTGAGCGGCACGACGCCGCGGTACCAGATGCGCGGACCCGTGCCAGGGACATCCGTCAGCGAATGCACCAGGACGCCCTCGCGCGACAGGTCGGTGCCGACCGGGTCGAGGCCGGCGTCCCATCCGGTGGCCGTGCGGAACTCGACGTAGATGCGGCCGAGCCCGCTCGAGGGCTCGCCTGCGGGGTGGAGGATGAGCAGGGTCGGCTGGCGGCCCGAGCCCTGGCGCGCGACATCCGCCGATGCGCTGCGCAGCCGCACCGAGACGGAGCCCGTCGTCGGGAACGGGCGCTCGACGACCGAACCGGCCATCGCGTCCGGCAACTGCCGATGCAGGTGGGCGCGCGAGAGGTTCGGACCGGCCGAGCCGAATGCACCGGGCGTCGGCCATCCGGTGACCGCCGGGATGCTGCGCGTCGGCGTCGACTGCCAGCGCGGGCCGGTGCCGAGCCACCTCGAGCCGAACGAGGCCGACGACATGACGTCGAAGGGCGAGCCGTACACGGGATCGGCGACGATGGTCGCGTCGTTCGGATCCCAGTCGGCGCCGTTGTTCAGCAGACCGTAGCTGTGCTCGAAGCCGATGACGTGCCCGACCTCGTGCGTCATGAACGTGTGGTCGCTGGAGGCGATCGGAAGCGCGGCGATCGGGAAGCCGCGGACGTTCGGATTGGCGCCGCCGTCGAAGCTCTGCGTGATCGTCGCGGGTTCACCGGGCTGCCCCGCCTTCGGATTCGGGATCTGGCGCGTACCAGGGTAGGTGAGCACGACCACGCCCGCGAAGCCCGCGAGCGGGTCATGGCCCGGGAACTTCGCACGCAACGCGTCGATCGCGAGCTCCGCCTGTGTCTCGCGCCGCACGCTGTCGCCGAGGGTGATGTCCACCCAGGGCATGAGGGCGGAGTCGACGAAGTCGAGGTGCCGACGGGTGGTGTCCTCCCAGTAGCGGAGTACCGACGAGGAGCCGACCATGAAGAGGTCGATGAAGGGCTGGTCGCCGACCAGGGGTGCGGCACCGTCGTGGCGCGCCCTGATCACGGCGATCTTCGTGGGCTTGGTCATGCGCCGATCCTCCGGGCTGCGCCGGGGCGCTGGATCAGGAGCAGCCCTGAGTTCGCAGGCCGCACGTAGGCTTGGACGCATGAGCGCCGAAGCCGTCATCGTCGATGTGATCCGCACGCCGGTGGGCCGGGGCAAGCCGGGCGGCATGCTCTCGGGCGTGCACCCGGTCGACCTGCTGGCGGGTGTGCTCGACACGCTCGTCTCCCGCAACGACCTCGACCCGGGGCTCGTCGACGACGTGATCGGCGGATGCGTCAGCCAGGTCGCCGAGCAGTCGTACAACGTCACCCGCAACGCCGTGCTGGCCGCGGGGTTCCCCGAGCACGTGCCCGGCACGACGATCGACCGCCAGTGCGGATCGAGCCAGCAGGCGGCGACCTTCGCCGCCCAGGCGGTGCTCGCCGGACAGGCCGAGATCGTGATCGCCTGCGGGGTCGAGTCGATGAGCCGCGTGCCGCTCGGCTCGAGCGCGGCCGGCGCCGACCCCTACGGGTCGCGCATCGCCGCACGCTACCCCGACGGCCTCGTGAACCAGGGTGTCTCGGCCGAGCTCATCGCGGCCAAGTGGGGCCTCTCGCGCGACGACCTCGACGCGTACGCGGCTCGCTCGCACGCGCTCGCCGCGGCGGCGGGGCAGTCCGGCGCGTTCGCGACCGAGGTCGTGCCGGTGCCCGGCGTCGACGGCCTCGCCGACGAGACCGTGCGGCCCGCGACATCCGCCGCCTCGCTCGCCGGGTTGAACCCGGCGTTCCGCACCGATGCCCTCGCCGACCGCTTCCCCGACCTCGACTGGCGTATCACGCCCGGCAACTCCTCGCCGCTCACCGACGGAGCCTCGGCCGCCCTCATCATGAGCGCCGATGCCGCGTCGAAACTCGGGTTGGTGCCACGTGCGAGGTTCCGCTCGTTCGCCGTCGTCGGCAGCGACCCGCTGTACATGCTCACCGGCGTGATCCCGGCGACCGAGCGGGTGCTCGCGCGGGCCCGCCTCGGGCACGACGACATCGACGCCTACGAGGTCAACGAGGCGTTCGCGTCGGTTCCGCTCGCCTGGCTCGCCGAGACCGGGGCGGATGCCGCGAAGCTCAACCCCCGCGGCGGCGCCATCGCCCTCGGCCACGCGCTCGGCTCCTCGGGGACCCGTCTGCTCACGACCCTCGTGAACCAGCTCGAGGCCACCGGCGGACGCTACGGACTGCAGACCATGTGCGAGGGCGGCGGCATGGCCAACGCCACGATCATCGAACGCATCTGACCACCACGGCGCAGCCGACCACCACGGCCCAGCCGACCACGACGGCCCAGCCGACCATCGGCGCAGCCGACCCACCACGAAAGGACCCGAATCCATGCAGCTGACCGACGCAGGCGCGATCGTCACCGGAGGCGCCTCGGGGCTCGGGCGCGGCACGGCCGCCGTGCTCGCCGCGGCCGGAGCCGAGGTCGTCATCCTCGACCTCCCGGGCTCTCCCGGCGAGCAGACCGCGAGCGAACTCGGCGCGAACGTGCGCTTCGCGCCCGCCGACGTCACCGACGAGGCGTCCGTGCAGGCCGCGATCGACCTCGTGCTGGAGCGCGCGCCGCTCCGGGTGGCCGTGAGCTGCGCCGGCATCGCGACGGCCGGACGCACGGTCGGGCGCGACGGCCCCCTCGCGCTCGACGCGTTCGAGCGCACCATCCGCATCAACCTCATCGGCACGTTCAACGTCGCGCGCCTCGCGGCGGCGGCCATGGCGGCCAACGAGCCGGTGCTCGTGCAGGCGCTGCCGGGGGTGCCCGAGACCGCCGAGCGCGGCGTCATCGTCAACACCGCGTCGGTCGCCGCGTTCGACGGCCAGATCGGCCAGGCCGCGTACTCGGCGTCGAAGGGCGGCGTCGCGGCGATGACCCTGCCGCTCGCCCGCGACCTCTCGAAGCTGCTCATCCGGGTCGTGACGATCGCGCCCGGCATCATGCAGACGCCGATGATGGCGGGCATGCCGCCCGAGGTGCAGGCCTCGCTCGAGGAGCAGATCCCGCATCCGTCGCGCATGGGCACGCCCGCCGAGTATGCGGCGCTCGTGCGGCACATCGTCGAGAATCCGCTGCTGAACGGCGAGACGATCCGCCTCGACGGCGCGATCCGCATGCAGCCGAAGTAGCGGGTCGAACCGTCGGTCGCCGCACGCGACGGCGAACACGACGAGGGGCGGATGCCGCGGCATCCGCCCCTCGTCGTGTGCCGGTTCTCGGAGGCAGGCGCTCAGCGCCCGGTGCTGCGCTGGGCCGGGCGCGGGCTCCGGTTGCCCGGGAAGTCGAGCGTGCCGCGGCCCCCGCCCCGCGCAGCCTTGATGATGCCGTCGATCGCATCCCACGCGCTGACCCCGATGACGCCCGCGACGAAGAGCACCGAGAGCACCCACTCCGCATCGGCGTCGAGATGCGGCTCGACCACCGCGAGGAACTCGGGGCTGAACAGCCGTCCCTCGACGAAGAGCCAGACGACGGGGATCGCGAACGCGGCGTTCAGCGCGACGTTGACGAGGGCGTTGGCCCAGTTCCAGTCGCTGCGGTAGATCCACACCGCGAAGGCGGCCTCGAGCGCGATGAGCGCGAACAGGTACGGCAGCCAGAACGACCACAGGTCTGGCGCGAGCAGCGGCACCGAGGTGCGCTCGCCATCGGCCCACACGATGCCGAACTGCTGCCATACGAGGAACCCGGCGGCGATCACGAGCCAGACCAGGCTCGCGATGAGGTCGGCGCGGCGGTGCGGGCGCCGCACCTCGGGCAGCTGCGGGAGGTGCTCGGGCGTCCAGCCGAGCTCGTCATCGGTGCCCGTGCCGTATCGCTCGATCAGGGCGAACACGACAGTCGTCCAGAACGCGAGCTGCACCGCGACGTTGATGCCGATGCCGATCGCAGCGCCGATGATCTCCCACCCACCGCCCGCGATCAGCAGGCCGAGCGCCGCCACCGCGGCGACCGTCGCGGGCACGAACGACTCGAGGAAGAGCAGGAGCCGCTTCCAGATGAGGAAGTACCGCGGCCCGATCAGCACCAACGGGCGGTCGCTGTAGGTCGCCGCGAGCGACGCGGGGTGGCCGAGCTCGACGAGCGCGTCGCGCTCGGCGGTCTCGGGCGTCGAGGCGCCCGATTCGATGCGGGCGTCGATCGTGTCGGCGACGCGCTCGGCGAGGTCGCGCGAGAGGTCCTCGCGCTGCGAGGCGGGAAGGCTGCGCGTGGCCGCGAAGAGGTAGCGGTCGGTCAGCTCGGTCATGATGCGTCTCCAGAGGTCAGTCCGCCGAGGGCGTCGTCGATGCGGCGCCAGTCGGTCATGAGTGCGACGGCGAGGGCGTCGCCGGTGGGGCTCGTGCGGTAGAACTTGCGGGGCCGGGCCTCGTCGGTGTTCCACTCGCTGGTGAGCAGGCCCTGCTTCTCGAGTCGTCGCAGCAGGGGATAGAGCGTGTTGGCGTCGACGAGGATGCCGAGGCCGTTCAGCGACTCGAGCAGCGCGTACCCGTAGTCGGGGGTGCGCAGGCGAACGAGGCACGCGAGCACGACGGTGCCGCGGCGCAGTTCCTGCAGGTGCGCGACGGTCGTCTCATCGGGGTTCATGCGTCACACGATACTGTGCGTCGCACACTATTGCAACAGTCACTTCATAGTGACGGATGTCGCGATGGCCAAGGGTCGAGGGCTCGGCCGAACTCCGGATGCCGCGAGCCGGCGTCCGGCGCGTCGCGCCATGCCCGCGGCGTTTCGCCCGCCGCATCCGGAGTTCTGGCGTGCTGTGCCGGGGTGCTGGCCGTGCCCGACTACTGCTCGGCGTGCGCCTCGAGGAACGCGTACACCTCGGCGTCGTCGACGCCCGGGAATGTGCCCGACGGCAGCGGCGACAGCACATGCGCGTGCAGGCGGGCGCTCGGCCACGCGCGGCCCGACCAGCGCTCGGCGAGCTCGCCCGGCGCCCGGCGGCAGCACGCCTCGTCGGGGCACGTGGAGACCGCGCGAAGGGTGGTCTCGCGGCCGCGGAACCACTTGGCCTGCGCGAACGGCACGCCGACCGAGATCGAGAACTCCGCGGCATCCGTTCGCCCGGTCTGCGTGGCGCACCAGAACGTTCCCGCCGGGGTGTCGGTGTACTGGTAGTTCTCGGTCGTGCGGTTCGTGTGCTCGAACGCCGTGCGCGCGCTCCACTTCTTGCACACCCACTGGCCCTCGATCGAGCCCGTGACGTCGGTGGGCAGCGGCAGCCCGTCGTTCTCGTAGCCCTTGAGCAGCGCGCCGTCGCCGGCCACCCGCAGGAAGTGCACGGTCATGTCGAGGTAGGTCGTGCCGAGGTTCGTGAACCGCAGCGCCGCGGCCTCGTGCGTGACGCCGAACGCGTCGCGGAAGTCCTCGATGGCCAGCCGCTTCTCTTTCTTGGCCTGCTGCAGGAACGCGACCGAGGCGTCGCGGGGCATGAGGCAGGCCGCGGCGAAGTAGTTGATCTCGAGCCGCTGCCAGAGGAACTCGTCGTAGCTGGCCGGCGGCTGGTGGCCGAGCAGTCGGTGCGCCATGGCCTGCAGCGCCATCGAGCGCAGGCCGTGCCCGCCGGGGATCGATGCCGGCGGCAGGTAGATGCGCCCGTTCGAGAGGTCGGTGATCGACCGCGTCGAGTCGGGCAGGTCGTTGACGTAGATGAGCTGGAACCCGAGGCGCTCGGCCATGACGCTCACCTCGCGGTGGGTGACGGCGCCGGTGCGGTGCCCGGCGGCGCGCACCTGTTCCTCGGCCAGCTGCTCGATGTCGGGCAGGTGGTTGGCGCGTTCGCGCATGCGCTCGCGCAGGTCGGTGTTGGCCCGACGAGCCTCCTCGGGCGTCGCGATGGCCTGGCTCGCGCGACGCTGCAGCTCGCGGTGGAGGCCCACGATGGCCTCGAGCGTCTCGTCGCCGATGCCCCGCCCCGCGCGGATCGCCGGGAGTCCGAGGCTCGCATAGAGCGGGCTCGCCTGCGCGCGGCCGAGCTCGAGCTCGAGTGCCGCCCGCGGGCTCGGCGCCTCGCGGGCGAGCAGGTCTTCGAGCCCGACGCCGAACGCGGTCGCGAGCGCGTCGAGCGTGGAGAGCTTCGGCTCGCGCTTGCCGTTCTCGATGAGCGAGAGCTGCGAGCCCGCGAGCCCGACGGCGTCGCCGGCCTGATCGAGGGTCATGCCGCGCTCGCCGCGGAAGTGACGGATGCGCTGACCCAGGGTCGCGAGATCAGTGGTTCTGGCCTTCATGCCTTAAGCCTATAGAAAGAACAACGCTTCTTAACGTCCTGATTGGCCGTTCGGATGTCGCAATCCGGCGCATTCTGGAAACACGAACCGATTCCGGACCGCCGCCGAGCGGCCCCGGCACACAGAAGGGACGACGATGACCATCTCCGAGTTCACGCCCGGCACCGAGGCATCCGTCGAGGCAACCGCCACCGACAGCGCCCCGATCGCAGCGACGACCGCCCACGGCCTCGCGCACGGCACCACCGACCCCGACCTGCGCGCCTGGGTCGCCGAGGTCGCCGCCCTCACCAAGCCCGACGAGATCGTCTGGTGCGACGGATCCAAGCACGAGGCCGACCTGCTCACCAAGCAGCTCGTGGCCGAGGGCAAGCTCATCAAGCTGAACCCCGAGTGGCGCCCGAACAGCTACCTCGCCCGCACCGACCCGCGCGACGTCGCCCGGGTCGAGGACCGCACCTTCATCTGCTCCACCTACGAGGAGGACGCCGGCCCCACGAACAACTGGCGCGACCCGAAGGCCATGCGCGGCGAGCTCGACGACGTCTTCGACGGCTCGATGAAGGGCCGCACCATGTACGTCGTGCCGTTCTCGATGGGACCGCTCGGCGGACCCATCAGCCAGCTCGGCGTCGAGATCACCGACTCGCCCTACGTCGTCCTCTCGATGGGCATCATGACCCGCATGGGCGAGCAGGTCTACCGCCTCATCGAGGCAGGCGAGCCGTGGGTTCGCACCGTGCACTCCGTCGGACACCCCCTCGTCGACGGCATCGGCCACCGGGTTCCCGAGGTCGACTGGCCGTGCAACGAGACGAAGTACATCGTGCAGTTCCCCGACTCGCGGGAGATCTGGTCGTACGGTTCGGGCTACGGCGGCAACGCCCTGCTCGCCAAGAAGTGCTTCGCACTGCGCATCGCGAGCGTCATGGCTCGCGACGAGGGCTGGCTCGCCGAGCACATGCTGCTCATCAAGATCACCTCGCCCGAGCAGCGCACCTACCACGTGGCTGCGGCATTCCCGTCGGCATGCGGCAAGACGAACCTCGCCATGCTGCAGCCCACGATCCCCGGCTGGAAGGTCGAGACCATCGGCGACGACATCGCCTGGATGCGCCCTGGCGACGACGGCCGTCTCTACGCGATCAACCCCGAGGCCGGGTTCTTCGGCGTCGCGCCCGGAACCGGAGCGTCCACGAACCCGACCGCGGTCGACACCCTCTGGGGCAACACGATCTTCACGAACGTGGCGCTGCGGCCCGACGGCGACGTCTGGTGGGAGGGGCTCACCGACACCCCGCCGGCCGAGCTCACCGACTGGGAGGGCAACCCGTGGACGCCGGCATCCGGTCGCCCCGCGGCGCACCCGAACTCGCGCTTCACGGTGGCCGCGGCCCAGTGCCCGCAGCTCGCCGACGACTGGGACGCCCACGACGGCGTGCCGATCGACGCGATCCTCTTCGGCGGGCGCCGCGCGACCAACGTGCCGCTCGTGGCCGAGGCCCGCAGCTGGAAGCACGGCGTCTTCATGGGCGCGACCATCTCATCCGAGCAGACCGCGGCCGCCGAGGGCACCGTCGGCGAGCTGCGCCGCGACCCGTTCGCGATGCTCCCGTTCTGCGGCTACAACATGGCCGACTACTGGAGCCACTGGGTCAAGATGGGCCGCACCCTCGGCACGAACGCGCCGCGCATCTTCCAGGTGAACTGGTTCCGCAAGGCCGCCGACGGCTCGTTCCTCTGGCCCGGATTCGGCGAGAACGCCCGCGTGCTCGAGTGGATCGTCGGCCGCATCGAGGGCACCGCAGAGGTCGAGGAGACGCCGATCGGCCTGCTGCCGGCCTCCGGCGCCCTGAACGTCGACGGACTCGACCTCACCGACGAGGCGCTCGAGCACCTGTTCGACGTCGATCGCGACTCCTGGCTCGCCGAGTGCACGCTGACCGAGGAGTACTTCGAGCAGTTCGGCGACCGCGTGCCTGCCGCCCTGCGCGCAGAGCTCGCGAGCCTGCGCTACCACCTCGAGCACCAGCCGGCCTGACCGCCGGTTGCCCGGCGGTCGCTGAGCGGCCGGTCAGGCGATGCGCCCCGCCGTGTGCGGGGCGCATCGCCGCGCGCGGTGCGAGACCGTGCGACCGTGCGACCGTGCGCCCGTCGCGTGGAGAGCGGATGCCGCGGGCCGGCGTGCACGGGAAGGTGCGCCGGCCCGCGGCATCCGCTCTCCACGCCGCCTGCGCCGGGACCCGGCAGGTCGCACGCCCGAACCGCACCAGCGCCGCTAGCGTGTGGCGCAAGGGGGCGACATGGAGTTCGGCACGTTCATCGAATCGGTCGGCGAGGTCATCGACGTGCTCGGCGTCGTCGCGATCGTGCTGGGCGTCCTCTACGCGAGCCTCGACGCCGCGCTGCGCGGGGTGCGGCGGCGCAGCCCGATCTACACGCGGTTCCGGCGCGTGCTCGGTCGGGCGATCCTGCTCGGGCTCGAATTGCTCGTCGCCGCCGACATCATCAAGACCGTCGCGGTGACCCCGACCCTCGAGTCGGTGGGCGTGCTCGCGATCATCGTGCTGATCAGGACGTTCCTCAGCTGGTCGCTCGAGCTGGAGATCTCGGGCCGATGGCCGTGGCAGAAGGGTGCGGTGTCGGGCGACGCGGACGAGGGCGCTGCGGTGGCGGGCGGGAATGCTCCCGCCGTCGCGACCGACCCCAGCTGACCCTCAGCCGCTCTCACCCCATCCCACCTCCCTGGTCTCGCAGGCGCGCCGTGGCGAGCCCGCGAGGGGTCACGATCTGCTGGAATCGCGACGCGGGAAGCAGCACATCGTGACCGCTCGCGGTCAAACGCCCGGCGTGCCTCTGCGTGTCCGCGCGGCCAGTGCCCGCGCCACGACGGCGACGACCTGATCGGGACGGGCGAACTGGGCCGCGCCGATTCGGAAGCAGATCCAGCCGAGCCCCTGAAGCCGGTTGAACCGGTCGACGTCGTGCGCCCATTGCCCGCGATCGGTTCGATGATGGTCGCCCTCGTACTCCAGCAGCACACGGTGCTCGACGAACGCGAGGTCCGCGGTCGCCACTGCCCGACCATACGGGTCGCGCACCACATGAGCGGCAACCGGCCGCGGCAGTCCCGCGGCGATGATGCAGAGGCGCAGCCGAGTCTCGCGTGACGAATCGGCGTCTTCGATCGCCTCGTCGAGTGCGATGCGCAGAGAGCGGATGCCGCGGGCGCCGCGATGACGGAGCAGCATCCGTTCGAGCTGGTGCACCGTCGCGAGTGGGTGCCGCGTCCAGACGAGACGGTCCGCCGCGACGGTGAGGTCCTCGACGTCGCATCCGACCGACGCGAGGTCGAGCCACGTGCGCGCCGGAGACGTCACCTCGAGGCCATCGACCGTGACGAGTTCGTCGCGCCCCAGATCGAGGCGGTGTCCGCGCACCCCGTCGCCTCGCGGGCGCGGCAGCTCTGCTCGAACGGCCAGGTCGATGCGCTCGCGTTCGATTCGGGTGCGAGGCTCGACCTGCAGGATCCAGAATGCAGCTGCGGTGAAGTGGCTCAGGAACGCGCCCGGGTGGCGCGAGCCGAGCATTCCGGCACGGGCCACCAGATCTGGCGCGAGCCCACGCGGGTGACGGATGCCGCTCGCCGGCGTCCGCAGGTCGGCCGCGCGCAGCCGCGTGAGGCTCACACCTGCGGCGCGTGCCTCGCGGACGGTGAATCCGCTCGAGGCGAGCGACGCGGGAAGGGGTGTAGGGCGTCTCGGCATCCGACGAGCGTGACGGCGCGGGCGTCACCGTCGTGCGCGCCTCACTGCCCGCGGCCTGAACTCACTGGCGGACCCGCCTGTGCAGGACGGCTTGAGGCCCCGCCCGCGCCCGGGCGCCGCGCCGCGCGCCGCGCGTGCCGCCCGCCGCCCGCCGCGCCGCGCGCCGCGCGTGCCGCCCGCCGCCCGCCGCGCGCCGCGCCGCGGCGCGCCGTGGCGAGCCCGCGACCGGTCACGATCTGCTGGAATCACAGGGCATGAAGCCGCAGATCGTGACCGGTCGGCGAAGAAGAGCGGCGTGTCCGCCACGGCGTGACGCCAAGTCCGTCGCCGCGGGGGAGTGGCGCCCCGGTCTGCCTCACTCCAGGTGCCCGAGCACCCGCAGCAGCGCGGTGGGTGCGTAGCGGAACTCGACGGTGCCGGTGGCGCCGGGCTCGGCGGGACCGATCCAGGTGCTGGATCCCTCGTGCACGCGCACCCAGCCGTTCTCGAACAGCACCTCGGTGCCGACGACGAACGCCATGGCGGGCGACTCGCCCTGGCGCACGGCGATCGAGCCCTCGAAGACCTGCGACGCCGAGGCGTCCTGGTCGGCGCGGCAGGCCACGCCGACGAGCGGGCGCAGGATCGGCGTGCGGAATCCGGGGGCGTCGAACGGGCTGGCCTTCGCGACATCCGCGACGACGCCGAAGTTCACGCTCGTCGACACGAGGCTGAGGTCGGCCTGCCCGTCGAGCACGAGGCGGCTCGACACGCGGAAGCGGTAGAAGAGGCGGCCCGACTCGCGGGCCGGCGGCAGCACGGCGACGCTGGCCCAGTTGCGCGACCAGTTGAGCGGCCCTTCGCCCCGGGTGGGCGGGTCGTAGAGCGAGGCCGTGACGCGCACGGCGCCGTCGGGCGCCGACGACGAGGACTTGAGCCCCGACGTGCCGCGGTCGCCGGCGGGGGCGACGTCGCGCACCGGCGTGAAAGCCGGCAGGCGCTGCGGCTGCCAGGTGCGCAGCCACGCCTGCAGGCTGGACTGCACGCGGTCGAACGGGTCGCCGAGGCCGCGACGCGCGGCGCCGTCTTCGGCGACGGCGTTCGGCAGGTCCTCGATGAGGTCGACGGGCAGGCGGTCGGCGTTCGATGCGGCACGTGCGTCGCGCACGTCGCGTGCGTCTCGCAGGTCGGTCACGGGGGCGATGCTCATGGTGGGGCTTCCTTCGGTGCGGTGGCAGTCGGCATCCGAGATCCGGACGCAGAACCACACGTTACGAAGCGGCGTGCCGACCTCCATCCGAGCAGGCCCTGAGGAATGCCCGGGTCAGCCCCGAGATCTGCGCCTCCTCAACGCCGAGATTCCGCCGTCATCCCGCCCGGGAACACGGATGCCGCGGCGCATCACTCGCGCCGCGGCATCCGCCCCTCTGGTGGGCGACTCAGACGAGCAGCTGGTGCTCCGCGAGCTCGCGGTAGAGCGGAACCGAGGAGACGAGCTCGCCGTGCGTGCCCTCGCCGATGACGCGGCCGTCGTCGAGCACGACGATGCGGTCGGAGTCGATGACGGTCGACAGGCGGTGGGCGATGACGATGAGCGTGCGCCCGGCCGAGACCTGGTCGATGGCCTCGCGCATCATGCGCTCGTTGACGCCGTCGAGCGAGGACGTCGACTCGTCGAGCAGCAGGATCGGCGGGGCCGCGAGCAGGGCGCGGGCGATCGCGAGGCGCTGGCGCTCGCCGCCCGAGAGCATGATGCCGTCTTCGCCGACCGCGGCGGAGAGGCCGCGCGGGTCGCGGTCGAGCACCGAGCCGAGGTTGACGGCGCGCAGCACGTGCTCGCACTCGTCGTCGCTGGCGTCGGGGCTGCCGAGCAGGAGGTTGTCGCGCAGCGTGCCGGCGAGCACGGGGGCGTCCTGCTCGACGTAGCCGATCTGCGCGCGGAGGTCGGCGCGGTCGAGCGAGCGCACGTCGAGGCCGCCCATGCGCACGGTGCCGACCGAGGGGTCGTAGAACCGTTCGATGAGCGCGAGGATCGTCGACTTGCCGGCGCCGGAGGGGCCGACGAGGGCGATGCGCTGCCCGCGCGGCACCTGGAACGAGACGCCGCGCAGCACGGGCTGGCGGTCGGTGACCGAGGGCTCGACCACCACGGAATCGGCCGAGTCGTTCGCCGGGTCTGCGGGGTCGCTTCGGGTCGCCGCGTAGGCGAAGTGCACGTCGTCGAAGCTGATCGCCGCGGCATCGGGGAGCACGCCGGCGTTGGCCTCGCCGACCATGAGCGCGAGGGGGGCGAGCTCGCGGTCGTGCGTGCTCTCGTCGGGCAGGTCGAGGATCTCCTGGATGCGTCCGAGCGCGCCGAGCGCCTGGTTGACCGACGTGATCGCGCCGAAGAACAGGCCGAGCGGCATGATCATCATGAACAGGAACAGGATGAACGACACGAGGCTCGCGACCTCGATCGCGCCCGATGCGACGCGGAACCCGCCGACGCCGAGCACCACGAGGAACGACACCTGCATCGCGATGCCGGCGACCGGCACGATGAGCGCCGAGATCTTCGCGACGTTGACGCCCATCTGCCAGGCGCCCTCGGCCTCGCCGTCAATGGTGCGCGCCTCGCGCTCGGTCGCCCCGGCGGCGCGGATGGTGCGCACGGCGCTGATCGCGCGTTCGACGGAGGCCGCGACGTCGCCGACCTTGGACTGCGCGGCGTGCGAGGCGTCGCGCACCTTGCGCGAGAGCAGGGTGACGGTGGTGATCGCGATGAGGACGACGAGGAGCGTCAGCCCGAGCAGCACCGGGTCGATGATGAGCATCGCGATGAGGGCGCCGATGAACGTGACCGTGCCGCCGATGGCCTCGACGAGGCCCTGTGTGAGCACGGCCCGGAGCATCGTGGTGTCGCTGCCGACGCGCGAGACGAGGTCGCCGGTGCGGCGCGTGTCGAACTCGGAGATGGGCAGGTTCAGCAGCTTCGCGACGAGGCGCTTGCGACTGGAGAGCACGATGCCTTCGCCGGTGCGCTGCAGCAGGTAGTGCTGGTATCCCGAGATGACGCCGCTCACGATCACGAGCGCGACGAGGGCCCACACGATCCCGCCGAGCGGGTCGCCGGCCTCGACGACGGTGATGACCCGCCCCACGAGCAGGGGCTGGGCGAGGCTCGTGAGCGCCCCCACGATGGAGAGGGCGGCGACCCAGATGAGCACGGGGCGGTGCTCGAAGATGAACGGCAGCAGTTGCCGGAACGACGCACGGGGGCCGTCGGTCTTCGTGGGGCGGGCGAAGGGATTGCGTCGAGGGGCGGTGCGGTTCTGGGTCTGGCTCATCGTCTCTTCCTGGGCGAGGCGGCGGATGTCGATGCGACCGGATTCCGCACGGTTCGCCCCGAACAGCCTACGTCGCTCAGCTGCGCCCGTATTTCTTGTGCACCGCCTGCTTGGAGACCTCGAGGGCGAGGGCGATGAGCTGCCAGCTCGATCCGCCGGCTCGGGCCCGGCGCACGGCGACGGCCTCGGCGCGGTCGAGCGCGAGGTTCACCTCCACGCGTGCGTGGTGGAGGTCGCGGAGCGCCCGGTAGGGGTCGTCGCCGTCGGCCGCGGCGATCGCGGTGCGGAGGGTGGTGTCGTCCATGACGTCAACCGTAGTTGACGCTTCGCCCGTTCGTCAACTCAGATTGACGATCGATCGGCGCCCGCCGCCGATCCCGCCGCCGCCGATCCCGCCGCCTGCGCGCCTGGCTGCGTGAGCACGGATGCCGCGACGCGATGCCCGGCCAGGGCGGCCGCCGCGGCATCCGCCCCGCGAATGGTCGCAGCGAGGAACCCGGCTGCGAACGCGTCGCCCGCGCCCGTGAGGTCGCGGATGCCGGTGACCGGCTCGACGTCCACCCGCGCGGCCAGGCGGCCGTCGACGATCACGTCGGTCGGCAGTGCGCCGTGCTTGACCACGACGGTCGGGGCGACGGATGCCGCGAGCGGGCCGCCCCCGGCCAGTCCGAGCAGTGCGGCCTCGTCCTCGTTGGCGAAGAGCACGTCGGGCCGGATGCCGCGAACGAGGTCGAGCGCGAACGCCACGCCGAGCCCCTCGAGCAGCCCGGTCGACGAGGCGTCGATCGAGACCCCCGTGCCGCCGGTCCGCGCGAGGCCGGCGAGCCGGGCCAGTTCGCCGCGCATGGGCTCGCGTTCGAACCCGTAGGCGGGCAGGTGCAGCCAGGCGGCGCCGTCGAGCCACGCCGGATCCACGTCGGACAGCTCTGCGGAGGCGCCGCGATCGGGGTACATCGTGCGCTCGCCGTCGACGTCGACGAGCAGCACGACGGTTCCGGTGCGTCCGGCGTGCTGCACGCGCACGTCGACCCCGCTCGCGGCGAGGGCCGACTCGAGCGCGTCGCCCGCGGCATCCGCTCCGACGCGGCCGATGAACCGCGTCGGAACGAGCCCGGCCGCGAGGGCGGCGACGTTCGCCGCGCTGCCGCCGCGAGCGCGATGCACGCGCGCGGCCGTGTCGGTCGCGTGGTGCACGGGCTCGCTCGCCCACACCACGATGTCCTCGACGAGGTCGCCGGCGACCGCGAGCACGCCGCCCGCGCCGCCCGCGCCGCCCGCGGCGCCCGCGGCGCCCGCGGCGCCCGCGCCGAGGCCGTCGACGGCGGGCGCCGCGCCCGGCACGCCGGCCTCACCCCGCGACGGCACGCGCGATCTCCGCCCCGAGCGCGACGTTGCCGCGGTACACCTCGAGGTTGACCTCGAGGCTCTCGCCGCCGGTCGCCCGCTGCACGAACTCGAGCAGGAACGGCGTCGTGTCGTGCCCGGTCACGCCCTGAGCGGATGCCGCGGCCAACGCCTCGGCGAGCACGCGGTCGTGGATCGCGGGGTCGAGCTGCTTCGCCGCATCCACCGGGTTGGCCACGAGCACGGCCTGCGGCAACCCGAGCTCGTCGCGTGCGAGCGCCAGCGCCGCGGCATCCGCCGGGCTCTCGACGCGGTAGTCGAGCGCGAACCCGGAGTCGGTGACGGTGAAGGCCGGAAACCGCGAGGTGCGGTAGCCGACCACCGGGATGTTCAGCGTCTCGAGCCGTTCGAGGGTCGCCCCGATGTCGAGGATCGACTTGACGCCGGCGCTCACGAGCGTGATCGGCGTCGTGGCGAGCGTGCCGAGGTCGGCCGACTCGTCGAAGCTCTCGCTCGCGCCGCGGTGCACGCCGCCGAGGCCGCCGGTCGACATCACGCGGATGCCGGCGCGATGCGCGAGCCACGCCGTCGCCGCGACGGTGGTGCCGGCGTCGAGCCGCTTCGCGCGGGCGATCGGCAGGTCGCGCAGGCTCGCCTTGACGACGGCTCGCGCTCCGCTGCCGGATGCCGTGCAGAGCCGCTCGATCTCGTCGGGGGAGAGGCCGACGACGGGCCTGCCGTCGACGACGCCGATGGTGGCGGGCGTCACGCCGAGGTCGCGCACCCGGGCCTCGGACGCGAGCCCGACCTCGAGGTTGCGCGGGCTCGGGAGCCCATGGGTGAGGATCGTCGACTCGAGCGCCAGCACCGGCCGGCCCGCCGCGAGCGCGTCGCGGACCTCGTCGCCGATGCGGATGCCGGGGGCAGGTGTCTGCATGGGCGTCATCGTATGGCGGGGGTCGCCGCCCGAGGTCCGACGGCCCGCCGTGCGGCGTGTTTCCGCGTGTGACGGCGGCAGGCGACATCCGAGGGACGCGAGCGTAACGTGGCCGCATCGAACCCGGAGAACCCCGAGGAGCCCTCATGTCGCACCGCGAACCGCACGCCGCCGCCACGCCCGTCACGGGTGCGGTCATGGGCATGCGCGGCTGCGAGCACCCGGGGGCGTGCTCGAGCGAGCGGGCCGGCCACGGGCTGAACGCCGTGCAGCAGCGCCTCGCCACGGTGGCCGCGAGCAAGTGGATCGACGCGATCGTCACGTCGGTCGACGCGAACGGGTTCGCCTGGCTCGCGACGCTCGACGGCGGCATCCGCCGCGTGTGGCAGCACGACGCGTTCGCGGGCGCGCTGCAGGTCGGCGACCCGGTCGCACTGCACGGCGTCTACGGCGTGCTCGCCGCGGGCGCGCAGCAGTTCAGCGTCGCCGACGCCTGAGGCGCCAGGCGGCGTGCACCGCGAAGCTCCCGCACGCCGAAACCGAAACGGACGGCTCACGCCATCGGCATGGCCTCGCTCATCATGCCCATCATCTTCTCCATCGCCATGACCAGCTGATCGCAGGCCATCGCGCACATGCGGCAGTGCTCGCTCATCTCGGCGTGCATCATGCACTCGGCCGAGCAGGCGCGCGCCATCATGGTCGTCGACTGCATCATCGACATCATCACGCCCATGTCCCAGCCGTGCATGCGCAGCATCATCCGCATCATGGTGTCGCACATGTCGGCGCAGTTCGAGCACATCGACGCGCATCGGCCCATGCCCTCCGCGGCGTCGGCATCGGCGCACATGACGCACGCCTGCATGCAGGCCGAGAGGGCCTCGAGACACTCCTGCATCATCATCGGGTCCATGCCGCTCATCGGCATCTCCGACGACGACATCGCGCCCTTCATCATGTCCATCGTCATGTTCATCGCTGCACGCTCGCTTCCGGGCTCCGAGTGCCGGCCGGCGGCGGCGGATGCCCCGGCTGCCCTGTTACGTCATGTTACGTCGGGCCGGTTCGGCCGTGAAGGGGTGCGCGTGACGTTCGTGTGAACGCTCGCTCACACCGGCTCCGACCGCACGGCAGAGGGGCGGATGCCGCAGCACCCGCCCCTCGTCACGCATGACGGATGCCGCGGCATCCGTTCGACCGAACGCTACGCGTCGATGTCGACGTCCTTCGTCTCCTTCGAGACGATCAGCGCGATGAGCGTCAGCACGGCCATGACCGACAGGTAGATGCCGACCCAGAACGGGCTGCCGCCCCCGGCCTGCCAGAGCGCGACCGCGATGAACGGCGCGACCGCGGCGCCGAGGATCGACGAGACGTTGTACGAGATGCCGGACCCGGTGTAGCGCACGTTCGTCGGGAAGAGCTCCGGCAGCAGCGCGCCCATCGGGCCGAACGTGAGGCCCATGAGCGAGAAGCCGACGACGAGCCAGGCCATGACGCCGGCGAACCCGGCGTTCAGCAGCGGCACCCAGAGCAGGCCGAAGACGATGATGCCGAGCGTGACCCAGATGAGCGTCTTGCGGCGTCCCCATCGGTCGGCGAGCGGCCCGGACACGAGCGTGAACACGCCGAAGAACAGCACGCCGCCGATGAGCATGAGCACGAACGTGCTGTACGAGTAGCCGAGGCCGGGCAGGGCGCCGTCGACCGCCTCGACCGGGGCGCGGCCGTAGCTCAGCGAGAACGTCGTCATCAGGTAGAAGAGCACGTAGGTCGCGAGCATGAAGAACGTGCCGAGGATCAGCTTGCGCCAGTGGTCCTTGAAGACCGTGGCCAGCGGCAGGCGCTTCAGCTTGCCCTGCTCGGAGGCCTTCGAGAACGCGGTCGACTCGACGAGGCGCAGTCGCACCCAGAGGCCGACGATGACCATCACGACCGAGAACAGGAACGGGATGCGCCAGCCCCAGTCGAGGAACGCCTGCGACGGCATCGACGGGTCGTCGGACGGGAGCACCGCGGCGATGACGAGGAACAGGCCGTTCGCGATGATGAAGCCGATCGGCGCGCCCAGCTGCGGGAACGTGCCGTACCAGGCGCGCTTGCCCGCCGGGGCGTTCTCGGTCGCCACGAGCGCGGCGCCCGACCATTCGCCGCCGAGCGCGAAGCCCTGTGCGATGCGGAGGATCACGAGGAGCAGCGGAGCCAACCAGCCGACCATCGCGTAGGTCGGCAGCACGCCGATGAGGAACGTCGCGATGCCCATGGTGAGCAGGGCGGCGACGAGCGTCGCCTTGCGGCCGTGCTTGTCGCCGAGGTGGCCGAAGACCACGGCGCCGAGGGGGCGCGCGACCATGGCCGCGCCGAACACGGCGAACGAGGCGAGCAGCGCCGTCGTGGGGTCGCCGGTCGGGAAGAAGAGGTGCGGGAAGACGAGCACCGCGGCCGTGGCGTAGACGTAGAAGTCGTAGAACTCGATCGTCGTGCCGATGAGGCTCGCGAGCACCACGCGACTGCGCGGATTGGCGGGGGTGTTCGGTGCAGAGGATGCGGCCGTGGCCGCGGATGTTGCTGACATTGCTGTCGAGGACTCCAGTGTGGTGACGGAACACTGCACCACGAGGCGGTCGGTCTGGCGTTGAGCGGGGCAGGCTGTTGGGAATCGTCGCTTGTGGCAACCGGCCCAGCCTACGCTCGGCTCCCTCGGCCCCCGTGGCCGGGAAGCGGGGGATGCGACGAGCGGCGCGGATGCTGCGACGAACGGTCGCCCGGGCCTAGCGCCAGATGACCGCGATGGCCGCGTTCAGCAGCGTCAGGATGCCGATCGCCCAGAAGAGTCCGCGCGGCACGGCCTCGTTGCGACGCTGTCGTGCGGAGCCGATGCCGATGAGGGCTCCGATCACGATCAGCACGACGAGCTTCGTGCCGATCTTCACGTAGTTCAGCTCGTACGAGATGCCCCACGGGGCGGCGAGCGCGAGACCTGCGACTCCGGCGATCAGCAGTCCCCAGTTCATGAGGCGGGTGACGCCGTACCGGCGGTTCACCGCCTCGACCGCCCAGGCGCCGAAGAGCAGGGCGAATCCGACGAGGTGGATGAACACGACGATGTGGCGCAGGGTCTCCATATGGCGAGTCTAGATTCTACGGAGCGTCGAAGTCGACCCGACGAGTGCGTCGAACGCCGGCCGGTGCCGTCTCGAGCGCCGGTCGACGCCGCCGGTCTCGAGACGCTCCTGCGGCGCTACTCGGCAGACGACCACACCGCGCGCAGCGCGCGAGCGGTCGCGATCGCGGCCTCGGCGGCCTCGCGGCCCTTGTCCTCCTTCGAGCCGGGCAGGCCGGCGCGGTCGAGACCCTGCTGCTCGTCGTCGAGTGTGAGCACGCCGAAGCCGACGGGCTTGCCCGTGTCGAGGGCGACCCGCGTGAGGCCGTCGGTCGCGGCCGCCGAGACGTACTCGAAGTGGGGCGTGCCGCCGCGGATGATCACGCCGAGCGCGACCACCGCGTCGGCGCCGGCCTCGAGGACCGCCTTCGACACCACGGGCAGCTCGAAGCTGCCGGGCACGCGCACGAGCGAGAACGACGCGCCGGCCGCCTCGAGGGTGCGCGTCGCGCCGGCGATGAGCGCGTCGGTGATCTCGTCGTGCCAGCTGCCGGCGACGATGACGACCTCGAGTCCGGTGCCGTCGATGTCGAGGGTGGGGGAGCCTGCTCCGCTCATGATGCGTGTCCTTCCAGAAGGGCCTCAGCCGCGGCATCCGCGAGCTGGGCGTCGTCGATCGCGTGGCCCATGCGGCGACGCTTGGTGTCGAGGTACCCGGTGTTGACCGCGCCGACGCCGACGACGAGCGGCAGCCGCTCGGTGACCGCGATGCCGTGGGCTTCGAGCTGCCGCACCTTCTCGGGGTTGTTCGTCAGCAGTCGCACGCGCTCGATGCCGAGGTCGGCGAGGATGGCGCTCGCGGCGCGGTAGTCGCGCGCGTCGGCGGGCAGGCCGAGCGCGACGTTCGCGTCGAGCGTGTCGAGGCCGTCCTCCTGCAGGCGGTAGGCCCGCAGCTTGTTGATGAGGCCGATGCCGCGCCCCTCGTGTCCGCGCAGGTAGACGACGACGCCTCCGAGACGCTGGATCTCGCCAAGGGCCGCGTCGAGCTGCGGCCCGCACTCGCACTTCAGCGAGCCGAACGCCTCGCCCGTGAGGCACTCGGAGTGCACGCGCACGACGGCGCCCGCGGCATCCTTCGCCGGTTCGCCGGAGATGAAGGCGACGTGGTCGGCGCCCGTCTCCTGGTCGCGGTAGGCGCGCACGCGGAAGTCGCCGTGCACGGTCGGCAGGCCGGTCTCGACCTCGAAGCTCACCCGCGAGGACTCGGGCACCGCGGTGAGCACGGGGCCGGCGAGGTCCTGCCCGGCGTGCCAGGTCGAGAGCCAGTCGATGAGGGCCGCGACCGTCGTGACCGGCAGGTGCTCGCGCTCGCCGAACTCGATGAGGCCGGGCAGGCGCATCATGTCGCCGTCGTCGGTCACGATCTCGCCGATGACGCCGACGGGGGAGAGCCCGGCGAGGCGCATGAGGTCGACGGCCGCCTCGGTGTGCCCCGCGCGCTCGCGCACGCCGCCGTCGACGGCGCGCAGCGGGATCACGTGGCCGGGCCGCACGAGCCGGTCGGGCGTGGATTCGGGGTCGGCCAGCACGCGGAGGGTGTGCGCCCGGTCGGACGCGCTGATGCCGGTCGACGTTCGGTCTGAGGCGTCGACCGTGATCGTGTACGCCGTGCTGCGCACGTCTTCGTTGCGCGCGACCATGAGCGGCAGCTCGAGGCGGTCGGCGAACTCGTTCGGCATGGGCGCGCAGAGGTAGCCGCTCGTGTGGCGCACCATCCAGGCGATCCACTCGCGCGTGGCGAACTCGGCGGCCATGATCGCGTCGCCCTCGTTCTCGCGCCCTTCGTCGTCGGCGACGATCACGGGCTTTCCGGCGCGCAGCGCCTCGAGCACCTCGGGGATGGTCGCGAGACTCATCGTGCAGCTCCTGTCGTGGCGGTCTCGGGCTCTGCCGGTGCCGACGGCAGCGATCGGTGCGCGTCGAGGCGCAGCATCCGCTCGACGTGCCTGGCGAGGATGTCGGTCTCGATGTTCACGCGGTCGCCGACGGCGAGGCCGCCGAGCGTCGTCGCCGTGAGGGTCTCGGGGATGAGCGAGACCTCGAACCACGAGCCGTCGACCTCGTCGCCGAGCCCGCTGACCGTGAGCGACACCCCGTCGACCGCGATCGAGCCCTTGTCGACGACGAGTGGCGCGTGCGCGGCGTCGAGCGAGAAGCGGATGACGCGCCAGGCGTCGCCGGGGCGTACCTCGAGCACCGTCGCGGTGCCGTCGATGTGGCCCTGCACGATGTGCCCGCCGAGGCGGTCGCCGACGAGGGCGGCGCGCTCGAGGTTGACCCGGCGGCCCGCCTCGACCGTGTCGAGCGTCGACATCTCGAGGGTCTGCGCCATCACGTCGGCCGTGAACGACTCGTCGTCGAACGCGACGACCGTGAGGCACACGCCAGAGACCGAGATCGAGTCGCCGTGCTTCGCGCCGGTCACGGCGAGGGGGCCGCGCACCGTGAGGCGTGCGGCGTCCGCGCTGTGCTCGACGCCGGTGACGGTGCCCAGGTCTTCGATGATTCCGGTGAACATGTCAGTTCCCTTCGGTGGGTCGGGGGTGGGCGACGAGCAGCACGTCGTCGCCGAGCCGCTCGATGGCGGCGAAGTCGTAGCGGCGGGCCTCGCCGATGGTGGTCACGCCGAGGTCGCCGAGCGCGAGGCGCCCGCCGCCGAGCAGCGCGGGCGCGAGGTAGACGAGCACCTCGTCGGCGAAGCCTGCTGCGATGAAGGCGCTCGCGAGGGTCGGTCCGCCCTCGACGAAGAGCGAGCGGATGCCGCGGCGCGCGAGGTCGCGCAGGTCGGCCTCGAGGTCGGTGCCGTCGGCGCCGACGAGCTCGTGCGCGCGTGGATGCCGCGTGATCGCCGCCTCGACCGGCACGGGACGCCGGCCGAACACGACCGGGATCGGCTGGTCGCCCAGCAGTCCGCCGTCGGGGCCGCGGGCGGTCAGCGACGGGTCGTCGGCGAGCACGGTGCCCGTGCCGACCGCGATCGCGTCGCTCGCCGCCCGTCGCACGTGCACGTCGGCGCGGGCCTCGGGGCCGGTGATCCACTGGCTCGTGCCGTCGTCGGCCGCGGCGCGCCCGTCGAGGCTCGACGCCCACTTGACGGTGACGCGCGGGCGGTGGGTGCGCGCCGCGAACAGCCAGTCGCCGAGGAACGACTCGGCGGCCTCGACGAGGTCGGGGGCGGCGAGCTCGACGTCGACGCCGGCCGCGCGCAGTCGCCCGGCCCCGCCGGAGGAGTGCTCGCCGGGGTCGGCGACCGCGTAGACGACCCGGGCGACGCCGGCGTCGATGAGCGCTTCGGCGCACGGGCCCGTGAGTCCGGTGTGGTTGCAGGGCTCGAGCGTGACGATCGCGGTGGCTCCGGTGGCCTCGCCGGCGGCGAGGCGGCTCAGGGCGTCGACCTCGGCGTGGGCCGTGCCGGCTCCACGGTGCCATCCCTCGGCGAGTACGGCGCCGTCGGCGGCGAGCAGCACGCATCCGACGCGGGGGTTGACGCCGCGGGCCGGGCCGCGCTCGGCGAGCTCGAGCGCGCGCCGCATGGCGGCCGACTCGAGCGCGCGTCGATCGATCGCCGCGCGGTCGCGCGCTGCATGATCGTCGTGGTGCGCCGCCGTCGTCATCCGTGGTCCTGTCGTCAGGCTCCGGGGATGTCGGCAACGCCGAGAACGCCGACAGCGCACTGCGCTGCCGACACGTGCCGCCTCCCATCCGGACTTTCACCGTCGGTTCCGGAATTCCACCGGATCAACCAGGGGCGTGAGGTCGAGGACCTCGCACCCGCAGTTCGCGGACTGTCACCGCCGGCTCGGAATTACACCGACCCCGGAGCACGTTGTTCGTGTCGATTCTACTCAACGCCGCATCCGCCGTCCTATTCCCCGTCGCACGGCGCAATGCGCGCGCTCAGTGCTCGACGAGCGCGCGCGCCGTGCCCTCGTCGACGATGAGGTCGGTGATCAGGTCGGCCGCGAGCGCGCCGCGCAGGCTCGCGAGCTTCGCGCGGCCCGACACGACGCAGATGCGACGCGGCGCACGGCGGAGTACGGCGAAGTCGGGGCCGGTCGCACGTTCGTTCAGCGCGATGCCGTCGGTGCTGCCGTCGGCGCGGTAGAACACCGTGGCCACGTCGCCGACCGCCCCCTCGCGGCTGAGGCCGGCGTAGTCGGCGGGGTCGAGGTAGCCGCCCTGGTACACGTGGCTCGGCACCTCGGCGAACGGCGAGCCGACGCCGAAGAGGGCGACATCCATGCCGGCCTGCACGTCGAGGAGGCGCTGGGTGCTGCGCTCGCGCCAGAACGCCCGTCGGGTCTCGGGGTCGTCGAAGAAGGCGGGCACCGGGAACTGCTGCACGCGCGCGCCGAACGCGTCGCCGAACCGGCGCAGCAGCTCGCTCGCGTAGACGATGCCGGTCGTGCGGCCGTTGCCGGCGCCGTTCAGCTGCACGATCTCGGAGTTGTGGGTCGACTTCGGCACGAGGTGCCGGCTCATGGCGCTCATCGTCGAGCCCCAGGCGACGCCGATGGTCTGGTTCGAGTCCACGAATCGTCCGAGAATCCGTGCAGCCGAGAGCGCGACGCGGTCGAGGCGGTCGACGTCGCTCGCGTGATCGGGAACGGGCACGACGTGCGCGACGATGCCGAACCGACCGAGGATCTCCTGCTCGATCCGGCTCGGCAGGTCGTGCGGGGAGTGGATCGAGATCTCGACGAGGCCGCTCGCCCGTGCATGGCTCAACAGGCGTGAAACCGAGGATCGCGAGGTGTGCAACTCGTGCGCGATGGCGTCCATGGTCAGGTCCTGCATGTAGTACAGGTGCGCCGCTCGCAGCGCTTCGCGTGTCTTGTCGGGGACCGCCGCAGCCCCTTCGGTCGCATCCGGCCGGTGCTTCTCGTTCATTCCCCTACCCTTGCACGTTTGTGCACGCGGCTTGCAACTGCGTGCGGACGAGTTGACGATGTATTCATCCACACCGGGGCCGTCTCGCGCAAGCCGTGACGGCGCCCACGCTCGAACCGAGAGGACAGCGATGTCATCGCACCCGATCACGCCGCAGGACACCACGCAGAACACCACCCACAGCCCCGCCGGCACCCCCGCCACCCGCGCCGAGGTCACCGCGCTCCGCGCACGGCCCAGCGCCTCGGTGCTCATCATCGGCGCCGGCATCAACGGCATCGCCACGTTCCGCGACCTGGCGCTGCAGGGCGTCGACGTCGTGCTCGTCGAACGCGACGACTTCGTCTCCGGCGCCTCGTCGGCGTCGTCGCACATGATCCACGGCGGCATCCGCTACCTCGAGAACGGCGAGTTCCGGCTCGTGAAGGAGTCGGTGACCGAGCGCAACGCGCTCATCCGCATCGCGCCGCACTACGTCAAGCCCCTCGAGACCACCGTGCCGATCTACTCGACGTTCTCGGGCATCCTGTCGGCGCCGATGCGATTCCTCACGCACAGGCAGGGCAAGCCGACCGAGCGCGGCGCCGCCCTCATCAAGACCGGGCTGACGATCTACGACGCCTTCTCGCGCGACGGCGGCTCCGTGCCCCGCCACCGCTTCCACGGTCGCAAGCGTTCGCTCGCCGAGCTGCCCGCGCTCGACCCCGCCGTCAAGTACACGGCCACCTACTACGACGCGAGCATGCACGACCCCGAGCGCCTCGCGCTCGACGTGCTCTTCGACGGGCTCGCCGCAGGCCCCCATGCCCGCGCGGTCAACCACCTCGGCGCCGTCGGATTCGGCGCGGACGGCGTGCGCGTGCGCGACGGCCTCACCGGTGAGGAGTTCTCGATCGCCGCCGACGTGGTCGTGAACACCTCCGGCCCCTGGACCGACCTCACGAACGCCGACCTCGGCCGCAGCACGACGTTCATGGGCGGCACCAAGGGCTCGCACATCGTGCTCGACCACCCCGAACTGCTCGCCGCGACCGGCGGACGCGAGATCTTCTTCGAGCACGAGGACGGCCGCATCGTGCTGATCTACCCGCTGAAGGGCCGCGTCATGGTCGGCACGACCGACCTCGAGCACGACATGCGCGAGCCCGTGGTGTGCACCGACGCCGAGGTCGACTACTTCTTCGAACTCATCGCGCACGTTTTCCCAGGCATCGCCGTCGACCGCTCGCAGATCGTCTACCGCTTCTCGGGCGTGCGCCCGCTGCCGCGGCACGACGACACGCAACCCGGCTTCGTCAGCCGCGACTACCGCATCGAGCGAGCGGATGTCGCGGCGCGCCCCGGCACGACGCTGCTGAGCCTCGTCGGCGGCAAGTGGACCACGTTCCGCGCACTCGCCGAGCACCTCTCCGACGAGGTGCTCCAGCTCCTCGGCCGTGAGCGCACCCGGTCGACCGAAGGACTCGCGATCGGCGGCGGGGCCGGCTACCCGACGACCGACGACGCACGACTGGTGTGGCTCGTCGGCCACGACGACGAGGTCGGGCGCGCTCGCGCCGAGATGCTGCTCGAGCGCTACGGAACCCGCGCCGAGGCCTACCTCGACGAGGTCGACGGCGAGACCGAGCGCACGCTCGAGCACCACGTCGACTACACGCGGGGCGAGATCACGTGGCTCGTGCGCAATGAGCGCGTCGTGCACCTGACCGACCTCGTGCTGCGCCGCACGAGCATCGCGTTCACGGGCACCCTCACCGCGCCGCTCCTCGGCGAGCTGGCCGACCTCGCGGGCGACGAGCTCGGCTGGGACACCGAGCGTCGCGCCGCCGAGATCGACGCGACACGCACCCTGCTCGCGGAGCGTCACGGCGTCGTGCTCGAGCAGCTCGCGGCGGTCGCGTAGCACCCGACGCAGGAGGGCGCGTCTCGAGACCGGCTCGCGCTCGGTCTCGAGACGCGCCATGCGCACTCGACCCGCGGTGGCGCGAATCTGCACGGATGTGCACCGCGAAACGCCCGGCATCGGGCTTTTCGCCGGTTACGTTTCATCGGGGCCGCCCGGCCCGCACCACACCAGAAAGGTCAACGTGGACAATCTCGGAATCGACTTCCTGTCGGAACTCGTCGGCACGGCGATGCTCGTGCTCCTCGGCTGCGGCGTGGTCGCCAACGTCATCCTCGCCAAGACGAAGGGCTTCGGCGGCGGCACCCTCATGATCAACATCGGCTGGGGCCTCGCGGTCTTCGCCGGCGTCGTGGTCTCGTACGCCTCCGGTGCACACCTGAACCCGGCGGTCACCCTCGGCCTCGTCGCGAACGGCGCCACCGAGTTCGGCCAGGGCGTCCCCGTGAACGGTCTCTCCGTGCTCACCTATATCGGCGCGCAGATGATCGGCGCGATGCTCGGTGCGGTCTTCTGCTGGCTCGCCTACAAGCAGCACTTCGACGCCGAGCCGGATGCCGCGACGAAGCTCGGCGTGTTCTCGACCGGCCCTGCGATCCGCTCGTACGGCTGGAACCTCGTCACCGAGATCATCGGCACCTTCGTGCTCGTGTTCGTCATCATCGGCTTCACCAACGGCGGAACCCCCGCCGAACTCGGTGCGATCCCCGTCGCCTTCCTCGTGATCGCGATCGGCGCGTCGCTCGGCGGACCGACCGGCTACGCCATCAACCCCGCGCGCGACCTCGGCCCCCGTATCGTCCACGCCCTCCTGCCGATCAAGGGCAAGGGCGGCAGCGACTGGTCGTACTCGTGGGTGCCCGTCGTCGGTCCGATCATCGGCGGCGTGCTCGCCGGCTTCGCGGCCGTGCCGCTGCTGCCGATCCTCGGCTGACCGCGGCATCCGCACCTCACCACCTCACCCGATCCGATCCCGCACCGGGTCACCCGATTCACCTCGTTCTCGGGAGACTCGTGCAACATCGGACACCCATTCACTGACAGCAACGGAGTTCTCAGATGAGCGACTACATCCTCGCGATCGACCAGGGCACGACCTCGTCCCGCGCGATCATCTTCGACAAGGCCGGCTCGATCGTCTCGACCGGGCAGCTCGAGCACGAGCAGATCTTCCCCAAGGCGGGCTGGGTCGAGCACGACGCGACCGAGATCTGGCGCAACACCGGTGAGGTGATCGGCCAGGCCCTCGGCAAGGCCAAGCTGACCCGGCACGACATCGCCGCGGTGGGCATCACCAACCAGCGCGAGACCGCCGTGGTCTGGGACAAGAACACCGGTCAGCCGGTCTACAACGCGATCGTCTGGCATCGCCGCGGTGGGCATCACCAACCAGCGCGAGACCGCCGTGGTCTGGGACAAGAACACCGGTCAGCCGGTCTACAACGCGATCGTCTGGCAGGACACGCGCACCCAGTCGATCGTCGACCGCCTCGCGGCCGACGGCGGCGTCGAGCGCTTCAAGCCGAAGGTCGGCCTGCCCCTGGCGACCTACTTCTCGGGCACGAAGATCGTGTGGATCCTCGAGAACGTCGAGGGCGCACGCGAGAAGGCCGAGGCCGGCGACCTGCTCTTCGGCACGACCGACACCTGGGTGCTCTGGAACCTCACCGGCGGCGTCGAGGGCGGCGTGCACGCGACCGACGTCACGAACGCCTCGCGCACCATGTTCATGGACCTCGAGACCCTGCAGTGGGACGACGAGATCCTCGCCGCGTTCGACGTGCCGCGCTCGATGCTGCCCGAGATCCGCTCCTCCTCCGAGGTGTACGGCATCGCCAACGAGCACTCGCTGCTGCGCGAGACGCCCATCGCGGGCATCCTCGGCGACCAGCAGGCGGCGACCTTCGGCCAGGCGGCGTTCGAGGCCGGCGAGGCGAAGAACACCTACGGCACCGGCAACTTCCTGATCTTCAACACGGGTGAGGAGATCATCCACTCGAAGAACGGGCTGCTCACCACCGTCGGCTACAAGCTCGGCGACGAGCCCGTTCACTATGCGCTCGAGGGTTCGATCGCCGTCACGGGGTCGCTGATCCAGTGGCTGCGCGACAACCTCGGCCTGATCTCCTCGGCCTCCGAGGTCGAGGCGCTCGCCAACAGCGTCGAGGACAACGGCGGCGCGTACTTCGTGCCCGCGTTCTCCGGCCTGTTCGCGCCCTACTGGCGGCCCGACGCCCGAGGTGCGCTCGTGGGACTGACGCGCTACGTGAACAAGGGACACATCGCCCGCGCAGCCCTCGAGGCCATCGCCTTCCAGACCCGCGACGTCGTCGAGGCCGTCAACGCCGACGCCGGCATCGACCTCACCGAGCTGCGCGTCGACGGCGGAGCCACGTCGAACGACACGCTGCTGCAGTTCCAGGCCGACATCCTCGGCGTTCCGGTGGTGCGCCCCGTGGTCGCCGAGACCACCGCGCTCGGCGCCGCGTACGCCGCCGGACTCGCGGTCGGATTCTGGTCGGGCCTCGACGACCTCGCCAAGAACTGGCAGGAGGACAAGCGCTGGACTCCGTCGATGGACGAGGCCGAGCGCGAGCGCCTCGACCGCAGCTGGAAGAAGGCCGTCACGAAGACCCTCGACTGGGTCGACGGGGACGTCGCATAACCCGCTCTGCAGGCTACTGTGGAGCGACGGGTCGGTCGCATGGGGGTGCGACCGGCCCAATCCCGTCTCGGGGCGGGTCGGTCACCCCTCGACCGGCGATGAGCTCCATCGGCTCGTGAGGCGTTCGGCGAGCCGGGCGAGGCTCGGGATCACGATGACGCCGGCCTCGAGCACGGCCGATGCGTCGTCGTCGCCGAGCGCGGTGGCGTGCCGATCGAGCCACACGCCGTCGAGACCGGCACCGGCCGCGCCGAGCGCGTCGGTGCGCAGGCGGTCGCCGACGTAGGCGGCGCGATCTACCGGGGCGTCGGCGGCGAAGCGCTCGACCGCCAGGTCGAAGATCCGCCGGTCGGGCTTGGTCACCCCGATCGCACCCGACGCGATGACGTGTGCGAACCGCTCGAGGATTCCGAGCCGCTCGAGCTTGGCTCGCTGGAAGTCGGGTTCGCCGTTCGTGATGATGCCGAGGCGCACTCCGGGCAGGGCGGCTTCGAGCTCATCGAGTGCCGGGACGGCGTCGTCGTGCAGGCGCCAGGCGTCGCGATACCGCTCGAAGTAGCGGTCGAACCACGCACCCGCGTCGACCCCGTCGAGCGCCTCGCCGTGCGCGAGCGCGAAGTCGCGGGCGCGGGCGCGGCGCTGGCCCTCGAAGGTCAGCTCGCCGGCGAGGTAGGAGTGGTAGTGCCGCTCCTCGAGTTCATGCCAGAGCCGCTGCGCCGCGCTGGTGTCGCCCACGTATGCGCGTTCTCGCATGTGCAGCACGATGCCGTCGGCGACGGCCTGACGATGCGCCATGAGCGTGTCGTCGAGGTCGAAGAGCACGACCGGACCGGCGTGGGCGGGCATCAGGCCGCGCCCTCGAGGATGCCGCTCCAGCTCGCCTCGGCGCGAGGGTCGATCTCGGCCTCGCGCACCCCGTACCAGGCCGGGAGCGTGCTGCCGTCGCGGGTCGGAACCGTGGCGTCCGCCGGCTCGATGCGCCGGAATCCCGCGGATCTGGCGACCTTCGCCGAGGCCGTGTTGCCCTCGACGGCGCGCCAGAAGACGGTCGACGCCCCATCGATGCCGCCCGCGAGCACCCAGTCGCACACCGCCGCCGCGGCCTCGCTCATGAGGCCGTGGCCCCGGTGCTCGGAACCCATCCAGAAGCCGATCTCGTTCTGGGTCTCGCGCACGCTGACCACGCCGAGCAGCGGGCCCCCGTGCTCGGCTCGAATGGCCCAGGTGAGTTCGGAAGCCGAGGCCCAGCCCGACGGCACATACGTCGTGAGGAATGACTCGGCGTGCGCACGCGTGTAGGGCCAAGGGGTCGTGAGGTACCGCTGGAACAGCGGGTCTTGGCAGAAGCGCGTCACGTCGTCTGCGTCGGCCGGCACCGGCAGGTCGAGCAGCAGCCGCGCCGTGCGGATCTCGACGGGAAGCACGCCGCCGCCGATCAGCGGCGGCGGACGAAGCCGACGCGGTCGTACACCGTGCGGAGTACGACCTCGGCGCGCTCTGCAGCCTTGTCGGCGCCGATGCCGAGCAGTCGGTCGAGCTCGGCCGGGTCGTCGAGCAGCTCGAGCGTGCGTGCGCGGATCGGCGTGAGGCGATCGACGACGACTTCGGCGAGGTCCTTCTTGAAGTCGCCGTAGCCTCGCCCGTCGTACTCGGCCTCGAGCTCGGCGACCGGTCGGCCGACGAGCGCCGAGTAGATGTCGAGCAGGTTCGAGATGCCGGGCTTCTCGTCGCGGTCGTAGCGCACCTCGCGACCCGTGTCGGTGACGGCGCTCTTGAACTTCTTCGCGGTGACCTTCGGGTCGTCGAGGAGCTTGACGAGCCCCGCTTCGGACGCGGCCGACTTCGACATCTTCGACGTCGGGTCCTGCAGGTCGTAGATGCGCGCCGACTCCTTGGGGATCAGCGCCTCCGGCACGACGAAGGTCTCGCCGTACCTGGCGTTGAACCGGCCCGCGAGATCGCGCGTGAGCTCGAGGTGCTGGCGCTGGTCGTCGCCGACGGGCACGGCGTTCGTGCCGTAGAGGAGGATGTCGGCGGCCATGAGCACCGGGTAGGTGAAGAGGCCGACCGTGGTCGCGTCGGCACCCTGCTTGGCCGACTTGTCCTTGAACTGCGTCATGCGCCCGGCCTCGCCGAAGCCCGTGATGGTGCTGAGCACCCAGGCGAGCTCGGCGTGGGCCGGCACGTGCGACTGCACGAACAGGGTCGAGCGCTCGAGGTCGACACCGGAGGCGAGGTACTGGGCCGCGGTGCGGCGCACGTTCTCGCGCAACGCCTTCGGATCCTGCGCGACCGTGATCGCGTGCAGGTCGACGACGCAGTAGATGGGGTCGTAGTCGTCTTGCAGGGCGACCCAGTTCACCAGCGCGCCCAGGTAGTTGCCGAGGTGCAGCGAGTCGCCGGAGGGCTGCATGCCGGAGAAGATGACGGGGCGGGCGGAGTTCATGGTCGTGGTTCTTTCGTCGAGAGGTCGAGGTTCGTGGGAACGGCCGCGCGCGGCATCCGCTCAGATGGCGTAGTCGACGACCACGGGGGAGTGGTCGGAGAAGCGGGCGTCGTAGGTCGCCGCGCGGTCGACGGTGTAGTCGGTCACGAGGTCGGCGAGGGCCGGCGTCGCGAGCTGGTAGTCGATGCGCCAGCCGGTGTCGTTGTCGAACGCCTTGCCCCGGAACGACCACCAGGTGTACGGCCCGTCGACCTCGCCGGCGAAGCGGCGACCGACGTCGACCCAACCGAGGCCGTGGTCGTCGGAGCCCTCGGCGCCCACGAACCGATCGAAGTACGCGCGCTCCTCGGGGAGGAACCCGGCGCGCTTCACGTTGCCCTTCCAGTTGCGGATGTCGAGCGTGCGGTGCCCGACGTTGAGGTCGCCGACGACGAGCGCGAGCTCGGAGTGCGCCGCGAGCTCGGGGAGACGGGCCTGCATCGCGTCGAGGAACTTGAACTTCTCGGCCTGCTTCGGGGTATCGGCCTCGCCCGAGTGCACGTAGGCGCTCACGAGCGTGACTATGCGGCCGCCGACCTCGTAGTCGGCCTCGAGCCAGCGGCCGGCCGAGTCGAAGTCGGGGCTGCCCAGCTCGACGCGGTGGATGCTCGCCCGGCGCCGGCTCGCGATGGCCACGCCGGCGCGGCCTTTCGCGGTGGCCGGGTCGTGGAGGATCGACCATTCGTCGCCGAGCAGCTCCTGCAGGTCTTCGGTCGACGCACGCACCTCCTGCAGTGCCAGGAGGTCGACGTCGCGGCCCTCGAGCCACTCGCCCATGCCGCGCCGATACGCGGCTCGCACTCCGTTCACGTTGACGCTGGCGACACGGAGACGGGAGGTCGAAGGCATGCCCTCGATCCTATTCGAGAGGTCCGACACCGAGCGTCGCCCGGTGCCCGCCCTCAGTCGACGAAGGTGCGCCGCCGCGGCGCCAGGCGCTCAGCCGTCGCCTCGGCCTGGTCGAGCTCGAGCTGCGCCCTCGACACCGCACGGCGCGCCTTGAACCCGCCGAACCAACCGGCGGACGCGGCATCCGCCTCCGCCTCGCGGAGCCGCACCCTGGCGACCGTGACCGCGGCGCGGGCCTCGGCCGCGCGTCGCTCGGCCTCGCGCTGTTCGGGCGTGAGCGCGCGGAGGCTCTCGTTGGCGTCGGATGCCTCGACCGCGATCCAGCTCGCCGCCACGAGGATCACGATGCTCGTGATGCGGAACCAGAAGAGCAGTGCGATGAAGACCGCGAAGGTCGCGAGAAGCGGGTTGCTGCTCGCGAACGTGATGAGGAAGGCGCCGAGCATCTGCGCGACCGAGAGCGCAGCCGATCCGAGCAGCGAGCCGATGACCAGGCGACGCCACGGCATCGCGGCACCGGAGAGGAAGCGGAACAGCACGGCCAGGGCGACCGTGTCGATGACGAAGACCACGACGATCGCGCCGACCTGCACGAAGAAGGTCATCCAGCCGGAGTCGCCCTCCAGCCCGAGCAGTCCGAGCAACCACTGCATGAAGCCGGTGGTGGCCACCGAGAGGGCCGCGGCGAGCATGAGCACGATGCCGAACGCGAGGCCGGCGAGCAGGTCGCGCGCCTTGAGCAGCAGGTACGAGCGCTCGTCCTTCGGCAGCCCGAACATGCTGCGCACGCCGATGCGCGTGTAGGTGACCCATCCGATGGCCGTCCAGATCAAGCCGATGAGGGCCACGCCACCGGTCCAGCCCAGTGTGCCGGCGCTCTCGGCCGTGATCGCGACGAGCTCGTCGGTGGAGATGATGCCCTCGTCGCCGATGAGGCCCGGCGCGTACGTGTTCAGCAGCGTCGCGAACGCATTCATCGTCTGCTCGTTGCCGGTGAGCCAGATGCCGAACACCGCGAACACGACGTAGATCGCCGCGAAGATGCCGAACAGCGCCTGGTAGCTCATGCCGGACGAGAGGATGAAGCCGTTCTGCGCCAGGAAGTACCGCCAGACGCGCACCGGGAAGAGCTCCATCGTGCGGTGCGTGATCCGCGTGACCCGGCCGATCGGCTCCTCGAAGCGGTCGCGCAGGGGGCTGCTCAGCTCGTCGAAGCGCTCGCGGGCGGTCAGCGGCACGGGGCCGTCGAGTGGCACGTCGTCGGATGCCGCGGCAGACGCGGCGTCGGCGGCTGCGCCCGGCGGCGGCGCACCCGATGGGCGCCGCTCGTGGGGGTCGGTCGAGGTGCTCCGGGTCACGCTCCAACAGTACTGAGCGGGTCGCCCGCCGAACGCGGCGGGAGCCTCCGGCGTGCCGGAACCGCCATTCCATGCGCATGCATCGGACCGCCGGGCTCGGGTCCGGAGAGCGCATTCCCGGCACACCCCCGTCTGGGGGGTGCCGATTCGGGTGCCCTGATTTTCCGGGGATCCTGCGCGAAGTGCCCCCCGTATTGGTTACGCGTTCACCCTGTCGGAGGTTCCCTCGGCAGTGCTTGACTCGGGGACACCTGCGTATTCCTCACATTTCTGCAGTCTGACCCGACGCGAAGGTTCGATGATGAAGAGCAACTGGTCCGGTATTCGAAGCAACGACGGCGATCAGCGCCCGCGGCGGGCACGACGTCGGCGCGAAGCTGAACGGGCTCGAACCCTTCGGGGCGTGATCGCGTCGATCGCCGTCGGTGGTCTGCTCGTCGTCGGCCTGCCGACCATGGCATTCGCCGAGGTGACCGATCCGACCGACGACCCGACGACGACCGCGGAGACCACCGAGGCAACGGATCCCGCGACGCCGACCGAGTCGACCGAGCCGACGGATGCCGCGGAGCCGACCGAGGAGGCGACCGAGGCCCCGAGCGAGGAGCCGTCCGAGACTCCCGCAGAGGAGACGCCGACCGAGGAGGCGCCCGCAGAGGAGACGCCGACCGAGGAGCCGGTGAAGACGCAGGCACCGCTGAAGTCTGCGAAGGCCGCACCGCTGGCCGCGCAGGACGAGGTGCAGGCGTTGGTCGAGCCGACGGACACCACGTCGGTGGTGCGAGTGACGGTCGGCGACGACCGGTCCCTGGCGAACGCCGGTACCATCAACCCGCTCCCCGGAGTCACGCTCGCGCTGTTCGCGGCCGAGACCGGCGGCAGCCAGCTCGCCGACCCCTGGGCGACCTGCGTCTCCGACGACGACGGCATCTGCGAATTCGTCATCCCGGCCACGAACGTCAACCCGCCGACGGGCAACCGCGACCGACAGCTCTGGGTGCGACAGGTCGGCGTGCCGACCGGCTACTTCTCGAACCCGCTCATCCGCACGGGCGACGCCGACGGAACCAACAGCCAGCAGACGCCCTACAGCTACCGCATCGGTGCGAACACCTCGGCGAACCCGGCCAACTACAACATCCGGGCCGGCAACACCTACACCAGCACCTCGAACTTCATGGTCAGTACTGGCAACTCGAACCGCAAGGCCTCGGGCGGCACCTGGCAGAACTCGCGGAACAACATCGCGCTTCCCCAGCAGTGCGGCCTCGACGTCGCGCTCGTCATGGACCTCTCCGGTTCGGTGACCCCCTCGATCGGGCAGGCCCGCGCCGCAGGTGTCAGCCTCGTGCAGGCCCTCGAGGGCACCCCGTCCCGCGTCGGCCTCTTCACCTTCGGCCCGACGGCGCCCCAGTCCGGAGCCAACAACCAGAACCGGCCGATCACCGCCGTCTCGACGCCCGCGGGCGTCTCGACCGTATCGGGCTGGATCAACGGCCTCACCTCGACCGGCTCCACCAACTGGGATCGAGGCATCTACCAGGTCGCGACGAGCGCGGCGAGCTACGACGTCGCCATCATTCTCACCGACGGCAACCCGACGGTGTACGGCACCGAGACGCAGCCCGGCGACTTCACGAGAACGCGCGAGGTCGAGAACGCGATCTTCTCGGCGAACGCCGTGAAGAAGGAGGGAACCCGCGTCATCGCGCTCGGCGTCGGCAGCGGTGTCACCGCCGCGGCCACCGCGCTCAACCTCGCGGCCATCTCGGGCCCGACCAAGTACAACGGGTCGAACTCGGCCGCGGCCGACTTCTACCAGGAGGCCAGCTACTCGGCCGCCGCCGCGGCGCTGCGCGCGCTCGCCCTCGGCAACTGCACGGGCGGCGTCAGCGTCGTCAAGCAGGTCATCCCGCCGGGCGGCACGATCGCGACCGCGCAGCCGGCCGCCGGCTGGTCGGTCAGCGCGACCAACCCGAACCCCGGCACGATCACGGTCGGCACGCCCAACCCGGCGAACGGCCAGACCGACAACACCGGTGCCGTCAACTACCCGCTCGACTTCCCGGGCGGCGTCTCCGGCACGGTCACGATCCGCGAGACCCAGCAGCCCGGCTACACGATCGCGCAGCAGGGCGGGGTCAACGCCGTCTGTCGCGACCTGTCGACGAACCCGGCGACCAACGTCGCGGTGACGAACGCCTCGGTGATCGCCGGACAGCCCGGTGTCGTCGTGCCCGTCTCGGCGACCTCGGCCATCAGCTGCACGTTCTACAACCAGGCGCCCAACCCGGCAGCACAGGTCGTGGTCAACAAGCTCTGGGCGGTGAACGGTCAGCCGCCCGTCGCGAACGGATTGCAGGACCCCAGCCTCAGCGGCATCTCGACCGTCAACGGCGCCCAGGTCGGCTTCGGCATCCAGACCGGCGGCTTCACGCAGGGGCAGACCATCCCCATCGGCGAGTCGCTCGGCGCCCTGCCCACCCTCTGCACGATCGACAGCCAGCGGTTGACGAAGTCGAACGGCAACACGGTCAACATCGACGTGAGCGGCGCGAACACGTATCCCGCGACGCTCGCCGGCGGCCTGAACACCTACGAGATCACGAACACGGTCACGTGTCCCACGAAGCTCACCCTGCTCAAGGACGTGCAGGGCGGACCGGCCGCGACGGGCGACTGGACGCTGACGTCCCTGCCGCCGGTCGACGGACCGGGCGGGCCGTACCTGCCCGGGCCGACCGGACAGGACACCGGTTCGGGGGTCGTCGCGAACGTGACGCCCACCGCCTACTACCCGCTGGCGGAGGCCGGGAACACGGCCGACACCGCGCTCTACACGCAGGTCGACAACCGGAATCCCGACCTCTCGGTTCCGGGCTCCACGGGCAGCTGGAACTGCGTCACCCTGAACGCGAACGGCGGCACCGACGGAGCCGGCAACAACGCCGGTGGCCTCAACGGCGGCGTGCGCGTGCCGTTCGGCACCTGGGTCGGCTGCACCGCGGTGAACCAGACCTCGCAGGTCGAACTGCGCAAGGTCGTCGATCCCGCCAACGGCGGCACTGCCGTCCCGGCGGACTGGGACCTGCGCACCACGCCGACCAGCACCGCCAACGGCGAGGTGACGACGACCGTGAAGAGCGGCTCGACCGTCTTCCTCCGTCCGGGCAGCACCTACGGCCTCTCCGAGCTCAACGGCCCCGACGGTTACGACCAGGTGTCGCTGCAGTGCAACATCGGCCCGAACGACACCTACGTCGACGTCACGGACATCAGCCTCGTGGCGACCCACTCGGCGATCTGCGTGTTCAAGAACATCGCGGAACTGCCGCGGCTCTCGCTCGACAAGGTCGTCTCGCCCTCCGGCGTCGCCGACAAGACGGCGTGGACCCTGAGCGCGACCCGTGCCGACACCAGCGCGGTCGTCGCGACCGGCGCCGGCGGCACGTCGGGCTTCGTGGACGTGCCCTCGGGCGTGGCCTTCAACCTCGCCGAGACGACGGGACTCCCGAACGCGGGCGAGTTCCAGCCCGGCACCTGGCAGTGCACGGTGAACGGCGGCGCGCCGATCGGCGGAACGCTGCTCCCGGCGCTCGCTCCGGGCGATGAGGCGGAGTGCGTGGTCACCAACACGCTGAAGCCGGTCGTTCCGACCATCACGAAGACGGCCGCGATTCCGACGCCGAACGCGAACGGCTCGTGGACCATCGACTACGACATCGTCGTGACGAACCCGAGCAACTTCCAGGACCTCACCTACGCGCTCACCGACCAGCTGCAGTTCGGCAGCAACGTCACCGTGAACAGCGCCTCCTACCAGCGCACGCTTCCGGCACCCCCGGGCGCGAGCACTCCGTGGAGCGTGGCATTCGGTGCGGTGCAGGCCTTCGCCGGTGAGCCGTCGCTCGTCAAGGGCACCTCGCACACCTGGCACGTGACCGTCAATGCGACCGTGGCTCCGGGGGCGGACTTCGGGGGCACCAGCCCGACCGCGTGCGACGCGGGCACCCCCGGCACCGTCGGATTCCTGAACACGGCGACCATGACCGTCGCTGGCGTCGACTACCCGGCGCAGGACTGCTCGATCCCGGTGAAGCCGACGATCACCAAGGTCGGCGGCACGGCCGTCGACAACGGTGACGGCACGTGGACGCTTCCGTTCACGATCACGGTGACGAACCCGTCGGCTTCGACCGGCGTCGTCTACGACCTTCGGGACAAGCTGGCACTGCCCGCCTCGGCGACGCAGGTCGGCACCCCGACCGTCGTCGCGAAGCCGGCCGGCGTCACGACCGAGCCGACCTGGACCGGCGCCGTGCCGAACGACCTGCTCGCCAACGACATCGCCCTCGCGGGCGGCGCCGCGGCCCACGTGTACCAGATCTCCGTCGTGGTGAGTCTCGACGCCGGCGACCCGACCTACACGTGCCCCAGCGACACCGGCCTGAACAACACGGCGACGCTCGTCTCGGGCAACCAGACGACCGATGCCACGGGCTGCGTCGTCATCAACTCGCCGAAGATCACGCACACCAAGGTGGTCGTGCCTGGCTCGGTCTCGCAGGGCAGTGACGGCACGTGGACCATCGCGTACGACATCGCGGTGACGAACACCGGCCCGGTCGGCGGCGTGTACACGCTGGCTGACGCGCTGCACTTCGGCACGGGCGTCGACCTCGTCGCGGCGACCTACGCCGTGACGAAGGACGGCGCGCCCTACGCGACGTTGTGGACCGGCAGCGGCACCATCGCAGGCAACGCCTACCTGGCGGCTGGCACGGCGACGACCTACCGCATCACCATCGGGGGCATCGCGCTCGCCGGTCCCGACCTGACTCCGGCGCAGTCCGCATGTCCGGGCGGCACCAGCAACGGCGCGTTCAACAACACCGCGACGCTGAAGGTGGCTGGAGTCGACACCGACGCCTCGGCCTGCGACTCGCCGAGCGCCCCGACGATCGTGAAGTCGGGTGCGACCTCGTCGCAGCGGCTTGACGGCACGTGGGATGTCTCGTACACCCTCACGGTGTCGAACACCGGCCCGGGTGCCAAGCCGTCGTACTACACGCTGAACGACGACCCCGCGTTCCCCGCGGGCGTCGCGTACCTCAGCTACGCGATCGACGGTGGGGCTCCGGTGAGCCCGTACGACGGTTCCGCATTCACGGTCGCCTCGAACAAGGCGATCGCGGCCGGGGCGACCGACGTCTACACGGTCCTGCTCAACGTCGATGCGCCGGTCGGCGACATCGAGCCCGATGAGCTCGAGTGCGCGACCGAGGGCAACCCCGATGGCGTCGGCTTCCTCAACGAGGCGATCGTCACGTCGGGCGAGATCGTTCGCACCGACGACGACTGCACGAACATCAGCCGTGGTGGCGAGCCGACGGTCGTCAAGGACGACCCGACCGTGACCCAGGACGGCGACGGCCTCTGGACGATCGTGTACGACATCACGGTCACCGGAAACGCCGAGTTCGTCTCGAAGTACACGCTCGACGACACCCTCCGCTTCGGACCCGACGTCGACATCGTGTCGGCCTCGTGGTCCGGTGAGGGCGACGACGACACGTGGAGCGACCCCGAGACCGACCCGACGACCGAGATCGTCTCCACCCCGAAGGTCATCGGCATCGACGAGGTGCACACGTACACCGTGACGGTCACGGCGAATGTCGACGCTGCGGCGTTCGAGGACCCGGCGACCAACACCTGCGCTCCGACCGAGGTCGAGCCGAACGTCGGCTTCCTCAACGAAGCGGCGCTCACCGCCAACGGCATCACCTCGACCGACACGGGTTGCGGCCTTCCCGCCCAGCCCGAGGTGCTGAAGACCACGAGCGGCGACGTCACGAAGGTCGGAGACCATTGGGAGGCCTCGTACCTCATCACGGTCACCAACCTCAGCGGAGACCAGGACCTGGTCTACGACCTCACCGACACCCCCGACTTCGCGGGTGACGTCACCGTCACCGACCGCGAGGTCAGCAGCTCGGATGTCACGGTGAACCCGGCCTGGAACGGAGCCGACGCGGCGACCGACGTGGTCGTCGAAGACGAGACGCTGCCGGCCGGCGCGACGCACACGTTCACCGTGGTCGTCTCGTTCACCGTCGCCGACGCCGAGGGCAGCTCCGAGCTGCTCTGCGACGTCGAAGGCGGCAAGGGCCTCCTGAACGGCGCGGTGGTCGTCTCCGGCGACGACTACGAGAGCGACGCCTGCTTCGACGTCCCGGTGGTCGTCGAGATCCACAAGGACTGGGTGATCAACGGCAGCGACCCGATCGCCTGGGACAGCAGCGACCTGCCCGAGGGCTTCGTCGCCCAGGGCACGCTCGACGGCCAGCCCGTCGATTGGGACTCCGAGCAGGGGCCCTACGCACTGAACGACGAGGTGTCGATCGGTGAGACCGACGTCCGCGTTCCCGAGGGCTGCACGCTCGAGGAATCGACCGGGCTCGGCATCGAGGAGCTCGTCGACACGTACAACACCTTCACGGTGGAGAACGTGGTCGAGTGCGTCCAAGAGGTCACGCTCACCAAGATCGTCGACAACCAGCACGGCGGCGACGCCGTGGCGGCCGACTGGACGGTTTCGGCGAGCGGACTCGATGACGGCTTCGGAGGACTCGGCACTGCGTCCGGCCCCGTCGATGTCGGCGTCGGCTACACGCTCAACGAGGTCTCGACCATCTGGGAGAACGGCGTCGAGTACGAGGTCTCCGCAACGTGGACCTGCGAGTCCGAGAGCGGCGAGGACGCGTTCACCCTGGTGAGCACGCCCGGCTCGACCAACGCCACCCTCACGGTGAACACCTACGGCGCGAGCGTCGACTGCGAGATCGAGAACACGGACATCGCGCCGAACCTCGAGCTCGAGAAGTTCGTCGCACCCGACGAGGTCGCCGCGGACTTCCCGCCGACGCTCTGGAACCTCAGCGCGAGCGACAACGGAACCCCGGTCATCGAGGGTGCCGGCGGCGCGAGCGGCGAGGTCGAGTCGAACGTGGCCTACGACCTGGCTGAGAGCGCCGACTTCCCCGAGGCCGGCGAGTTCACGCCCGGTGCCTGGCAGTGCCTCGTCACGAGCGAGGACCCGGCTGTTCCGGTCGTCCTCGACGACGACGCGGTGACGCTCGAGCCCGGCCAGGACGTCTACTGCTCGATCACGAACACGGCCAACCCGGCCACGTACGAGGTCGACAAGACGGTCTCCTCCGCCGAGCAGCAGCCCGACGGCACCTGGCTCATCACCTACGAGATCACGGTCGAGAACACGAGCGGCGTCTCGCCGCTCACGTACGACCTGGTCGACGACCTCTCGAACTTCGGAGACGGCATCACCATCGACGAGGCCAGCTGGAGCGGCGACAACGGCGAGTCCGGCAGCTGGGAGGGCCTCGGCGAGGATCCGCCCGTGCTCGAGACGACGTTCGTGACCGACTACCCGCTGGGCGCCGGTGAGACCGACACCTACGAGGTCGAGGTCGTGGCCACCGTCACCGAGGAGGCATGGACCGAGGAGACGACGGCCTGCACCACGGGCGAGGGCTTCGGCGAGGGCGGCTTCCGGAACGTGGCCGAGGTCACGATCGACGACCTGCCCACGGTCGTCACGGACTGCGACGAGCCTGGCCGCTCGACCGCCGAGAAGACCCTTCTCGACGACGAGCAGCCGACGCTGAACCCCGACGGAACGTTCACGGTGGCGTACCAGATCGTCGTGACGAACCCGAGCTCGAAGGATCTGTACTACGACCTGAGCGACACCCCGGCGTTCCCCGCCGGCACGACGTTCACGGCGACGGCCACGGACCCCGACGGCAACGAGGTCGCCGACTGGACCGGTGTCGCACCCGACACCGTGCTCGCCGACGACCGGGTCATCCCGGCAGCCGACGGTGAGCCGTCGACCGAGACCTGGCTGATCACGGCCATCGTCGACGTCGACACCATCACCGAGATCGACGACGTGCTCTGCATCGAGACCACGGAGGGCAAGGGCTTCTTCAACGGCGGGGTGTTCTCGTCCGGCCGGATCGAGACCGAGCTCGAGGCCTGCGTCGACATCCCGGTGGCGAAGCTGACGCTCGTCAAGCACGTCGACAACTCCGCACTCGGCGCTCTGCCGATCACGGGCGGGGTGGCGAGCGACTGGACGCTCTTCGCAGACGGACCGACGAGCGTGCTCGACGTGACCGGCAGCGAGGATGGCGTGTCGACGATCGTCCCGGTCGGCGGATACGACCTCTCGGAGGCCGCGATCCCCGACCCGTCGAGCCCGCTCGTGCCCGACTACTACGAGGCATCCGACTGGACCTGCGAGCCGAACGCGGTCGAAGGGGTGTCGGTGACGCTCGAGGCCGGTGACGACGTGACGTGCGAGATCACGAACACGTTGTTCCCGACGGATGTCGGCATCGAGAAGGAAGCCGACCTGCCCGATGGCGTGACCGCGGTGGACGACACCGAGGACAACACGTTCGACTGGGTGCTCACGGTCACGAACAACGGACGAGCGGTCGCGAACCTCGAGGTGACCGACCTGATCGATCCGCAGCTCGAGATCACGGGCCCGGCGACCTTCGAGCCGGCCGAGAACTGGACCGAGGACACTGAGGACAATTCCTTCAGCGCCACCTACAACGGCATCTACGCGGCCGGCCAGGTGACGACGATCCGGATTCCGGTGAAGGTCCTGCCCGTGGAGGTCGAGGCCCCGCCCGCCGTCGGTCCCGACGATCCCGCGCCGGTCCTGCCGCCGCTGGACACGGACCCGATCCCGAACGAGGCGTGCGTGGCCATCCTCGGCATCGACGAGGAGCCGTCGCTGGCGGCGAAGGTCGACCTCGGGGCTGCTCCGTTGAACGCCAGCCTGCTGGACCTCGATCCGACGAACGACTGCGCTGACGCGGAGGTGCCGGTCAAGCGAGTGAATGCCGGCGCCTACGTCCGATGCGTCGCGGATGTCCCGTGGCTGTACTTCGACGTGCAGGCGACCGACAACGTCACCCCCGGCGATATCACGGTCACCTGGACCTCGGCCGACGGCACGCAGACCAAGGTGCAGACCATCCCGTGGGACGCCCGCACAGGCCGGCTGCTGTGGCCGGGTGCAGCGGTCGACGCCGACGGCTTGCCGTACCAGTTCCCGGGTTGGCGCCCGATCACCGAGGAGGACCTCACGAACCCGCCGACTCCCGGCACCCGGTTCCTGGACCTCATCCTCGATGACTCGCTGCCCAGCTATGCCTGGCGCGATACGGAGAACCCGGCCTCGATCGAGTTCTCGGTGAACCCGAGCCAGACCGTGCTCGCGGTCTACCCGCAGGCGCTCCCGACCTGCGCGGTCGACCGGCCGGCCGAGCTCCAGATCGACAAGACGGCGAGCGTCACCAGCACGAAGGCGGGCGGCGACTACAGCTACTCGCTGCAGGTGACGTCGGTCGGCACCGGCGCGACGAACCCGACCGAGGTGTTCGACGAGATCCCGGCGAACCTCCGGGTCGACTCGATCACGACGGCTCCGGCTCCCGCATTCCCGCGTTGGGAGGACTGCGAGGTGACGGGCAAGGACTCGTCCGGCTACGGCGGCACGCTCCACTGCGAGCTGCTCGGCCAGCTGGGACCGAACTTCACGACGGCGCCGGTCATCGACCTGGCGGTGCACGTGAAGGAGGGCACCACGGTCTCGACGATCGAGAACACCGGTGAGGTCTGCTGGCAGACGGCGGATGATCCCGACCCGGTCACGGAGTGCGCGGACGACACCGTCCCCGTGACGCTCCTCGGCGGAACGGCGATCACCGGGTTCGCGTCCGGCCCGTGGGTCTGGGGAGCCGCAGGCCTCCTGGTCCTCGGCGGCCTGGCCGTGACCTGGGTCATCATCCGGCGGCGCCGGGAGGCGGCCGGCGACTGATTCGCGGCGACCCGGCGGTGGGTGAACCCGCCGGGTCGCCGTGACCGACATCCCGGCCGCGAGGGGGAACGCGACCGGGAACGAAGAAGGGCCGATGCGATTCGCATCGGCCCTTCTTTTCACGGCGACGAGGTCGCGTATGTGTTCGTCAGGGCTTGCCCCGCATGATCGCCTGCTTGACCTCGGCGATCGCCTTGGTCACCTCGATGCCGCGGGGGCATGCGTCGGTGCAGTTGAAGGTCGTACGGCAGCGCCAGACGCCCTCCTTGTCGTTCAGGATGTCGAGGCGAACGGATGCCGCGTCGTCACGGTCGTCGAAGATGAAGCGGTGGGCGTTCACGATGGCCGCGGGGCCGAAGTACTGGCCGTCGGTCCAGAAGACGGGGCACGACGAGGTGCACGCGGCGCAGAGGATGCACTTCGTGGTGTCGTCGAAGATCTCGCGCTTGGCGATGGACTGCACGCGCTCCTTGCCGGCCTCGGGCTTCGAGTTGGCGATGAGGAAGGGCTGCACCTCGCGGTAGCTCGCGAAGAACGGCTCCATGTCGACGATGAGGTCCTTCTCGAGCGGCAGGCCCTTGATGGCCTCCACGTAGATGGGCTTCGAGATGTCGAGGTCCTTGATGAGCGTCTTGCACGCGAGCCGGTTGCGCCCGTTGATGCGCATCGCGTCGGACCCGCAGATGCCGTGCGCGCATGAGCGACGGAACGTCAGGGATCCGTCCTGCTCCCACTTGATCTTGTGCAGGGCGTCGAGCACGCGGTCGGTGGCGAACATCTCGACGTCGAAGTCCTGCCAGCGCGGCTCGGTGTCGACGTCGGGGTCGAACCGGCGGATCAGGAACGTCACGGTGAACGACTGGATGGCGGCCTCTGCGGCCGGGGGCTGCTCGAGCGTGGTGGTGCTCACGATCAGTACTTCCTCTCCATCGGCTGGTATCGGGTGATGGTGACCGGTTTCCAGTCGAGCCGGATGTGGTCGGCGGCGTCGGCCGAGTGCGCATCGCCCGAGAGGTAGGCCATCGTGTGCTGCATGTAGTTCTCGTCGTCGCGCTTCGGGAAGTCGTCGCGCATGTGGCCGCCGCGGCTCTCCTGACGATTGCGCGCGGAGTAGACGACGACCTCGGCGAGGTCGAGCAGGAAGCCGAGCTCGACGGCCTCGAGCAGGTCGGTGTTGAACCGCTTGCCCTTGTCCTGGACGGCGATGTTCTTGTAGCGCTCGCGCAGGCCGGCGATCACGTTCGTGACGTGGGCGAGGGACTCGTCGGTGCGGAACACCTGGGCGTTCTTGTCCATCTCGTCTTGCAGTTCCTTGCGGATCGCGGCGATGCGCTCGGTTCCGGCGGAGTCGCGCAGCAGCTGGAGCATCTCGCGGATGCCGGCGGCCGGGTCTTCGGGCAGCGGCGTGAAGTCGACGCCGGAGTTGACGTACTCGACCGCGTTGCGGCCGGCGCGCTTGCCGAAGACGTTGATGTCGAGCAGCGAGTTGGTGCCGAGGCGGTTGGAGCCGTGCACCGAGACGCAGGCGCACTCGCCCGCGGCGTACAGGCCGGGAACGACGGTGGCGTTGTCGCGCAGCACCTCTGCCGCGACATTGGTCGGGATGCCGCCCATGGCGTAGTGCGCGGTCGGCATCACGGGCACGGGCTCGTAGACCGGGTCGACGCCGAGGTAGGTGCGGGCGAACTCGGTGATGTCGGGGAGCTTGGTCTCGAGCACCTCGGCGCCGAGGTGGGTGCAGTCGAGCAGCACGTAGTCCTTGTGGGGACCGGCGCCTCGGCCTTCGGCGACCTCCTGCACCATGCAGCGCGCGACGATGTCGCGGGGTGCGAGGTCCTTGATGGTGGGGGCGTAGCGCTCCATGAACCGCTCGCCTGAGGCGTTGCGGAGGATCGCGCCCTCGCCGCGGGCGCCCTCGGTGAGGAGGATGCCGAGCCCGGCGAGGCCGGTCGGGTGGAACTGGAAGAACTCCATGTCCTCGAGCGGCAGGCCCTTGCGCCAGATGATGCCGACGCCGTCGCCCGTGAGGGTGTGCGCGTTCGAGGTGGTCTTGTAGATCTTGCCGAAGCCGCCGGTGGCGAAGATGATCGCCTTGGCCTGGAAGACGTGCAGCTCGCCGGTCGCGAGCTCGTAGGCGACGATGCCGGAGGGCTGCTCGACGCCGTCGACCTCGGTCATGATGAGGTCGAGCGCGTAGTACTCGTTGTAGAACTCGATGCCGAGGCGCACGCAGTTCTGGAAGAGCGTCTGCAGGATCATGTGGCCGGTGCGGTCGGCTGCGTAGCACGCACGGCGCACGGGCGCCTTGCCGTGATCGCGGGTGTGACCGCCGAAGCGGCGCTGGTCGATCTTGCCCTCTGGCGTGCGGTTGAACGGCAGGCCCATGTTCTCGAGGTCGATGACCGCGTCGATCGCCTCTTTCGCGAGGATCTCGGCTGCGTCCTGGTCGACGAGGTAGTCGCCGCCCTTGACGGTGTCGAAGGTGTGCCACTCCCAGCTGTCCTCCTCGACGTTCGCGAGGGCGGCGGCCATGCCGCCCTGCGCGGCACCCGTGTGGGAGCGCGTCGGGTAGAGCTTGGAGATGACGGCCGTCTTCGCGCCGGGGCCGGCCTCGATCGCCGCCCGCATGCCGGCGCCGCCGGCGCCGACGATCACGATGTCGTACTGGTGGTAGTGGACTCCGTCGACGACCTGCGTCTCGACGTGTGCGCTCTGGGAAGTCACGGTTCTCCTAGACGGCGGGGCAGAACGAGGGAAGCAGGTCTGCGGGGGAGCCGGCGGGGCACGGGTCGAAGGTGAAGACCACGAGCGTGCCGAGCACGATGAGCACGGCTGCGGCGACGAAGAGGGCACCCTTCAGCACCTTCTGCGTGGTGCCGGGGTTCGTGTAGTCGTTCACGATGGTGCGCATGCCGTTGGCGCCGTGGATGAGGGCGAGCCAGAGCATCGCGACATCCCACCACTGCCAGAACGGGTCGGCCCACTTGCCGCCCACGAACCCGAAGTCGATGGCCTTGACGCCCTCGCCGACGAGGAGGTTCACGAACAGGTGGCCGAAGATGAGCACGAGCAGCACGACGCCGCTCGCGCGCATGTAGATCCAGCCCCACTTCTCGAGGTTGAGGCCGCGCTTGCGTGCGGGGCGTGCCTGACTGCGAGGCGCTTCGATGACGGACATGTCGGCGGCTCCTTAGTGGCTGAAGACGTTCATGAGGTGGCGGGGCGCGAAGCCGAGCATCGTGACGACCCAGAGGGCGATGACGATGTAGAAGAGCAGCTTCTGGTGGCGCGTCGCCCACGCCCACAGGTCGACGAGGATGATGCGCACACCGTTGAAGGCGTGGAACACGATCGCGCCGACGAGGGCGACCTCGCCGAGGCCCATGATGGGCGTCTGGTAGGTGCCGATGACGGCGTTGTAGGCCTCGGGGCTCACCCGCACCAGTGCGGTGTCGAGGATGTGCACCAGGAGGAAGAAGAAGATCGCGACACCCGTGATGCGGTGCAATACCCAAGACCACATTCCCTCGCGGCCGCGATACAGCGTGCCGCCCGGCTTCTGTTTCGCCGGCTTCGCGGGTGCGGCCAGGGTTCCTGCCGAGTTCTCTGGCATGAACAACCCTCCCTGGCTGTGTGAAGAGCCCTGATTCGAAGGGCGCGAACGGGCAGACGGCCCGATGCGATTGTAGTCCCGAGGCCGTTCCGCCGCCGCTTAGGGCTGCCTAACTCTCTCGATGTCGAGATATCCGCAGGGGCTAAGACGGCGACGGATGCCGCATCCGAACGGATGTCGACCGCTCCCGCTATCCTCGGACTCATGTCAACGCGCGCCGAACCCCTCGACGACTTCTACAGCGTGATCCCCGCGGGCGGGGTCGGTTCCCGGCTGTGGCCGCTGTCGCGCGCAGACGCCCCGAAGTTCCTGCACGATCTCACGGGCTCGGGCCAGACGCTGCTGAAGGACACCTGGGATCGCCTCGCGCCGCTCTCCGGCGATCAGCGCATCATGGTCGTCACCGGTCGCGCGCACCGCGCTGCGGTCGAGGCGCAGCTGCCCGACCTCGTCGACGAGAACGTCGTGCTCGAGAGCGAGCCGCGCGACTCCACGGCCGCGATCGGGCTGGCCGCCGCGATCCTCGAGCGCCGCGAGCCCGGCGTGATCATCGGGTCCTTCGCCGCCGACCACGTCATCTCGGGCGCCGCGCTGTTCCGTTCGGCGGTGGCCGACGCCGTGGCGGCCGCACGCGCCGGCTACATCGCGACGATCGGCATCACGCCGACCGAGCCCGCGGTGGGCTTCGGCTACATCGAGTGCGGCAGCGAGCTGCCGGTCGAGGGCGCCAAGCGGGTCGAGCAGGTGAGGAGCTTCGTCGAGAAGCCCGACCTCGACACAGCGCGCGCGTACGTCGAGGGCGGCTCGCACCTCTGGAATGCCGGCATGTTCATCGCGAAGGCGTCGACGCTCCTCGAAGAGCTCGCGCGGAACAAGCCCGAGCTGCACGCCGGGCTCATCGAGCTCGCCGAGGCATGGGACGATCCCGGCACCCGCGGCCCGGCGGTCGATCGCATCTGGCCGAAGCTCGAGAAGATCGCGATCGACTACTCGGTCGCCGAGCCCGCCGCCGATGCCGGCCGCCTGGTCGTCGTGCGCGGCCACTTCCAGTGGGACGACGTCGGAGACTTCGCCTCGCTCGCCAAGCTCAACTCCAGCGGGCGCTCGGGCGAGCTCGCGATCCTCGGCGAGCACGCACGAGTGCTCGCCGACGCGTCGAGCGGCATCGTCATCAGCCGGTCGAAGCGCGTCATCAGCCTCATCGGCGTGCAGGACATCGTCGTGGTCGACACGCCCGACGCCCTGCTCGTGACCACGAGCGAGCACGCCCAGCGGGTCAAGGCGGTCGTCGACGCGCTCCGGCTCGGCGGCTCGGGCGACGTGCTCTAGGCCGAATCGGGCCTCGCACCGCCGCACAGCAGATCGAGAACGCGAAGGGGAGTCGGATGTCGCGCAAGGGGTTCGGATTCGGGATCGCGCTCGTCGCGGCATCCGTCGTGCTCATGGGGTGCCAGGCCGCCCCCGAGGCCGAGGAGCCGGCCGAGAGTTCGGGCTGCGTCCGCATGGTGACCAACTCGGGCGGTCTCGAGGACCGCTCGTTCAACCAGTCCAGCTGGGAGGGCCTGCAGCAGGCCGAGAGCGAGCTCGGGGTCGAGGCGGAGGCGATCGTCTCGACCGGCGAGACCGACCTCGCGCCGAACGTCGAGCAGGCCGTCGCATCCGGATGCGGGCTCGTCGTCACGGTGGGCTGGGAGCTCGCCGACCCGACGCTCGAGCAGGCCGGCGAGAACCCAGAGGTCGCGTTCGCGATCGTCGACGAGTCGATCGAGGCCGAGAACGTCAAGCCCGTGGTCTTCGACACCGCGCAGGCGTCGTACCTCGCCGGCTACCTCGCGGCGGGCGTGACGAAGACGGGCGTCGTCGCGACCTTCGGCGGCGGCAACCAGCCGCCGGTGACCCTCTTCATGGACGGGTTCGTCGACGGCGTCGCGAAGTACAACGAGGTGCACGGCACGAGCGTGCGCGCGCTCGGGTGGGACAAGGCGAAGCAGGACGGCGCCTTCACGGGCGACTTCGAGGACATCAACAAGGGCAAGACGCTCACCGACGGCTTCATCGACCAGGGGGCCGACGTGATCCTGCCGGTCGCGGGCCAGGTCGGCGAGGGCGCCGCCTCCGCCGCCGTCGAGCGCGGAGGGGTCTCGGTCATCTGGGTCGACAGCGACGGGTACGAGACGCTCTCGGCGTCGTTCCGGCCCGTGATCCTCACGAGCGTGCTGAAGAACACGCAGGACGCGATGGTGCAGATCGTCGGCGACGTGCAGCAGGGCTCGTTCACCAACGAGCCCTACGTCGGCACGCTCGAGAACGGCGGCGTCGAGATCTCGCCGTACCACGACCTCGCGCCGCTCGTCTCCGACGAACTCGACGGCGAGATCGAGGCGCTGCGGCAGTCGATCATCTCGGGCGAGGTCGTCGTGGAGTCGCCGAGCCGGCCCTGAGCTGCGCCTCGCCGACGCTTCTCAACGGGCCCGCGAGCACCACGACCCCCGCGCGGGGGTGTGGGCCCGTGCTCATATGAGCAGAATGTCGCGTCTTCATAACCATTGGATGTCGCGCCCGCAAAGTGATGGGGCGGTGCGCGCAACATTCGGTAACGTGTGCGCACAGCCCCCGCTTTCTCGACCGGGGCGCACTATTTGGAGGACACAGTGAAGGTCACGACCAAGAAGGCCGGATTCGCCGGCCTCGCGATGTTCGGCGCAGCCGTGCTGCTCGCCGGTTGCGCTTCTGCTCCCGAGGATTCGGGCAGCGGCGACGGTGGCGAGGCCATCGACTTCCAGCCCTGCATGGTGTCCGACTCCGGCGGATTCGACGACAAGTCGTTCAACCAGCTCGGCTTCGAGGGCGCCACCAAGGCCGCCGACGAGCTGGGCGTCGAGCTCAAGAGCGTCCAGTCCGAGGCTGAGACCGACTACGCGCCCAACCTGACGAACCTCGTCGACCAGGGCTGCGACCTCATCGTCACCGTCGGCTTCGCCCTCTCGGCCGCCACGGTCGAGTCCGCGACGGCGAACCCCGACGTCGAGTACGTCATCATCGACGACGCGGCCGACAACGACTTCGACGGCACCGTCGACGCTCCGAACATCAAGCCGATCCTGTTCAACACGGCTCAGGCCGCGTTCCTCGCCGGCTACGCGGCTGCCGCGTACAGCGAGACCGGCGTCGTCGGCACCTTCGGCGGCATGAACTTCCCGACCGTCTCGATCTTCATGGACGGCTTCAAGCAGGGCGTCGACTACCACAACAGCGAGAAGAGCACCGCGGTCAAGGTGCTCGGCTGGGACGGCACCGACGGCCTCTTCACCGGTGGCTTCGAGGCCAACGACACCGCGCGCAACACCGCGCAGGGCCTCATCGACCAGAACGTCGACGTGCTGCTGCCCGTCGGTGGCCCGATCTACCAGTCGGCCGCTGCCGCGATCCGCGACTCCGGCAAGGACATCGCCATGATCGGCGTCGACGCCGACTTCACCGAGACCGACCCGTCGGTCGCCGACCTCATGCTCACCTCGATCCTCAAGGGCATCGACGTCGGCACCTACGACGCCGTCCTCGCGGCGGGCAACGGCGAGTTCGACCCGACCCCGTTCGTCGGCACGCTCGAGAACGAGGGCGTCGGCATCGCGCCGTTCCACGACTTCGAGTCGAAGGTCCCGGCCGAGCTGCAGGGTGAGCTCGACGAGCTCCAGGCCGCGATCATCGCGGGCGACGTCGAGGTGAAGTCCTACCTCGCGGAGTAATCCACGACACGCGCACCGGGGAGGTCGGCTTCGGCCGGCCTCCCCGATGTGTGTTCACCCGATGCCGCGGCTGCTCGCCCGACCAACTGGCCAACACGTGAGCATGCGGCATCCGGTGGTTCCGACATCCGAGCGACATCTGCTGCAGATGCGCCATCTTCACTAGGATCAGGACATGAAGCTCGAACTTCGCGGCATCACGAAGCGCTTCGGCAGCTTGGTCGCCAATGACCACATCGACCTCACCGTCGAGGCAGGGGAGATCCACTGCCTGCTCGGTGAGAACGGCGCCGGAAAATCCACCCTCATGAACGTGCTCTACGGCCTCTACCAGGCCGACGAGGGCGAGGTGCTGCTCGACGACGAGGTCAAGCACTTCGCCGGGCCGGGCGACGCCATGGCCGCCGGCATCGGCATGGTGCACCAGCACTTCATGCTGATCCCCGTGTTCACCGTGGCCGAGAACGTCATGCTCGGGCACGAGTCGACGAAGGCGGGCGGCATCCTCGACCTGGCCAGTGCTCGCGCGAAGGTGCGCGAGATCTCCGACCGGTTCGGGTTCGACGTCGATCCCGACGCGCTCGTCGACGACCTGCCCGTCGGCGTGCAGCAGCGGGTCGAGATCATCAAGGCCCTCTCCCGCGACGCCCGCGTGCTCGTGTTCGACGAGCCCACCGCGGTGCTCACGCCGCAGGAGACCGACGAGCTCATGGGCATCATGCGCCAGCTCAAGCAGACCGGCACCTCGATCGTGTTCATCACGCACAAGCTGCGCGAGGTGCGCGAGGTCGCCGACCGCATCACCGTGATCCGCCTCGGCAAGGTGGTCGGCGAGGCGTCGCCCACCGCGTCGAACGCCGAACTCGCCTCGCTCATGGTCGGGCGCGCGGTCGAGCTCACCGTGCACAAGGACGAGCCGAAGCTCGGTGAGGCCGCTCTCGTGGTCGAGGGCCTGACGGTCATCGACCCCATCGGTCAGCTCGTCGTCAACGATGTCAGCTTCACCGTTCGGCGCGGCGAGATCCTCGCCGTCGCGGGCGTGCAGGGCAACGGCCAGACCGAGCTCACCGAGGCCCTCCTCGGCCTCCAGCCGCGCATCACCGGGTCCATCGCGATCGACGGCATCGAACTCAGCGCGGCCAGCCCGCGACGCATCCTCGACGCCGGCGTCGGCTTCGTTCCCGAAGACCGCAACGAAGACGGCCTGGTCGGCGAGTTCACGATCACCGAGAACCTCATGCTCGACCGCAGCAACGGCGCCCCCTTCGTGCGCGCCGGCAACATCCAGCGCGCCGCGCTCGAGCAGTTCGCCCGCGAGAAGGTCGCCGAGTTCGACGTCCGCACCCAGGGCATCGACTCGAAGGTCCGACAGCTCTCGGGCGGCAACCAGCAGAAGGTCGTCCTCGCGCGCGAGCTCAGCCGCGACCTGCGACTGCTCGTCGCAGCGCAGCCCACCCGAGGCGTCGACGTCGGCTCGATCGAGTTCATCCACAAGCGCATCGTCGAGACCAGGGACTCGGGCGTGCCCGTGGTCGTCGTCTCGACCGAGCTCGACGAGGTCGCGGCTCTCGCCGACCGCATCATGGTGATGTACCGCGGCCGCATCGTCGGCATCGTGCCAGGCGACACCCCCCGCGAAGTCCTCGGCCTCATGATGGCCGGAGAGGTCCCCACCGAAGGAGCCGCCGCATGAGCGACCCCCGCGAACCCGCTGCAGGCGGAACCGTTCCCGACCGCGAGCCCGACGTCGCGCTCGAGCAGCCGGGCGCCGTTGCGACCGAGCCCGCCGCGGCATCCGCCTCGTCTTCGACGACGGCCGCACCCGAGGTCGAACCGCCCTCGCGCTGGCACACCATGCTCCACCAGATCGCCACGGGCAACGCGATCATCTCGGTGCTCGCCGTGCTGCTCGCACTCGTCGTCGGCGCGATCATGATCGCCTTCACCGACGAGAAGGTGCAGGAGGCGAGCGTCTACTTCTTCGCCCGCCCGGGCGACACCGTCGTCGCGGTCTGGCATTCGGTCTCCGGCGCGTACACCGCACTGTTCCAGGGCTCGATCTACAACTTCAACCGCGACACGTTCGCGGCCGGCATCCGCCCCCTCACCGAGACCCTCACGTTCGCGACGCCGCTCATCGCCGGTGGCCTCGGCGTGGGGCTGGCGTTCCGGGTCGGCATGTTCAACATCGGTGGACGCGGACAGATGCTGATCGCCGCCTCCGTCGCCGGCTGGATCGGGTTCGGCGTCGACCTGCCCTACGGCCTGCACATGCTCGTCGCGCTCGTCGGCGGCCTCCTCGGCGGCGCACTCTGGGCCGGCATCGCCGGCCTCCTGAAGGCGCGCACGGGCGCGCACGAGGTGATCGTCACGATCATGCTCAACTACATCGCGTTCTACCTCGTCTCGTGGATGCTGCGCACGCCCGGCCTGCTTCAGGCGCCGGGGTCGAGCAACCCGAAGACGCCGGCGATGAAGGAGACCGCGATCTTCCCGTCGCTGCTGGGGCCGCAGTACAACCTGCACTTCGGCTTCATCCTCGTCGTCGGAGCGACCGTGCTCGTCTGGTGGATCCTCAGCCGGTCGAGCCTCGGCTTCAAGTTCCGCGCCGTCGGCGAGAACCCGAACGCGGCGCGCGTCGCCGGCATCAACGTGAAGGCGATGTACGTCTACGCCATGCTCATCGCGGGCGCCCTGCTCGGCCTCGCGGGCGTCAGCCAGGTGCTCGGCACCGTGACGACGGGCTTCACCGCCGGCATCGACGCGGGCATCGGCTTCGACGCGATCACGGTCGCCCTGCTCGGGCGCTCCACGCCATGGGGCATCTTCGTGGCCGGCATCCTGTTCGGCGCGTTCAAGGCCGGCGGGTTCTCGATGCAGGCCGCCGAGGGTGTGCCGGTCGAGATCGTGCTCGTCGTGCAGTCGCTGATCGTGCTCTTCATCGCCGCACCGCCGCTGGTGCGCACCATCTTCCGTCTGCCCGACCCCGCAGCGACGACGCGCAGACCTCGACCGATCGTCACGAAGGAGGTGAAGGCGAAGTGAGCCAGACCGTCCAGCAGACGCCTGCCGCTGACGTCCCCGCCCTCGCGACGACCGTCGTCACGAGCTGGAAGGCCCCCATCGCCTTCGCCGCGTTCACGCTGATCGCGCTCGCGCTCGCGGTGTTCGCGCCGCGCGAGGGCGAGACCGGCTTCCGCCTCACCGAGACCACCGACGTGATCCAGATCACGACCATCAGCACGCCCACGATGGCGACGCTCTGGACCGTGGTGCTGCTGCTCGCCCTCGCAACCGCCTTCTCGGCATACCTCGTCGCGTCCAAGCGACGGGTGCCGCTCTGGCTCGTCGTCGTCTTCGCGGTGCTCTTCCTGATCGGCTTCCTGACCTGGGCGGCCGCGGGTGCGACCATCCCGGTCGTCGGCCTGCTCTTCGGCTCGCTGAGCCTCGCGGTGCCGCTCATCTTCGGCTCGCTCTCCGGCGTCATCGGCGAACGCGTCGGCGTCGTCAACATCGCGATCGAGGGCCAGCTGCTCGCAGGTGCCTTCACGTCGGCGGTCACGGCGTCCGTCGTGGCCTCCTCGACCGGTTCGGTCTGGGCCGGACTGATCGCCGGCGTCGTCGGCGCACTGGTGGCCGGACTCCTGGTGGGCATGGTGCTCGCGGCGTTCTCGATCAAGTACTTCGTCGACCAGGTCATCGTGGGCGTCGTGCTGAACGTCCTCGTCCTCGGCCTGACGAGCTTCTTCTTCTCGCAGGTGCTCACCCCGAACTCGGCCACGCTGAACTCGCCGCCCAGGTTCCCCCGCATGCCGATTCCGCTGCTCAGCGACATCCCGATCATCGGACCGGTCTTCTTCCGCCAGACCGCGATCGTCTACGTCATGTACATCGCCGTGGTGCTCGTCTACATCGGACTGTTCCACACCAAGTGGGGCCTTCGCCTGCGGGCGGTCGGCGAGCATCCGCAGGCGGCCGACACCGTGGGCATCAAGGTCAACCGCACCCGCTTCTGGAACGTCGCGCTGGCCGGAGCGATCGCCGGCCTCGGCGGCACCTTCTTCACCATCGGCTCGGGCATCGCGTTCAACAAGGAGATGACGGCCGGCGCCGGATTCATCGCCCTCGCCGCCGTCATCTTCGGCCAGTGGGATCCGATCAAGGCCACGCTCGCCGCACTGCTGTTCGGCTTCGCGTCGAACCTGCAGAACACCCTCGCCGTGATCGGCTCGCCCGTGCCGAGCGAGTTCATGCTCATGCTCCCGTACGTCGTGACGATCTTCGCCGTCGCCGGGCTCGTGGGCAAGGTGCGCGGCCCCGCCGCGGCCGGCAAGCCGTATATCAAGTCCTGACCCCGTGGGCGCCGACGACAGCGCGCACGGCTACGGAAGAACACCCATCCACGAACGGGGGAGCACCATGACCGCAACGGATGCGATCGACTGGACCGATCTTCGCGAGCGCGCACGCGAGGCCATGGCGAAGGCGTACGTGCCGTACTCCGAGTTCCCGGTGGGCGCCGCGGCCGTCGTCGACGACGGCCGCATCGTGAGCGGCTGCAACGTCGAGAACGCCTCGTACGGCGTCACGCTGTGTGCCGAGTGCTCGCTGGTGTCCGCGCTCATCATGTCGGGCGGAGGGCGCCTCGTCGCCTTCTCGTGCGTCGACGGCCACGGCAACGTGCTCATGCCGTGCGGTCGCTGCCGCCAGCTGCTCTACGAGCACTCCGCAGACGGCATGCTGCTCGAGACCGTCTCGGGCATCAAGACGATCGACCAGGTGCTGCCCGACGCGTTCGGTCCGCGGCAGCTCGCGGAGTTCAAGGGGGCCGGCGCATGAGCGGCATCGAGGCGTTCGACGCGGTCGACCTGATCCGGGCCAAGCGCGACGGCCATGAGCTCGAGACGCCCGAGATCGACTGGCTGGTCGACGCGTACACGCGCGGCTACGTCGCCGACGAGCAGATGTCGGCCATGACCATGGCGATCTTCCTCAACGGCATGAGCCGTCGGGAGATCCGCGACCTCACGATGGCGATGATCGCCTCGGGTGAGCGCATGGACTTCGGCGGGCTCGGCAAGCCGACCTCCGACAAGCACTCCACCGGCGGCGTCGGCGACAAGATCACCCTGCCCCTCATGCCCCTGGTCGCGAGCTTCGGCGTCGCGGTGCCGCAGCTCTCCGGCCGCGGACTCGGTCACACGGGCGGCACGCTCGACAAGCTCGAGTCGATCCCCGGCTGGCGCGCAGACCTCACGAACGAGGAGATGTTCACGCAGCTCCGAGAGGTCGGCGGCGTCATCTGCGCCGCGGGCACTGGCCTGGCCCCAGCCGACAAGAAGCTCTACGCGCTCCGCGACATCACGGGCACCGTCGAGGCCATCCCGCTCATCGCGAGCTCGATCATGTCGAAGAAGATCGCCGAGGGCACCGGAGCGCTCGTGCTCGACGTGAAGTTCGGCTCCGGCGCGTTCCTGCAGGACATCGACCGCTCGCGCGAGCTCGCCCGCACGATGGTCGCCCTCGGCGAAGACGCGGGCGTCGCGACATCCGCCCTCATCACGAACATGAACGTGCCGCTCGGCCTCACGATCGGCAACGCGAACGAGGTGCGCGAATCGGTCGAGGTGCTCGCCGGCGGCGGCCCTGCCGACGTGCGGGCGCTCACCATCGCGCTCGCGCAGGAGATGCTCGAGCTCGCGGGCGTGCGCGACGCCGACGTCGAGGCCGCGCTCGACGACGGCCGGGCCATGGACAGCTGGCGGGCGTTCGTGCTCGCCCAGGGCGGAGACCCCGACGCAGCACTCCCCGTCGCGCGCGAGACGCACACCGTGGTCGCCGAGCGCGACGGCGTGCTCGTCGAGCAGAAGGCGCTGCCGTTCGGCATCGCCGCCTGGCGCCTCGGCGCGGGCCGCGCGCGCAAGGAGGACCCGGTGCACCACGCCGCCGGAATCGACCTGCACGCCAAGCCCGGCGACGTCGTGCGCAAGGGCGAACCGCTCTTCACCCTGCTCGCCGACGAGCCCGCCCGCTTCGCAAGGGCGCTCGACGCGGTCGAGGGCGCCTACCGCGTCGGCGATGCCGGAGAGCCGGTGCTCGACGGCGGTCCGCTGATCGCCGACCGCATCGGGCGGTGATCGGCGGCGGTTCGCCGCAGGCGTAGCTTCGAGATTGCCGAGACTTCCCGGCGGCCTCGCCGCTATCGTGGACTCGTGAACACGATTCCGACGGAGTACCGGCTCGAGGGCGACGGAGCGAACATCCAGGCATTGCCGAAGGTGTCGCTGCACGACCACCTCGACGGCGGCCTGCGCCCGCAGACCATCATCGAGCTCGCCGACGCCGCCGGCGTCGACGTTCCCGTCCACGACGCCGACGAGCTCGGTTCGTGGTTCGCCGAGAAGGCCGACTCGGGCTCGCTCGTCGAGTACCTGAAGACCTTCGACCTCACCACGGCCGTCATGCAGACGCGCGAAGGGCTCACCAGGGTCGCCCGCGAGTTCGTGCAGGACCTCGCCGCCGACGGCGTCGTCTACGGAGAGATCCGCTGGGCGCCCGAACAGCACCTGGCGCGCGGCCTGAGCCTCGATGAGGTTGTGGAGGCCGTGCAGACCGGCCTCGACGAGGGCATCGACGACGCCCGCAACCTCGGGCACGCGATCCGCACGGGTCAGCTCGTCTCGGCCATGCGGCACGCCGACCGAGGGCTCGAGATCGCCGAGCTGGCGGTGCGCCACCGCGAGCGGGGCGTCGTCGGCTTCGACATCGCCGGTGCCGAGGCCGGGTTCCCTGCCGGTCGGCTGCGCACGGCATTCGACTTCCTCGCCGGCCAGTACCTGCCGGTCACGGTGCACGCGGGCGAGGCCGACGGCCTCGAGTCCATCCGCAGCGCCCTGTTCGACGGCCGCGCCCTGCGACTCGGGCACGGCGTTCGCCTCGCCGAAGACCTCACGATCGAGCGTCAGGACGACGAGAACACGTACGTCTCCCTCGGGCCGATCGCCCAGTGGGTGCGCGACCGCGAGATCGCGCTCGAGCTCAGCCCGTCGTCGAACCTGCAGACCGGCGCGATCGAGGCTTGGGGCGACGAGCTCATCGACCACCCGTTCGACCTGCTCTACCAGCTCGGCTTCCGGGTCACGGTCAACACCGACAACCGCCTGATGTCCGCCACGAGCCTGACCCGCGAACTCGCCCTGCTCGGCGACGCGTTCGGCTACGACCTCGACGACTTCGAGACGTTCCAGCTGAACGCCGCGGCCGCCGCCTTCCTGCCGCTCGACGACCGCGACGAGCTCGCCGAGGTCATCCGCGAGGGCTTCGACGAAGCCTGATCGGATGCCGCGGCGCACGCCCGAGCCTCTGTCCCGAGAGCGACCCGACCTGCACTCGAGCCCCTGCGCGAGTCCGTGCTGAAACGGAACCACCACTCATGACCACGACGCCACTGCCTGACACGGCGGTCGTCCTCGGCGCCGACGTCGACGATTGGCGCGCCGCGGTTCGCGAATCCGGTCGTGCGCTGACCCGCGCCAAGGTCACCAGGCCCGAGTACACCGAGCGCATGATCGGCGTGATCGAGGAGTTCGGGGCCTACGTGGTCATCGCGCCGGGGCTCGCGCTGGCCCACGCACGCCCCGGGCCCGACGTGCTGGGCGAGGGCCTCTCGGTCGTCACCCTGGCGACGCCGGTCGAGTTCGGGCATCCGCACAACGACCCCGTGCGCGTCGTGATCGGCCTGGCCGTCTCGAACGTCGATGCGCACGTCGCGTCGGTCGCGCGGCTCGCGAACGTGTTCAACGACCTTGGCGTGATCGATCGGCTCGCCGGTGCCGCCGATGCCGACGAGGTGCGCACGCTCCTCGGCATCGATGCGGTGGGGGCGCCCGCGGACACCGGCGACGCGGAACGGGGTGCGGCCGAATGAGGATCATCGCGGTGTGCGGCGAGGGCATCGGCACCTCGGCGATCCTCAAGGTCAACGCCGAGCGCGCCCTCGATCGGCTCGGGCTCACGGCGTCGGTCGATGCGAGCGATCTCGCCTCGGTGGCCGAGGCCGCGGCCGACGCGCAGGTGGTGCTCACCTCGACCGAGCTCGCCGACCAGGTGCGCACGACGCTCGGCCGCTCGTTCGCAGAGATCATCGAGATCGTGAACTACTTCGACGTCGAGGAGATCGGCGCCAAGCTCGAGCGCTCGCTCGCCTGAGCCCGCGCCCGCTCGCCTGAGCCCGCCCGCAGGCACCGGGCCGACCCGCGTCGCAAGCCGGCCCGATGGCGACGCTCAGGCGGTGAGCTCCCGCATTCCCGCCTCGAGACGGGCGAGGGTCTCGGATGCCGCGGCGCGACGCTCGGCGACCGAGCCGTCGTGCGCTGCCACGTCGAGGTAGACCTTGAGCTTCGGCTCGGTGCCGCTCGGGCGGACCATGACGCGCGAGCCGCCCTCGAGGATGATGCGCAGCACGTCGCTGGGGGCGAGCGACCCGAACCCGTCGGAGAGGTCTTCGATGCGCTCGACCACGATGCCCCCGACGGTCGACGGCGGTTCGGCGCGCAGGCGGGCCATGATGGCGCCGATGCGGCTGAGGTCGGTGACGCGCAGTGAGATCTGGCCGGAGTCGTGGCATCCGAATCGCTCGACGAACTCGTCGAGGTGGTCGGCGACCGTGCGCCCGGTGGCGCGCAGGTCGGCGGCGAGCGACAGGAACGCGATCGCGGCCGAGATGCCGTCCTTGTCGCGCACGGTGCCCGGGTTCACGAGGTAGCCGAGCGCCTCCTCGAACCCGAAGACCAGGTTCGGCGCGCGGGAGATCCACTTGAAGCCGGTCAGCGTGGCCTCGAATCCGAGGTCGTACGCGTCGGCGATGGCCTCGAGGCCGGGGGAGGAGACGATCGAGCACGCGAGCGTGCCGTCTGAGGCGCCGTCGCCGGAATCATCGGCTGCGCGGCGCGCGGCGCGCCAGCCGAGCAGGAGTCCGACCTCGTTGCCGGTGAGGCGGCGGTAGCCCTCGGGGGCGGCGGCGTCGGGGATGGCGATCGCGAGCCGGTCGGCGTCGGGGTCGTTGGCGACGATGAGCTCGGCTCCGACCGCGCGGGCGCGAGCGAAGGCGAGGTCCATCGCGCCGGGCTCCTCGGGGTTCGGGAACGACACGGTCGGGAACGCGGGGTCCGGCGCGATCTGCTCCTCGACGAGGACCGGGGCGTCGAAGCCGGCCTCGGCGAGCACGCGGGCGGTGGTCTCCCAGCCGACACCGTGCATGGCGGTGTACACGACCTTCGGCTGCGCCGGCGGGGCGTATTCGGCCTCGTGGGCGGTGGCCAGCACGTAGGCGTCGACGATCGACTCGTCGGCGGTCTCGAACTCGCCGCGCGGCAGGTCGGTCACGAGCGCCGTGGCGGCGACGCCGGCGATGTGCGCGGCGATCTCGGCGTCGGAGGGCGAGACGATCTGCGAGCCGTGGTCGGTCCCGCCGAGGTAGACCTTGTAGCCGTTGTCGTTGGGCGGGTTGTGCGAGGCGGTGACCATGATGCCGGCCGAGACGTCGAGGTGGCGCACCGCGAACGCGAGCACCGGCGTCGGCAGCAGCCGCGGCAGCAGGATCGCCCGGAGGCCGGCGCCCGCGAGGATCTCGGCGGAGTCGCGTGCGAACACCGCGGAGTTGCGGCGCCCGTCGTAGCCGATGACGACCGACGGCGTCGTGTCGGGCGCACGCTCGAGCAGGAACGCGCCGAGCCCGGCCGCCGCCTGCGACACGAGCACCCGGTTCATGCGGTTCGGGCCGGCCGCGATCTCGCCGCGGAGGCCCGCGGTGCCGAACGCGAGGCGCTGGTCGAACCGGTCGGCGAGGTCGGCGGATGCCGCGGCGTCGCCGCCCTGCACCCGGGCGACGAGGTCGTCGAGCTCGACGCGCGTCTCGGGGTCTGGGTCCTGCGCCACCCACGCCCGGGCGAGGGCGATGCGGCGGTCGTCGTCGACGGAGAGGACGGCGGGTGCTGCTGATTCGTCTGGCTGCGACATCCGGTGCTCCTAGAGCTCTGCGACGATCTTCGCGAGCAGCGAGGAGATGACGGGCTCGGCCGCCTGGCCAGCCTCGATGACCTCCTGGTGGCTCAGCGGGGTCTTCTGGATGCCGGCGGCGAGGTTCGTGATGAGCGACATGCCGAGCACCTCCATGCCGGCCTGGCGGGCGGCGATGGCCTCGAGCGCGGTCGACATGCCCACGATGTGGCCGCCGATGACCTTCGCCATCTGCACCTCGGCGGGCGTCTCGTAGTGCGGCCCGCGGAACTGGCAGTAGACGCCCTCGTCGAGGGTCGGGTCGATCGTGTGCGCGAGGTCGCGCAGGCGCTTGGAGTAGAGGTCGGTGAGGTCGATGAAGGTCGCGCCCTCGAGCGGCGAGTCGGCCGTGAGGTTGATGTGGTCGCTGATGAGCACCGGGGTGCCGGGCTTCCAGTGCTCCTTGATGCCGCCGGCGCCGTTGGTGAGGATCATGGTGGTCGCGCCGGTCGCGGCCGCGGTGCGCACCGAGTGCACGACGCGGCGCACCCCGTGGTCCTCGTAGTAGTGGGTGCGGGCGCCGATGACGAGGGCGCGCTTGCCGCTCGGCAGCAGCACCGAGCGCAGGGTGCCGACGTGGCCCTCGAGCGCGGGCTTGGAGAACCCTGGCACGTCGGTCGCGGCGAGGGTGTGCGTCGTCTCGCCGATGAGCTCGGCGGCACGGCCCCAGCCGCTGCCGAGGGTGAGGGCGATGTCGTGGCGTTCGACTCCGGTGAGCTCCGCGATGCGGGCCGCGGCGTCGGCGGCGACGGCGAAGGGATCTGCGGCGGGGTCGTCGAGCACGTTTGCTTCGGTCATCCCACCACTCTATTCGGGGGGCGGATGCCGCGGCAGGGCGCTGCTCGTTTGTCGGTCGGGATGCGGCGACTGGCAGAATGTGAGCATGGTCTACGAGTTCGAGCGCACGCAACGCATCGCGGTACTCGGAGGTGGACCGGGCGGTTACGAGGCCGCACTCGCCGGTGCCCAGCTCGGAGCCGAGGTCACCCTCATCGAGCGGGCCGGCGTCGGCGGCTCGGCGGTGCTCACCGACGTCGTGCCCTCGAAGTCGCTCATCGCGACCGCCGAGGCCTCGAACGCCGTCAAGGAGGCCGCCGACCTCGGCGTGCAGTTCTACGCGAAGGGCGACGCCGAGAAGGCCGTCAAGCCGAACGTGGCGATCAACCTCGCCGCGGTGAACAAGCGCCTGCTCGGCCTCGCCGCGCAGCAGTCGGACGACATGCGCCGCAACCTGCTCGACGCCGGCGTGCACCTCGTGCACGGCGAGGGTCGCCTCGACGGGCCGAACGCCGTCATCGTGGCGACCGCCAAGGGCGGCACCGACTTCGACCGCATCGAGGCCGACACCATCGTGCTCTCGGTCGGGGCCTCCCCGCGCGTGCTGCCGTCGGCCGTGCCCGACGGCCAGCGCATCCTGACGTGGACGCAGCTCTACAGCCTGCAACAGGTGCCGGAGCACCTCATCGTCGTCGGCTCCGGCGTCACGGGCGCCGAGTTCGCGTCCGCCTACCGCGCGCTCGGCGCGAAGGTGACGCTCATCTCGAGCCGCGACCAGGTGCTGCCGGGCGAAGACGCCGACGCGGCATCCGTCATCGAGAAGGTCTTCAAGCGCAACGGCATGAAGGTGCTCAACAAGTCCCGTGCCGAGTCCGTCGTGCGCGACGGCGACCAGGTCGTCGCGACGCTCTCCGACGGGCGCGAGGTGCGCGGCAGCCACTGCCTGATGGCGGTCGGCTCGGTGCCGAACACGAGCGACATCGGCCTCGCCGAGGCGGGCGTGCAGCTCACCGAGAGCGGCCACATCCGGGTGAACCGCGTGGCGCGCACGTCGATCCCGAACATCTACGCGGCCGGCGACTGCACGACGTTCCCGCCGCTCGCCTCGGTCGCCTCGATGCAGGGGCGCACGGCGATCTTCCACGCGATGGGCGACATCGTGAACCCGCCAGAGGAGCGGAACATCACCTCGAACATCTTCACGCAGCCCGAGATCGCGACGGTCGGCTGGACCCAGCGCGAGATCGAGGACGGCGTCGTGCCCGGCGCGATCTACAAGCTGCCGCTCGCGTCGAATCCCCGCGCGAAGATGATGGGCATCCGCGACGGCTTCGTGAAGCTCTTCGCCTCGGCCGGTTCCGGGTCGATCATCGGCGGTGTCATCGTCGCCCCGAAGGCATCCGAGCTGATCTTCCCGCTCGCGCTCGCGGTCGAGCATCGGCTGACGGTCGACCAGTTCGCCGAGGCGTTCCCGGTGTACCCGTCGCTGACGGGGTCGTTGACGGATGCCGCGCGGGCCATGCACGTCGTACGCTAGGCCCACGAGCGTCGCGGGGGCGGCGCGGTTCGGGGGAACGACATGAACTTGCGGGTGAAGTCCGTCGAGGCGTCGCTGGCCGACGCCGACGACTCGGAGCGCAGCCTCAAGCGATCGCTCGGCACGTGGGACCTCGCGCTCATGGGCATCGCGGTCGCGGTCGGCGCCGGCATCTTCTCGGTCGGTGCGCAGGCGGCCGCGAACTTCGCCGGGCCGAGCGTGATCATCTCGTTCGTGCTCGCGGCCGTCACGTGCGGGCTGGCCATCATGTGCTACGCCGAGTTCGCCTCGACCGTGCCCGTCGCCGGCAGCGCCTACACGTTCACGTACGCGACGATGGGGGAGCTGCTCGCCTGGATAATCGGCTGGGACCTCATCCTCGAGATGTTCACCGCGGCGGCGGTCATCGCGAAGTACTGGGGCGTCTACCTCGGCGAGGCGCTGCTCGCGTTCGGCGTGCCGTTCCCGTCGACGTTCTCGATCGGCAGCGTCGAGGTGAGCTGGCCCGCGTTCCTCGTCGTGGCCGTGTTCACCGCGCTCCTCGTCGCGGGCACCAAGCTCACGGCGCGGGTCGGGGCGGTGTTCACGATCATCAAGGTCGCGATCGTGCTCTTCGTGATCGTCGTGGGGTTCTTCTTCGTCAACGCGGCGAACTACGTGCCGTTCATCCCCGAGGCCGTGCCGACCGAGGGCGGCTCGTCGGATGCCTGGACGCAGTCGCTCGTGTCGTGGGCGACGGGCGCCGCACCGGCCCAGTACGGCATCTTCGGACTGCTCGCCGCGGCATCCCTCGTCTTCTTCGCGTTCATCGGCTTCGACGTGGTCGCCACGAGCGCAGAGGAGGTGCGGGAGCCGCAGAAGCGCCTGCCGCGCGGCATCTTCCTCGGCCTCGCCATCGTGACGGTGCTCTACGTGCTCGTGTCGATCGTCATGACCGGCATGGTTTCGTACACCGAGCTCGCCGAGGAGGAGTCGCCGTCGCTCGCGACCGCGTTCCGGCTCGTCGGTCAGGATTGGGCGTCGGCCGTGATCTCGGTCGGCGCGCTCGCCGGGCTCACGACGGTGATCATGGTGCTACTGCTCGGGCTCTCGCGAATCGTGTTCGCGCTGAGCCGTGACGGCCTGCTGCCGCGGTGGCTGTCGAAGACGACGACGCACTCGAAGACCCCGGCGCGCATCCAGATCATCGGCGGTGCGACGGTCGCGTTCGTCGCGGCGTTCACGGATGTCGGACTGCTCGAGGAGATGATCAACATCGGCACGCTCTCGGCGTTCGTGCTGGTCAGCCTCGGCATCATCGTGCTGCGTCGCACGCGCCCCGACCTGCCGCGCGGGTTCCGGGTGCCGTGGTCGCCGGTGCTGCCGATCCTCTCGGCGGTGCTCTGCTTCTGGCTCATGCTGAACCTCACGACGCTGACCTGGGTGCGGTTCCTGGTGTGGCTCGCGATCGGCATCGTGGTCTACCTGCTCTACGGTCGGCGGCACTCCCGGCTCGCGCGCAGCGTCAGCGAGGTCGAGCTGCCGACGCCGCAGGGCGGCATCTGAGCGCGCATCGGCGCGGCGAATTCAGGAGATCCGGGTTCAGGGGAGCTCAGGCAGCCCCGAAGGCCGGGATCTCCTGAATTTCGAGCGTCGCGGATGCCGCGGGCGGCCGCTCAGGCGGCGGGCGCGTCGGCGATCGAGAGCAGCAGGTGCCCGCTCGAGACCGTCGCGCCGGCCTCGGCGTTGACGAGGCCGACGATGCCGTCCTTGTGGGCGACGATCGGCTGTTCCATCTTCATGGCCTCGAGCACGAGCACGAGGTCGCCCTTGACGACCTTGTCGCCCTCGGCGACGGCCACCTTGACGACCGTGGCCTGCATGGGCGCCTTCACGGCGTCGCCCGTCGCGGTGTCGGCCACGTGCGACGTGCTGCGTCGGCGAGGTGCGGCGCCCGCGGTGGGCGAGGACGACGTGCCGCCGGCGAGCTTGGCGGGCAGGGTGACGCCGATGCGGCGGCCGCCGACCTCGACGACGAGGCTCGTGCGGGCGGTCGCGGCGGTGGGCGCCGCGAGCTCGCCCGACCACGGCTCGAGCTGGTTGTCGTACTCGGTCTCGATCCAGCGGGTGTACACCGAGAACGGCTCGTCGCCGGCTGGCGCGAAGGCCTCGTTGCGCACGATGTCGCGGTGGAACGGCAGCACGGTCGGCAGGCCGATGACCTCGAACTCGTCGAGGGCGCGGCGGGCGCGCTCGATCGCGTCCTTTCGGGTGGAGCCGGTCACGATGAGCTTGGCGAGCAGCGAGTCGAACGCGCCCGAGATCTCGTCGCCGCTCGTGACGCCCGAGTCGATGCGGATGCCGGGGCCGCCGGGGAAGCGCAGCTGGTGCACGGGGCCGGGAGCCGGCAGGAAGCCGCGGCCCGGGTCCTCGCCGTTGATGCGGAACTCGATGGAGTGGCCGACCGCGACGGGGTCGGCGTAGTCGAGCACGCCGCCCTCGGCGAGGCGGAACTGCTCGCGCACGAGGTCGATGCCGGTGACCTCCTCGGAGACGGGGTGCTCGACCTGGAGGCGCGTGTTGACCTCGAGGAAGGAGACGGTGCCGTCTTGACCGATGAGGAACTCGCAGGTGCCGGCTCCGACGTAGCCGACCTCCTTCAGGATGGCCTTCGAGGACTCGTAGAGGGCGGTCGTCTGCTCCTCGGTGAGGAACGGCGCCGGCGCCTCCTCGACGAGCTTCTGGTGGCGGCGCTGCAGCGAACAGTCGCGCGTGGAGATCACGACGACGTTGCCGTGCTCGTCGGCGAGGCACTGGGTCTCGACGTGGCGCGGCTGGTCGAGGTACTTCTCGACGAAGCACTCGCCCCGGCCGAAGGCCGCGACGGCCTCGCGCGTGGCGGACTCGAAGAGCTCGGGCACCTCTTCGCGCGTGCGGGCGACCTTGAGGCCGCGCCCGCCGCCGCCGAACGCGGCCTTGATGGCCACGGGCAGCCCGTGCACGTCGACGAACTCGAGCACCTCGGCCGCGTCGGCCACCGGGTTCAGGGTGCCGGGGGCGAGCGGGGCGCCGACCTTCTCGGCGACGTGGCGTGCGGAGACCTTGTCGCCGAGGCGCTCGATGGCCTCGGGCGACGGGCCGATCCAGGTGAGCCCCGCGGCGATGACGGCGCGGGCGAAGTCGGGGTTCTCGGCGAGGAACCCGTAGCCGGGGTGCACGGCGTCGGCGCCGGAGCGGCGTGCGATCGAGAGGATCTTGTCGATGACGAGGTAGGTCTCGGCGCTCGTGGTGCCCTCGAGGGCGTACGCCTCGTCGGCGAGCTTGGCGTGCCGGGCGTCGCGGTCCTGGTCGGCGTACACCGCGACGGATCCGAGTCCGGCGTCACGGGCGGCGCGGATGATGCGGACGGCGATCTCCCCGCGGTTGGCGATGAGGACCTTCGTGATACGCGGCATGCCCTTCAGCCTATTCACCCGCGACGCGTTGCATTTGGATCGAGTCCACAAGAAAGGTGCCCGACCCTTTCGGGTGTCGACAAAGCCCGGGAGGGATCAGCCGCGATTCCAGAGTGTGGTCCAGTCGGCTCCGAGCTCGCGCACGAGGTCGCGGAGCGTCGAGAGCGAGAGCCCGACGACCGTCGACGGGTCGCCCTCGACCCGGCGGATGAAGGGTCCGCCGAGGCTGTCGACCGTGAACGCGCCGGCCACGAGCAGCGGCTCCCCGGTCGCGATGTAGGCGTCGATCTCGGCCTCGTCGAGTGCGGCGAAGCGCACCGTCGCGACATCCGCCCGCCCGACCGCCCCGTTGACGCGGCCGCCGCGGTGGTCGATGAGCCAGTGGCCCGACCAGAGATCGCCGTGAGCGCCGTTCTGCTCGAGCCAACGCGCCTTCGCGACCTCGGGCAGGTGCGGCTTGCCGTGGATCGTGCCGCCGACGAGGAACGCCGAGTCGCCGCCCAGGATGAGTCCGTCGATCGGCCCGCCGTCGACGAGCGAGCCGACGACCGCCTCGGCCTTCGCCTGTGCGAGCAACTGCACCATCTCGGGCGCGGCGAGCGCGTGCCCGGCCTCGGCCTCGCGGGACGCGACCAGGGCGTCCTCGTCGACGCCCGGCGAGATGGCGATCGGCTCGATGCCGGCCGCGCGGAGGGTCTGCAGGCGGGCGGGCGACGTCGAGGCGAGGTAGAGGCGCATGCCACCATCCTGCCGCTCACAGGCACGCTGTGGAATGCTCGTTGCATGCCCCGACCGCAGCGCCCCGTCCGCAAGAACTCCGCCAGCCGTGGCGCACGTCCCGAGCGGACGCAGCAGGCAGGGCAGTCCGCCGGTCGCGCCGCCGACCGACCAGCAGAGGCCGGCGGTCGTGGCAGCCGCGGACGCCGCCCGTCGACGCCGGTGAAGACCGACGGTCCGGTGCTCGAGCTCGACGTCGAGCGCATCGCGCACGGCGGCGTCGCGGTCGCCCATCACGAGGGTCGGGTCGTGTTCGTGGCCGACGCGATCCCCGGCGAGCGGGTCATGGCCAGGGTGACGGATGCCGCGCACGACCGCTTCTGGCGCGCCGACACCCTCGAGGTGCTCGCCGCGTCGGCCGACCGGCGGGCCCACGTGTGGGCCGAGGCCGGCGTCGACCGGGCGCCTGAGCGCCGCGCGGGCGGTGCGGAGTTCGGCCACATCGCGCCAGAGCGCCAGCGCGCGCTCAAGGCCGAGGTGCTGGCCGACGCGCTGCGCCGCATGGGCGGGGTCGAGCGCGAGGTCGAGGTGCTCCCCGTCGATCCGGAGCTGGCTCCCGGCGTGCGCGCCGACGGCACGGGCTGGCGCACGCGCGTGCGGCTGCAGGTCGCCGACGACGGCACCGTCGGCCCCTTCGCCGCCAGGAGCCACACGGTGGTGCCCGTGGCATCCCTGCCCCTGGCCGTCGACGAACTGGCCGACCTCGCACCGCTCGCGGACCGGTTCGCGGGTGCCCGCACGATCGACCTCGTCGCCCCGAGCGGCGCCGACCCGCAGGTGATCGTCACCGACGAGCGCGAGCGGATGCCGCGGGGCCAGCGCCCGGTGACCACCGAGGTCGTCGGCGACCGCAGCTTCGCCGTCGACCGCGACGGGTTCTGGCAGGTGCATCGCGGCGCGGCGGCGACGCTCTCGAAGGCCGTGCAGGACCTCGTGGACCCCGACCGCTTCGATCCGCGCGCGGCGAACCTCGACCTCTACGGCGGCGTCGGCCTCCTCGCGGCGGCCATCGGCGACCGGTTCGGCGAGACGGTGCGCATCACGAGCGTCGAGTCCGACGAGCGCGCGACGATGCACGCGGGCGACAACCTGGCCGAGTGGGTCGGGGCGCGCGCCGTGACGGCGCGGGTCGACCGCTACCTCGCCTCGCTCGAGTCCGACGCCGGGCAGGGCGAACGCGCCAGGCTGCGCGACGCGACCGTCGTGCTCGACCCGCCGCGCTCGGGCGCGGGCCGCGACGTCGTCGACCGGCTCGCCGCCCTGCGTCCGCGCCAGCTCGTGTACGTCGCGTGCGACCCGGTCGCACTGGCCCGGGACATCGGCCTGCTCCGCGCCCACGGCTACGAGCTCGAGGACCTGCAGGCGTTCGATCTCTTCCCGAACACGCATCACGTCGAGGCGGTTGCCCGGCTGGCCGCTATCGTGTGACTGACCGGTCGGAACGTGCGACTGGCCGGGCAGAAGGGGGATCCGTTGTCGGGTGCAGTTGCAGGAGGGCAGGCGACGGTCGCGATCGTCGACGATCATGAGGCGGTCCGCCTCGGACTGCGTGCGGCGTGCCGAGACGCGGGTTACGACGTGGTCGCCGAGACGGCCGATGTGCCGACCGTGCTGGCGGCCCTGGCCGTCCGTGACGGCGGGCGCTGCGACGTCGTCGTGCTCGACCTCTCGCTCGGCGACGGGTCCAGCGTGACCGAGAACGTGCGGAGCGTTCTCGCGACGGGCAGCGCCGTGCTCGTGCACAGCATCGCCGACCGGGTCGCCGCCGTGCGCGAGGCGCTCGCCGCCGGAGCCGCCGGCGTCATCCCGAAGGCCTCGCCGATGGCTTCGGTCATCGCGGCGATCGCGACCGTCGCCCGTGGCGAGGCGCTCACCAACGTCGAGTGGGCGAGCGCCATCGAGGCCGACCGCGACTTCGCGAAGGCCCAGCTCGGACGGCGCGAGCACGACGTGCTGCACCTCTACGCGTCCGGCCTGCCGTTGAAGCTCGTCGCCGCCCAGCTCGGCATCGCGCACTCGACGGCCCGCGAATACCTCGACCGAATCCGCGCGAAGTACGTCGAGGTCGGACGCCCGGCGCCGACCAAGGTCGACCTGCTGCGTCGCGCGGTCGAGGACGGCATCCTCCCGGGGCTCGACGGTGACGGCGGGGATGCCCGCCGCTGAGGAGCGCGCATCACGAGCGGTGGTGCGGCGCCGGACGGCGGTGACCCGCGAGCAGGTCGAGATCGTCGCGAGCCGCGCACTCGGCATCTTCGGGGCGGTCTTCGGCCTGCAGGCCCTCGCCCTCGCGCTCGACCAGACCTCCGGGCTGCGTCCCGGCGCCGGGGCGGCGATGATCGCCTTCCTCTACGGCGCGATCCTCGCGATCGGCCTCGCTGCGCTCACGCGCACCGCCGTGCGCAGCGCCGCGCTCACGTTCGCGATCCTCTACGCGGCCTCGATCGTCGTCTGGCCGTTCGTGGTCGACGACGTCGTGATCGTCTCGTCGTCGCCGCCCTGGCTGTACTACCTCTGCACGGTGGCGACCACGGCTGCCGTGGTCGCCCTCCCGATGCCGTGGGCGGCCGTGTACACGGTGCTCGTGCCCGCGATGTACGGCGTGGTGCGCCTGCTGCCGACCGGCGGCTCGGCATCGCCCCTCGTCGCCCTGCTCGACGCCATGTACGCCGTGATCCTCGGCGCGGTGGTGCTGATCATCGTGACCATGCTCCGCAACGCGGCCAAGGCCGTCGACGTCGCCCAGGAGGCGGCCCTGCAGCGCTACGAGCATGCCGTCCGGCTGCACGCGACCGAGCTCGAGCGCGCAAAGGTCGACGCGCTCGTGCACGACAGCGTGCTCACGACGCTGCTCTCGGCGGCGGCCGCGGGGTCGCCCGACGAGCAGGCGCTCTCGGCTCGCATGGCCCGCGACGCGATCCGCCGGCTCGACGAGGCCGGGGCGGCCCAGCCGGCCGCCGACGACCGCATGCGGCTGCCGGTGCTCGTGCGGCGGTTGCGCGCCACGCTCGCGTCGTTCGCGGCGCCCTTCACGGTGCGCGTCGTGAACACGGGCGGCGTCGACCTGCCGTCCGATGCGGGCGAGGCCCTGTACGCCGCCGCCGTCCAGGCGATGGTCAACAGCATGCAGCACGCCGATGAGCCGGGCAGGACCGTGCGGCGCGAGCTCAGGGTGCGCGGCATCCGCACGGGCGGCTGCGTGATCGAGGTCTCCGACAACGGCGTCGGGTTCGAGGTCGAGGTCGTGCCGTCGGAGCGCCTCGGAGTCCGCGTCTCGGTGATCGAGCGCATGGCGAACGTGGGCGGCGCCGCCGTCATCGATTCCACTCCGGGCCTCGGCACCACCGTGTCGCTCGCCTGGCCGGCCGGCATGGAGGGGCATCGATGATCGCCATTCCGCGCTGGTTGCTGCTCGCGCTCGCCGCCCTGTTCTCGGCCTATCACGTCGCGCTCGCGATCTCGACGCTCGACGTTCCCGCGTCGCCCTGGCCGACGATCGTCGCGCTCGTGCTCTACATCGCCGCCACGATCGCGAGCCTGTCGGTCGGCTCGAGGGTGCGGATGCCCGACTGGCTCGCCGCCTTCGACCTCGCGGTCTGCATCGTGCTGCCGCTGCTCGTGACCAGCCAGCTCGACCCCGCGAACGCCAACGGCTACGCCACCTGGTACGTGGCCGCCGTCGGCACGCTGATGACCATCGCCGCCGCACGCCGTCAGCTCACCGCGGCCTGGCTCGGCGTCATCGCGCTCGCGGTGCAGACCGTCGTCTGGGCCGGCCCCCTGGCGCTGGGAACGCTGGGCGTGATCGGCAGCATCGCGTGGGTCGCGATCGCGCACATGCTCTCGGCCGCGCTCGGCACGGCCGCCCGTGAGGCGAGGCGCTACGCCCACGCCGAACGCGAGGCGGCCGAGTGGCAGGCCGCGCAGGACGCGCACCTCTTCGTCGGCCAGACACGCCTCGTGCAGACCAACCGCATCGCGGCGCCGATGCTGCGGCGCATCGCCGACCGCGGCGGCGTGCTCACCGAGCCGCAGCGTCGCGAGTGCCGCATGCTCGAGGCGGCCATCCGCGACGAGATCCGAGGGCGGATGCTGCTCACCGACGACGTGCGCGTCGAGGTGCAGCGGGCGAGGGAGCGCGGGGCCGTCGTGACCCTGCTCGACGAGGGCGGCATCGACGATCTCGACGCCGAACAGCGGGAGCGCGTGCTCGCCCGGCTCGCCCAGGCGATCGCCGGTTCGAAGGCCGACCGGATCGTGGTGCGCACCGCGGCCGACACGTCGGCGGCTGCGGTCACGGTGGTGGGCCTCGTCGAACCCGAGCCGGATCCCCGTGCGCCCGCGATCGACCCCGACGACCTCGACGTCGAGGTGTGGCTCGAGATCCCGCGGCGCGTCTCGCAGTAGGCACCGGGCACCGTCTCGCCGTACGCACCGTCTCGCGGTCGGCACCGTCTCGCGATATGCGCCCGGACAGAAAGGTGGGGGGCCGACCGATGGTCGACCCCCCAACAAGCCCGAGTCACGGCGACAACCCGAATATCGCCCTGACTCGCCCCCAACCACTCGCCGGTTACCCGACCGACGAGGGCGGCAGCTCCCTTTGGGAGCCTGCAGAACAATATTCACAAACCCGGCGTGACCTCGACAGTCGGCACTTCGGGGGACAGCACGGGGGACCAGGGTCGTCCGTCGCGACCGGAGGCTCGTCGGTCAGCCGACGCTGCGGTTCCAGCGCGTGCCGCGCGGGTCGACGGATCGCAGGGATCCCGCGCTCCGCGCCCAGGCGCTGCGTCGGGGGTCGGCGGCGTGCGTCGTCTCGGACTCGGCGTCGATGGCGGCCAGCAGCACCGCGGTGACGGCGGCCGCCTCTTCGTCGGTGACGCCGCGCGTGGTGAACCGGATCGCCGAGGCTCGTGCCGCGGCATCCGCTTCGGTGGTGTCTTCGTCTCGCGTGCTCATGATCGGCCCCTTACAGCGGGATGTTGCCGTGCTTCTTGGGCGGAAGGCTCGCGCGCTTCGTGCGGAGCGAGCGGAGCGCCTTGAGCACGGCGACGCGCGTTGCGGCCGGCTCGATGACGCCGTCGAGCTCGCCGCGCTCGGCCGCGAGGAACGGCGAGGCGACGTTGTAGGTGTACTCGTTGGCGAGCTTCGTGCGCACGGCGGCGACGTCTTCGCCGGCCTCTTCGGCGCGCTTGATCTCGCCGCGGTAGAGGATGTTGACGGCGCCCTGGCCGCCCATGACGGCGATCTCGGCGGTCGGCCAGGCGAGGTTGATGTCGGCGCCGAGCTGCTTCGAGCCCATGACGATGTACGCGCCGCCGTAGGCCTTGCGGGTGATCACGGTCACGAGCGGCACGGTCGCCTCGGCGTAGGCGTAGAGCAGCTTCGCGCCGCGGCGGATGACGCCGGTCCACTCCTGGTCGGTGCCGGGCAGGTAGCCGGGCACGTCGACGAGCGTGAGGATCGGGATCGAGAACGCGTCGCAGAAGCGCACGAAGCGGCTGGCCTTCTCGCCGGCCGCGATGTTCAGCGTTCCGGCCATCTGGCTGGGCTGGTTCGCGATGATGCCGACCGAGCGGCCCTCGATGCGCGCGAACCCGATGAGGATGTTCGGCGCGAACAGGGGCTGCACCTCGAGGAAGTCGCCGTGGTCGACGACGCCCTCGATGACCGCGTGCATGTCGTAGGGCTGGTTGGGGGAGTCGGGGATCAGCGTGTTCAGGCGGAGGTCTTCGTCGGTGACCTCGAGTGCCGACTCGGTGTCGTAGACCGGTGCGTCGGTCATGTTGTTGTCGGGAAGGAACGAGATCAGCGTGCGCGCGTAGTCGAGCGCGTCGGACTCGTCGCTCGCGAGGTAGTGCGCGACGCCCGAGACCGAGTTGTGGGTGAGTGCGCCGCCCAGCTCCTCCATGCCGACGTCTTCGCCGGTGACCGTCTTGATCACGTCGGGGCCGGTGACGAACATCTGGCTCGTCTTGTCGACCATGATGACGAAGTCGGTGAGCGCGGGGGAGTAGACCGCGCCGCCGGCCGCGGGCCCGCAGACGATCGAGATCTGGGGGATGACGCCAGAGGCCGCGGTGTTGCGGCGGAAGATCTCGCCGTACTTGCCGAGGGCGACGACGCCCTCCTGGATGCGCGCTCCGCCGGAGTCGAGGATGCCGATGATCGGCACGCCCGTCTTCAGCGCGAGTTCCATGACCTTGATGATCTTCTCGCCGGCGACCTCGCCGAGCGAGCCGCCGAAGATCGTGAAGTCCTGCGAGTACACGGCGACCTGGCGGCCGTGGATCGTGCCCGTGCCGGTGACGACCGCATCGCCGTAGGGGCGCTTGGCCTCCATGCCGAACGCGTGGGTGCGGTGGCGCACGAACTCGTCGAGCTCGACGAACGAGCCCGGGTCGAGCAGTTCGGCGATGCGCTCGCGGGCCGTCATCTTGCCCTTGGCATGCTGCTTCTCGATCGCCGCCTCGCCGCTCGCCGTCACCGCCTCGTGGTAGCGGGCTCGCAGGTCGGCGAGCTTGCCCGCCGTGGTGAAGAGGTCGGGGCCGTCAGTCGCTTCGGTCACGCGATTCACTCTACCGTCGCCCATCCGGCGGCCTTCGTTGACGGATTCCTACAAATCGGGCGTCTCCAATGGTGCCTTCCGCGCTTCGGCCTGCGGGAGACTGTCGGCATGGACCTTCCGAAGTCGCGCGACGTCGCACCCCGTCTCGAGTTCCTGGACACCGCCACGTCGACGAACGACGTGCTCCGCGACGCGGTCGAGGGGGCGGATGCCGCGGGCTGGCCGCACGGCTCCGTGGTCGTCACCGACGACCAGACGCGCGGGCGAGGGCGGCTCGGGCGCACCTGGCTCGCCCCGACCGGCAAGACGCTCGCGATCTCGGTGCTGCTGCGCCCGCAGGATGCCGCGGAGGCGCCGCTGCCGGCCGACGCGTACGGCTGGATCCCCCTGATCGCGGGTGCGGCGATGACCGAGGCGGTCTCCCGCGCCGTCGAGGCGGCGGCCGCGGCATCCGCCGACCTCGCCGACCCCGACGACCGCTCCGGCGGGGTCGAGGTCGTGCTCAAGTGGCCGAACGACGTGCTCGTGTCGGGCTACAAGGTGTGCGGCATCCTCTCGGAGCTGCTGCCGGGATCCGGCGCGGTGATCGTCGGCGCAGGCCTCAACCTGACCCTCGACGAACACGACCTGCCGACCCTGACCTCGACCTCGCTGCTGCTCGCGACCGGCTCGGCGCCCGACGCCGACGCCGTGCTCGCCGACTACCTCGCCGAGTTCTCGCGCCTGTTCGACGCGTTCGTCGCAGCCGGCGGGGATGCCGCCGCGAGCGGCGTCGCCGAGCTCGTGGCCTCGCGCTGCGGGACGCTCGGCTCCGAGGTGCGCGTCGAGCTGCCGGGCGACGAGCAGCTCATCGGCACGGCCGAACGGCTCGACGCCGACGGGCGCCTCGTCGTGCGAGACCGGGAGAACGGCGAGGAGCAGGCTGTCGCCGCCGGAGATGTGACCCACCTGAGGTATTAATGGGCGTATGGCGAGGGGGAGCGATTCGCGCGCGGTGAAGAAGGCGGCACGGTCGAGTGCGCGCGCCGACGCCGAGGCTGCGTCCGCGCAGGCCGCGCGTCCCGGCGCCGATCCCCGCACGGGGCAGGTCGCGTCGACGGGCTTCGTCCCTGGCGGAACCGCGGCCGTCATCCGCCCCGAACGCGTCGTCGCTCGCGTGCGCTCGCATGCGAGGCGCCTGATCCCCTCCGCGCTCCTGCTCATCGTCGTCGCCGGTGCGACGACCTACGGCCTCGGCGTGCTCGAGGACTCGTGGGCGCAGCTCGGCCTGCTCGCCGGGGCCGTGCTCGTCGTGCTCGTCGGCTGCCTGCTGCCCCTCATCGCCTGGCTCACCCGCCGCACGACGATCACGACCCGGCGCGTGATCCTCCGGCACGGCGTCTTCTCGCGCGTGCGCCAGGAACTGCTGAACAGCCGGGCCACGGATGTCGACGTGCGCGCGGGCTGGTTCGCGTCGATGTTCGGCTCGGGCGACGTCCGCATCAACACCGCGCACGACCGCACGTTCGTGCTGCAGGACGTGCCGCGCCCCGAACTCGTGCAGGCCGCCCTGCAGGAGCTCATGGATCCCTCGAGCCCGGCGGCGATCGAGCACCGGAGGGCGATGCTGTCGGGCGCCGACGGCGACACCGTCGCGTGGCACCGCCGCTGAGCGCCGACCGGGCGAGGAACGGACGAGGAGCGGGCGCGAATCGGGCCCGGCAGGGCCGATGCCGAAACGGCTCGCACGCGGCATCCGGTTTCAAGGCTTACTCTAGAAGGTCGGACTCGTGCGCCCCCGAGCGCGAGCCGCCCTATGGAGGTTTCCCGTGGACGAATGCAGGCACGGATTCGAAGCAGGAATGTGCGCCACGTGCTTCCCGCCCCCCGAGCCGGTCGCGAAGACCGTGACGGCCACCGTGCGCACCCCGCGCATGACCACGTCGCTGCGCGGCACTCCGACCCGCACCTCCTCGCGCCCGCCGGCCCGCGTGCCAGGCACGCGCGCCGCGGCGACGTTCACGCCGGTCGACCCGAAGACGGTGCGCATCTACCACGTCACCCACGTCGAGAACCTCGCGTCGATCTTCGGCGCAGGCGCGATCCTCGCCGACACCACCGGCGCGGAGCCCGAGGTCGACGTCTCGGCGCCGGCCGCCCGCGAGTTCCGCCGCTCGGCACCCGTCGAGGGCACCGACAACGTCGTGGCCGACTACGTGCCGTTCCTGCTGTCGACCGACGCCCACGTCTGGGAGGCGCTCCGCACGGGTTCGCCCGATCCCCGCCTGGCCGCCAGCGCCGCCTCGCGCCCGGCATCCGACCACGTGCTGTTCGTGACCTCGATCGAGAAGGCCGTCGGTGCGCGCACCGAGCAGGTCGGCGCGGTCGCCATCACCGGGTCGGATGTCGCGGCCACCGGTTCGGTCGTCGACTCGTCGTGGCCCGACGTGCTGCGGGCGCTGCAGCGCATCCACAGCGACGACGACGGCGCCCAGCTGGCGACCGGCGAGTTCCTCGTGCACGACGCCCTGCCGCTCGAGCGCGTGCTGCTGATCGCCGTCGGCAACGACCGGGTCCGCGACCGGGTGCGCGCCGTGCTCGACACGTTCGACCTGCGCACGCGCGTCGCGGTGCACCCGCCGTACTTCCAGCCCGGCGGCGGCGCGGTCGAGGCCTGAGCGTCAGCGTCGGCTGAACGTCAGCGTCGGCTGAACGTCAGCGTCGGCTGAACATCAGCGCGGGCTGAGCGCCGCGGGGCCGGGGCCGTCCGCGGCATCCGGACCCGCGTGGGTGTCGTCGCCGGTGCCCGGCTCCTCGAAGAGGGTGCGCTGGGCCTCCTCGACGCGGTCGAGGTTCGAGAGCCCGTCGGTGCGGTGGTGCCCGAACACCCAGTACCGGTACAGGATGAACCGGAACGCCGTGCCGAGCGCGAGACCGACGACGTTCGTGGCGATGTTGTCGGCCACGAGGCTCGTGTAGCCGAGCCAGTGGTGGCTGACCCACAGGCATCCGAGCGCGATGGCCATGCCGCCGAGCGAGACGACGGCGTACTCGCCGAACTCGCGCAGGTAGTTGCGGCGGCGGTGCCTGCGGAAGGTCCAGTACCGGTTGCCGAGCCAGTTGAAGATGATCGCGACGCTCGTGGAGATCGTCTTCGCGCCGAGCGCCGACTGCGCCCAGTGTCCCTCGCCGAACACGCCGATGCGCAGCAGGTTGAACAGCGCGACGTCGATGACGAGGCCGATCAGGCCGACGACGCCGAACTTCACCAGGTAGGCGAGCAGTCCGTCCCATGCGCGGGAGAGGACGCTGCGGGTTCGGCTGGGCACGTGGTCGGGCACCGGCACATCCTATGCCGCGGGGATGCCGCCTAGACTGAACGGGTGCCGCGCAGCCGGCTCCGGCGGGGTGTCGGCGACCGGCGATCCCCGTGTGCAGAACCCCCGAACCAGAGGAGCGATCGCGTGCGAGTCGGAGTGATCGGCGGCGGACAGCTCGCCCGGATGATGATCCCCGCGGCCATCGAGCTGGGCGTCGACATCCGCGTGCTCGCCGAGGCGGACGGCATGTCAGCGGCCATCGCGGCCGACCGGGTCGGCGACTACACCGACCTCGAGACCGTGCTCGCGTTCGCGCGCGAGGTCGACGTGATCACCTTCGACCACGAGCACGTGCCCCAAGACGTGCTGCGCGCGCTCGTCGACGCCGGCATCGCCGTGCGGCCGGGCCCCGATCCGCTGCGGTTCGCGCAGGACAAGCTGCTCATGCGCGAGCGGCTCTCGGAGCTCGGCCTGCCCGTGCCCGACTGGGCGCGCATCGAGACGCCGGCCGAGCTCGACGAGTTCATCGCGGCCCACGGTGGGGCGGCGGTCGTGAAGACCCCCCGCGGCGGGTACGACGGCAAGGGCGTGCGAGTCGTGCGCGCGGCGGCCGAGGTCGCCGAATGGTTCTCCGCGGCGGCCGAAGACGGCACCGGCGGCGCCCTCCTCGTCGAGGAGCTGGTCGACTTCCGTCGAGAGCTCGCGCAGCTCGTCGCTCGTCGCCCGTCCGGCGAGATCGCCGCGTGGCCGCTCGTCGAGACCGTGCAGGTCGGCGGCGTGTGCAGCGAGGTCATCGCCCCGGCCCCCCACTCGGCCGGCCGCATGTCCGACGTGGCGGCCGAGATCGCGTTCGCCGTCGCCGAGGGGCTCGGCGTGACCGGCGTCATGGCGGTCGAGCTGTTCGAGACCACCGACGAGCGCATCCTCGTCAACGAGCTCGCGATGCGCCCGCACAACAGCGGCCACTGGTCGATGGACGGCGCGACGACCGGCCAGTTCGAGCAGCACCTGCGCGCCGTGCTCGACCTGCCGCTCGGCGGTACCGGCACGCACGCCGACTGGTCGGTCATGGTCAACGTGCTCGGCGGGCCCGTCGAGGGTTCGCTCGCCGACCGGTACGTCGACGCGCTCGAGCAGCACCCGACCGTCAAGCTGCACAACTACGGCAAGGCGCCGCGCCCCGGTCGCAAGGTCGGCCACGTCACGGCGATCGGCGACGACCTCGACGCGGTCGTCTACGAGGCACGCGCGGCGGCGGCGGCTTTCCAGGACTGAGCGGATGCCGGTGGCCGGCCGGTGTGCGCCCGCGTGCGCGCCCTGCGGCGATCTGCCAGCCGGGCATCCTAAGATCGTCGGGTGACTGCAGCAACCAGCCCGCTCGTGGGCGTCGTGATGGGTTCCGACTCCGACTGGAACGTGATGCGCGAGGCATCCGCCCTGCTCGATGAATTCGGCATCGCCCACGAGGTCGAGGTGCTCTCGGCGCACCGCACCCCCGAGAAGATGATCGCCTACGGCAAGCAGGCGGCGTCGCGGGGCCTCAAGGTCATCATCGCCGGAGCCGGCGGTGCAGCGCACCTGCCCGGCATGCTCGCCTCCGTCACCACCCTGCCCGTGGTCGGCGTGCCCGTGCCGCTCTCGCGCCTCGACGGCCTTGACTCGCTGCTCTCGATCGTGCAGATGCCGGCCGGCGTGCCGGTGGCCACCGTGTCGATCGGCGGCGCCAAGAACGCCGGCCTCATCGCCACGAAGATCCTCGCGACCGCGGACCCCGCGCTCACCGACGCGCTCGCCGCGTACGCGGAGTCGCTCGCCGCGCTCGTCGAGGAGAAGAACGAACGGCTGAAGTCCGCCCTATGACACTCGCCGCAAGCCCGATCCGGTACCCCGACGCCGCCTCGCGCACGGTCATGACCCGCCGTGCGTGGTGGTTGGTCGCCCTGAACCTGCTGATCCCCGGATCCGTGCAGGCGCTCGCCGGCGACCGTCGACTCGGGCGGTTCGGCCTCGGCGCCACCCTCGCGCTCTGGACCCTCGCGGTGATCGCGGTCGTCGTGTGGCTGTTCTGGCCGACGGTGCTCTACACGGTGCTCTCGACGAGCGTCACGCTGTGGATCCTCGCCGCCGCGGCACTCTTCTACGCCGTGCTGTGGGTCGTGCTCACGCTCGACACGCTGCGGCTCGTGCGCCTCGTGAAGACCGCTCCGTCGGCGAGGGCCTGGGTCGCCCTGCTCTCGATCGTCGTCATGACGGTCGTCTCGGGCACCGCCGCCTACGGCGCGTACATCGCGACCACTGCGAGCGGATTCCTCTCGTCGGTCTTCGTCGCCGGCCCGACCGAACCCCCCGTCGACGGGCGCTACAACATCCTCCTGCTCGGCGGCGACTCCGGCCCCGACCGCGAGGGCATGCGGCCCGACAGCATGAGCCTCGTGAGCATCGACGCCGACACCGGGCAGGCCGTGACCATCGGGCTGCCGCGCGACTTCGTCGACGTGCCGTTCAACGAGGACTCGCCCCTGTACGACGTGTACCCCGAGGGCTACGGCTCGATCGACGGCTGCGAGGTCGACGTCTGCCAGCTGAACTCGATCTACACCGAGGTCGAGCTGAAGTCGCCCGACATGTACCCGAACGCCGTGGCCGAGGGCAGCGAGCCCGGCATCGAGGGCATGCGCGACGCCGTCGAGGGCATCACCGGCCTCGAGATCCAGTACTACGTGCTCATCGACATGCAGGGGTTCGAGCAGCTCATCGACGCCCTCGGCGGCATCGACATCCAGGTCGAGACCCGCATCCCGATCGGCGGCGACGAGGACAACAACGGCGTCGACAGCTGGATCGAGCCCGGGCCGCAGCACCTCAACGGGTACCACGCCCTCTGGTACGGCCGCGCGCGCTACGGCGTCGCGGGCGGCGACTACGAGCGCATGCTCCGCCAGCACAACCTCGAGGCGGCGATCCTGCAGCAGTTCACGCCGGCGAACGTGCTCACGCAGTTCCAGTCGATCGCCTCGGCGGGTGCCGACACCGTCAAGACCGACATCCCGCAGTCGATGCTCGGCTACTTCGTGAACCTCGGCCTGAAGACCAAGGAGCTGCCGATCATCTCGGTGCCCCTGACTCCCGAGAACGGCGTCGACTCGGCCGAGGACCCCGACTACGAGTACGTGCGCCAGCTCATCGACCAGGCGTTGATCCCGCCGACCGAGGAGCCCGCGGCGGAGTAGGCACGGCGCCGTGCGGCGGGCGGTGCCTGCGCAAGCCGGCGCGACTCAGAGGTCGGCGTGCAGCTGCCAGATGCGCTCGGCCGAATCGCGCCAGCTGAAGGCGCGCGCCCGGTCGGCGGAGGTGACCGCCAGGCGGTCGGCCAACGACGGGTGCTCGACGACCGAGGTCACGGCCGCCGCCAGGCGGTCGGCGTACCCGCCGGAGCCGATCGTGACCGAGAGGCCGGCCTCTGCCGCGACCTCGAGGTGGGTGGCCGTGTCGGAGTGGATCACGGGCGCGGCCATGCTGAACGCCTCGATGAGGTCGGTCGCGGCGCCGTCTTCGTGACTCGGCGCTATCACGGCGGTCGCGCCGGACAGCACCACGGCGAGGTCGCCCGCGTCGTCGACCTGCAGCGCCTGCACGCGACGGGGATCGACGCCGGACTCCTCGGCGACGTTCGCCAGGTGCACCTCGCCCCACGAGTCGGGGCCGAGCACGACGAGCGGGATCTGCGGCACGCCGGGGCGCCCGAGCGCCTCGAGCAGGTCGACGAGTCCGGTGCGCGGCTCGAGCGTGCCGGCGGCGACCAGGTACTCGGAGGGAAGGCCGAGCGCAGCCCGCCGGAGCGTCGCCTCGGTCTCGCTCGGAGCCGTGAGCCCGACACGGGGTGCCGTGCCGATCACGCGCACCCGCTCGCCGAAGTCGGCGATGCCCGCGAGCCGCTCGGCGAGGGCGTGCGTCGGCACGACGACCGCGTCGGCGTGCTTGCGGGCCCGCTTGAGCATCGCACGGTGCCACGAGACGGAGGCCGAGGTGAGCGCGTCGGGATGCGTCCATGCTGCGAGGTCCTGGACCGTGACGACCACCTGGTCGCCCGAGACGGACCGTTCGTGCCGACGCAGCGGCGCGAACAGGCTCGGGGCGTGGATCATGCCGCCGCCCGGCGACGTGGTCAGGCCGAGCTGCCACGCGGCGGTGAGCTCGCGTCGTGCGAGCGAGGTCTTGTAGAGGCGCGCGATGCCGGGGAAGGTCGACTCGATGAACTCGTACTCGGTCGGGGGCGACGACGAGACGATGCCCTCGACCTCGCACCCGCTCGGCGCGCTCGCGATCAGGGCCGACGTGAGCGCCTGCGTGTACCTGCCGAGGGGGCCGGGCACCGGTGCGACGACCTGGTCGACGATCATCCGGAGCGTGATGGGCATGCATCTCCTTCAGGTCGGTGCGCGGCAACCCGTTCAATCTACCCGCAGCAGCGCTGCGAATCCGACGGGAACCGCTCCCCATGGTCTGCATCCCGCCCCTGGGCAGGGCAAGATGGAATGTCACCCGCACCCCGTCCATGAGAGTCAGATGAACGAGCCCTCGCTGCACCCGCGCGTCGTCGCGGTCGTGGTCGCCTACAACCGCCGCGACCTGCTCGTCGAGGTACTCGACGGTCTCGCCGCGCAGCGCACGCCGGTCGCCAAGGTGGTCGTCGTCGACAACGCCTCGACCGACGACACCGTCGACGTCGCGCAGGCGGCGGGCGACCTCGTCGACCTCACGACACTGGCACGCAACACGGGCGGCGCAGGCGGGTTCGCCGCGGGCATGGCGCTCGCGCTCGAACGCCACGACCCCGAGTGGCTCTGGCTCATGGACGACGACACCGTACCCACCGAGGGTGCGCTCGAGGCGCTGCTGGCCGCGGTCGCCGGCAGCGACGTCGTCGCCGCCGGCTCGCGCGTGATCTGGACCGACGGCACCGAGCACCCCATGAACACCCCGCGCGAGAAGCCGTTCGTCAGCAAGTCCGAGCGCGTCGCCGCGGCCAGGGCCGGCGGCATCGCCGTGCGCAGCACCTCGTTCGTCTCGATGCTCGTCCGGGCCGACGTCGTGCGTGAGGTCGGGCTCCCCATCGCCGACTACTTCATCTGGAACGACGACTTCGAGTACTCCACGCGGGTGCTGCGCGGGCGGCGCGGCCTGCACGTGCCGGCCTCCGTCGTCGTGCACAAGACGAAGGTGCTCGGCTCGACCGATGCCGACCCCGGCCCCCGGTTCTACTACGAGGTGCGCAACAAGCTCTGGATGTTCCGCCGCTCGCAGAGCCTGTCGGCCTTCGAGAAGGCCGTCTACGGTGCCTCGAGCATCCGCCGCTGGCTGAAGACCTTCCTGCGCTCCGACGACCGCGCCGTGCTGCGCGACGGCTGGCGGCGCGGCTACCGCGACGGCACGCGCACCAGGCCTCGCCCGAACCCCATGGCGCTCGCCGGCCTCGGAGCGGCGAGCGAGGCCGTCCGCTCGGTGGAGGGCTGATGGCCGAGTCGTTCGCGCTGCTCATGCCCGTCTACCGGGGCGACGACGCGGCGCACTTCTCCAAGGCGTTCGCCTCCAGCGTCGCGCAGCAGACGCGCAAGCCGGCGCAGGTCGTGCTCGTGCAAGACGGACCCGTCGACGAGGAGCTCGCCACCGCGATCGAGACGGTCGTCGCGGCATCCGCCGTGCCGGTCGTGCACCACCGCATCGAGCAGAACGTCGGCCTGACCCGCGCACTCACCGAGGGCCTCGCCCTCAGCGAGCACGACATCGTCGCGCGCATGGACGCCGACGACATCTCGTTGCCCGAACGCTTCGCCAAGCAGGTCCCGCTCGTCGAGGCGGGCCTCGACCTCGTCGGCACCGGCATGTTCGAGTTCCTCGACGACGACGGCTCGATCGTCGGCAAGCGCGTACCCCGCACCGACGCCGCCGACATCGCCGCCTACTCGCGCTTCCACGACCCGTTCAGCCACCCGACCGTCGTCTACCGGCGCTCGGCCGTCGACCGGGTCGGCGGCTACCAGCCCATGGGCCTCATGGAGGACTACTGGCTGTTCGCGCGCATGATCGCCGACGGCGCCGCCATCGGCAACGTGCCGGAGCCGCTCGTCATGTACCGCGTCGGCGCCGGCGCCTACGCCAGGCGCGGCGGGCGGGCCCAGTGGCGCAGCGAGCTCGCCCTGCAGCGCGCGCTCCGCGACATCCGCTTCACGACGCGCGGCCAGTACCTGCGCAACGTGAGCGTGCGCGGGCTCTACCGGTTCGTGCCCGAGTCCGTGCGAAAGGTCGCCTATCGGCGCTTCATCGCGAATGGCGGCGCGGTCACCGACCACTGACGCCGAGCCCGCGACGGTTCAGGACGCAGCAGGCGCGGCCATGGTGCCGAAGGGGCGGTGTTCAGGATGCCGCGGGCGCGGCGATGCCCGATGCGGTCAGCGCCTCGCGCCAGTCGCGCATCGGCTCGAGGCCGGCCGCACGCCAGGCGTCGTGGCCGAGCACGCTGAACGCCGGACGCGGCGCAGGGCGCACGAACTCCGCACTCGTCGTCGGCTGGATGCGCTCGGGGTCGAGTCCGGCCTCCTCGAGCACCGCGCGGGCGAAGCCGAACCAGCTCGTGCGGCCGGAGTTCGTGCCGTGGTAGATGCCCGCGGGAGCGTCGGCGTCGAGCAGCTCACGGATGCGCGTCGCGAGGTCGAGGGTCCACGTGGGCTGGCCGACCTGGTCGTCGACGACGGTCCACGTCTCGCGCTGCGCGGCGATGCGCAGCATGGTCGAGGCGAAGTTGGGTCCGTGCTCGCCGTAGAGCCACGCCGTGCGCACCACGTAGGCGCCCTCGGGGTGGGCTGCGAGCGCGAGTTCTTCACCGGCCGCCTTCGTGCGGCCGTAGGCGTTGATCGGATCGCGCGGGCGGTCCTCGGCATAGGGTTCCGTCGCGAACCCGTCGAAGACGTAGTCCGTCGAGACGGTGACGAGCTTCGCGCCGTGCTCGCGGGCCGCCGCCGCGAGGATCGCCGGACCGGTCGCGTTGATCGCGTAGGCCTCGGCCTCGTGCGTCTCGGCGTCGTCGACCGCGGTGTACGCGGCGGCGTTCACCACGACGTCGTGGCCGGCGACCGCATCGCGGACCGCCCCGGCATCCGTCACGTCGAGATCTGCACGGCCGAGCGCGGTGACCTCGCGGCCGTCGAACGCACGCTGCAGGTCGCGACCGAGCATGCCGGCCGCACCCGTGACGAGCACGCGCACGGCTACTGCCCCTGGGCCAGGTAGCGGGCCTCGGTGGCGTCCTTCTGCGGGGCCCACCAGTCCTCATGGTCGCGGTACCAGGCGATGGTGTCGGCGAGGCCGGAGGCGAAGTCCGAGAACGACGGGGTCCAGCCGAGCTCGGTGCGCAGCTTCGTCGAGTCGATCGCGTAGCGGAGGTCGTGGCCCGGCCGGTCGGTGACGAGGTCGTAGGCGTCGGCGGGCTGCCCGAGCTCGGTCAGGATCAGCTCCACGACGTCCTTGTTGTTCTTCTCGCCGTCGGCGCCGATCAGGTAGGTCTCGCCGATGCGGCCGTGCTCGAGGATCGTCAGCACCGCCGACGAGTGGTCGTTCGCGTGGATCCAGTCGCGCACGTTCTCGCCGGTGCCGTAGAGCTTCGGCCGCTCGCCGCGGAGCACGTTGGTGATCTGGCGGGGGATGAACTTCTCGACGTGCTGGTAGGGGCCGTAGTTGTTCGAGCAGTTCGAGATCGTCGCCTGCAGTCCGAACGAGCGCACCCATGCCCGGACCAGCAGGTCGCTGCCGGCCTTCGTCGACGAGTAGGGGCTCGACGGGTTGTAGGGCGTCTGCTCGGTGAACCTGGCCGGGTCGTCGAGCTCGAGGTCGCCGTAGACCTCGTCGGTCGAGATGTGGTGGAAGCGCACGCCGTGCCGCCTGGCCGCCTCGATCAGCGTGTAGGTGCCGATGATGTTGGTGTCGAGGAACGGCCGCGGGTCGTCGAGCGAGTTGTCGTTGTGGCTCTCGGCCGCGTAGTGCACGACCGCGTCGTGCGCCGGGACGAGTTCGCCGACGAGCACCGCATCGGCGATGTCGCCCTGCACGAACTCGAAGCGGTCGTCTGGCAGGCCCTCGAGCGACTTGAGGTTGCCGGCATAGGTGAGCTTGTCGAGGACGGTCACCGAGTGATCGGTGTTCGCCAGCACGAAGTGCACGAAGTTCGAGCCGATGAACCCGGCGCCTCCGGTGACGAGGATCTTCATGAATGCCTTCCTTGTGATCGACCGCTGACTGCGAGAGTCTAACGTGAGCCGACCGGATGCCGCCCGGCCGCGCAGCAGCGACAGACCACGGCGCGTCGATCACCGGGTCGGCAGTGCCGTCACCCGAGGAGGACGCATGCGAGAACACCCGTGGATCAGCGCAGCTTCGTACTGGGAGCCGGCTCGGTTCGTCGGATCCGCCTGGTACCAGCACGCGCCGTTCGCCTCCTGGCTCGTCGACGCGGTCGAACCGCGCACGATCGTCGAGCTCGGCACGCACAACGGGTTCTCCTTCTACGTCTTCTGCGAGGCCGTGAAGCGGCTCGGCCTCGACACGACCGTGACGGCGACCGACGGCTGGACGGGTGACGAGCACGCCGGGTTCTACGGTCAGGCCGTCTACGACGCCGTCGCGAAGACCACGGCCGAGCACTACGACGGCATCGGCGAACTGCATCGCGGCTTCTTCGACGAGTTCGCGCCGACCACCGCCGCCGGCAGCGTCGACGTGCTGCACATCGACGGCCGGCATCGCTACGAGGACGTCTGGCACGACTTCGAGTCCTGGCTGCCGACCGTGTCCGACCGCGGCGTGGTGCTCTTCCACGACACGACCGAGCGCAAGCGGGACTTCGGCGTCTGGAAGTTCTGGGACGAGGTGCGCGAACGCTACCCGTCGTTCGGGTTCGAGCACGGCCACGGGCTCGGGGTGCTCGCCGTCGGCACCGAGGTGCCGTCGCGGCTCGACGCGTTCCTCGAGGCCGGCCGGGTCGAGGGGGCGGCGATCCGCGCCTTCTACCACGAGCGCGGACGGCGCATCAGCGACTCGGCGCTCGCCTGGGCGGACGCCGAGCGGTACGCCGCCGCGTCGGCGAAGCTCGGGGCGGCCGAGCAGCGCATCCGCGACCTGGAGTCCAGCACCAGCTGGCGGATCACCGCGCCCGTGCGTCGGGTGAGCTCCGCCCTTCGGCCGCGCAATCCCCGGTGAGCCCCGACGCGCCTGCTTGGTAGACTCCTGCGGTGCAGATCCGTGAACTGAAGATCCCCGACAGCTATGAGATCACCCCCAAGCAGTTCGGCGACGACCGGGGCGTCTTCCTCGAGTGGTTCAGGGCCGATCACCTCGAGCAGGCCATCGGGCGCCGATTCCCGATCGCGCAGTCGAACACCTCCGTCTCGAAGCGGGGCGTCGTGCGCGGCATCCACTTCGCCGACATCGCCCCGAGCCAGGCGAAGTACGTCACGGCCACCCGGGGCGCCGTGCTCGACTTCGTGATCGACATCCGCGTCGGGTCGCCGACCTACGGCCAGTGGGACTCAGTGCTGCTCGACGACGTCGACCGCCGCGCGATCTTCATCTCCGAGGGCCTCGGCCACTGCTTCGTCGCGCTGTCCGACGACGCCACCGTGAGCTACCTCGTGAGTGCGCCGTTCAACGCCGAGCGCGAGCACGGCATCAACCCGCTCGACCCGGCGATCGCCCTCGAGTTCCCCGCCGAGGCCGGCACCCCGCTGCTCTCACCGAAGGACGAGGTCGCCCCCGGGCTCGAAGAGGCCGCCGCCGCGGGCCTCCTGCCGACGTGGGAGCAGGCGAAGGCGTTCTACGCGACCCTCGGAGGGGTCGGCTGATGCGCGGCATCATCCTCGCGGGCGGCTCCGGCACCCGGCTCTGGCCGATCACGAAGGGCATCTCCAAGCAGTTGATGCCCATCTACGACAAGCCGATGATCTACTACCCCCTCTCGACGCTGATGATGGCCGGCATCAACGAGGTGCTCATCATCACCACCCCCGAGTACTCCGACCAGTTCCAGGCGCTGCTCGGCGACGGCTCCAGCCTCGGCATGCGCCTCGAGTACGCGGTGCAGCCCTCGCCCGACGGTCTCGCGCAGGCGTTCATCATCGGCGAGGAGTTCATCGGCGACGAGTCGGTCGCGCTGGTGCTCGGCGACAACATCTTCCATGGCGCCGGCCTCGGCACCGCGCTCCGCGGCAACACCGACATCGACGGCGCGCTGATCTTCGCCTACCACGTGAGCAATCCGCGGGCCTACGGCGTCGTGGAGTTCGACGACGAGTTCCGGGCGGTCTCCATCGAGGAGAAGCCCGAGCACCCCAAGAGCAACTACGCCGTGCCCGGCCTCTACTTCTACGACAACGACGTGGTCGAGATCGCGAAGCACGTCGAGCCGAGCGCGCGCGGGGAGCTCGAGATCAGCACGGTCAACGAGCGCTACCTCGAGGCCGGTCGCCTGCAGGTGCAGGTGCTCGATCGCGGCACCGCCTGGCTCGACACCGGCACCTTCGAGTCGATGATGCAGGCCAGCGACTACGTGCGCGTCATCGAGGAGCGTCAGGGCTTCAAGATCGGCTGCATCGAGGAGATCGCGTGGCGTTCCGGATGGATCGACGACGCGCAGCTCGCCGCACTCGCCGCACCCCTCGTGAAGAGCGGGTACGGCACCTACCTCACCAGGCTCCTCGAGGAGCGCTGAGCGGGAGCGGGCTCCGTGCGGGCGCACAGTCGCGCGGCCCCGCCGCCACCGGGGGCGTGCAGTTCGCGCCGGAGGCATCCGGGTACAATCGGGGGTCGGCTGCGCCCTGCGCGCCCGACGTGAACGAATGGGAGAAACCGTGACGACTGACGTCGATCTCGTAGTGGTCGGGTCAGGCTTCTTCGGCCTGACCATCGCCGAGCGCTGCGCCGCAGAACTGGGCAAGCGCGTGCTGGTCATCGATCGCCGCGACCACATCGGCGGCAACGCGTACAGCGAGGCCGACCCCGAGACGGGCATCGAGGTGCACCGCTACGGAGCCCACCTCTTCCACACGTCGAACCCGACCGTGTGGGAGTACGTCAACCGGTTCACCGCGTTCACCGAGTACGTGCACAAGGTCTACACCACGCATCGCGGCGAGGTGTTCCCGTTGCCGATCAACCTCGGCACGATCAACCAGTTCTTCCGCTCGGCGCACGGCCCGTCGGCCGCACGCGCGCTCGTGGCCTCGCAGGCGGCCGAGGTCGACTCCACCGAGGTCTCGAACCTCGAGGAGAAGGCCGTCTCGCTCATCGGGCGCCCGCTCTACGAGGCGTTCATCCGCGACTACACCGCGAAGCAGTGGCAGACCCCGCCGAGCGAGCTGCCGGCCGAGATCATCTCCCGCCTGCCGGTGCGCTACACCTACGACAACCGCTACTTCAACGACGACCACGAGGGGCTGCCGGTCGACGGCTACACCGCGTGGATCGAGCGCATGGCCGACCACCCGCTCATCGAGGTGCGCCTGTCGACCGACTTCTTCGACGAGTCGCAGCCGATCAACAAGACCGCACTCGTCGGCAAGGTGCCGATCGTCTACACCGGCCCGGTCGACCGCTACTTCGACTACGCCGAGGGCGAGCTCGCCTGGCGCACCCTCGACTTCGAACGCGAGGTGCTGCCGATCGGCGACTACCAGGGCACGTCGGTGATGAACTACGCCGACTCCGAGACGCCGTACACGCGCATCCACGAGTTCCGGCACTTCCACCCCGAGCGCGAGCACCCGGCCGACAAGACGATCATCATGCGCGAGTACTCCCGCTTCGCCGAGCGCGACGACGAGCCGTACTACCCCGTCAACACGCCGAGCGACCGCGAGAAGCTGCTCGCCTACCGCGAGCTGGCGAAGGGCGAGTCCGACGTCTACTTCGGCGGCCGCCTCGGCACCTACCAGTACCTCGACATGCACATGGCGATCGGCTCGGCGCTGTCGATGTACGAGAACAAGCTGAAGCCCGCCTTCGGCTGAGCAGCCGGGCACCAGAGACCCGCACGCCGCCTCCCGACCTCGAAGGAAACCATGACCATCGATCCCCTCGTCCTTCAACGAGTGATCTTTCCGGAACACGGCGACCCGCAGGCGCTCCCGCTCTACCTCGACGCCGAGACGTGGTCGTGGTCGTACTCGGGCGACAACGAGGACAACCTGCTCGCCAAGGCGCGCGGACTCTTCATCGAGGGGCACGACCGGCGTCCGTCGCGCGTCACGAGCCGCAACGGCCTGAGCTGGCTGAGCGGGCGGCGCGGGCTTCGGCTCCCTGCATCCGAGACCGTCTCGTTCGCGGCCTACTTCAACGCGTTCCCCGCGAGCTACTGGAACGCGTGGACCTCGCTCACCGGAACCCGCCTGCGCGTGCAGACCGAGGGCCCGGGCCGGGTCGTCGTGTTCCGCTCGAACGCGCGCGGCGTGATCCAGCGCGTCGACGGCGTGGAGGTGTCCGGCAGCACGACGAGCGAGTTCGTGCTCCCGTTCAACTCGTTCCTCGACGGCGGCTGGCTCTGGTTCGACCTCATCGCCGGCGACGAGCCGCTCTCGCTCGTGCAGGCCGACTGGCTGGCGCTCGAGGGCGAGGGACCCGTGACCGACGGCTCGGCGACGGTCTCGATCACGACGCTGAACCGCGGCGCCTACTGCACGAAGCTCATCGCCGAGATCGGCGGCGACGACGACGCCATGCGCTACATCGACCGCGTGCTCGTGGTCGACCAGGGCAGCGAGAGGATCGTCGAGAACGAGGGCTTCGCCCTCGCGTCGGAGCGGCTGGGCGACCGCCTCACGGTGATCGAGCAGGCCAACGTCGGCGGGTCCGGCGGATTCTCGAGGGGCATGCTCGAGACGAGCGAGGCCGGCGAGTCCGACTACATCATCCTGCTCGACGACGATGTCGAGATCGAGCCCGAGAGCCTCCGCCGGGCCGTGCTGTTCGCGAACCACTGCACGAAGCCCACGATCGTGGGCGGGCACATGTTCGACATGTACGACAAGTCGAAGCTGCACGCGTTCGCCGAGGGCATCCACTGGGGCCCGTTCATGTGGGGCCCCTTCACGCCGGCCCGGCACGACCTCGCCGAGTCGAACCTGCGCCAGACCAACTGGCTGCACCGACGGTTCGACGTCGACTACAACGGCTGGTGGATGTCGCTCATCCCGATCTCCGTCGTCGAGGAGATCGGCCTGTCGCTGCCCGTCTTCATCAAGTGGGACGATGCCGAGTACGCGCTGCGCGCCCGCGCGAACGGGCACCCGACGGTGAGCCTGCCCGGGGCCGCCGTCTGGCACGTCTCGTGGGTCGACAAGGACGACTCGCACGACTGGCAGGCGTTCTTCCACGCCCGCAACCGCCTCGTCGCGGCGCTGCTGCATTCCCCGATGGCCAAGGGCGGCAAGCTCTGGCGGGCGAACCTCGCGATCGACATCAAGAACCTGTTCACGATGGACTACTACACCGTCGCGATGCGGCACGCGGCGATCCGCAACGTGCTCGAGGGGCCGGGTCAGCTGCACGCCGACATGGTCGATCGGCTCCCACGCGTGCGCGCACTCGGCGCGGGATTCCCCGAGTCCAAGCTCCTTCGCGACACCGCCGAGATGCCGAAGTTCGCGGCGCGCGACGTGCCCGAGATCACGACCGGCCGGCCGAACCCGGGCCCCCGCGGCATCCGCTTCGTGACCTGGCTGGCGAAGACGGTCTGGCGGCACTCGACGCGTCGCCCCCGTTCCGACGCCGCCGTGCGGCCCGAGGCGCACCTGCCCTACCAGGACGCCCGGTGGTTCGAGGTCAGCCGATACGACAGCGTGCTCATCAGCAACGCCGAGGGTTCGGGCGCGACCTGGCACATCCGCAATCCCCGTCATTTCCGCAAGATGGCGGTCGACGCGGTGCGGCTGAACCTGCGCACGCGTCGCGACTGGGACGCCCTGTCCAAGCAGTACCGCGAGCAGCTGCCCGCGATCACGTCGGCCGAGACCTGGTCGCGCTCGCTTCGCGGCGACGCGCGCTGAGTTCGGCGACGGTTCGCTGACGAACGCGACTCGGCCGGTCGACCCGTGAGGGGTGACCGGCCGAGTCGGTTCCGGATGCCGCGGGCAGGCGTCTCGGGATCGAGCCGGGCCTCGGCCGATCCGTACCGCTCAGCCGACCTTCGTGCCGCCGAACGTGTGGCGGGCGAGTGAGCGGAACCCCTTCGCGTCCTTGGCGAGCACGGCCTTCGGCAGGTCGGCCGCGGCGTGCAGCCGCGAGGTGAGGTGAAGTCGAGCGGCCCGTGCGGCGTGCTTCCAGCCGAGTGCCGACAGGTCGCGTGCGGCCTCGCCGAAGACGACGCGCTCCTGGGCGAACTTCGATCCGTCGGGCGCGGTCACCGCCGAGACGCTCTCGGCGTGGCGACGGTACTGGAACACCACGTCGTCGTCGACGACGAGCGAGCCGCCGTCCTTCGCGAGCTCGAGGAGCATCGCGAGGTCCTGCACGACGTCGAGGTCGGTGCGGAACTCGTGTCGGCGGAGTCGCTCGACGTTCCAGGCGAGCGAGGGGAAGTAGGTCCAGTTGCCGCGCAGCAGGCTCTTGGCCATCGTCTCGCCCTCGATGACGCGGATGCCGGTGCCCCGAGGTTCGTACCTCGCCTTGACGCGGTCGGCGAGCGGGCGGTGCAGGGCGCCGTCGGAGTCGATGACCTCGACCCCGGGCTGGATCACGGCGGCGCTCGGGAATCGAGAGGTCAGGGCGTTCACCCGCTCGACGTATCGCGGGAGCATGATGTCGTCGCAGCCCATGATCACGGCGAACGGGTTCTGCATGAGCGTCACGCACTTGCGGTAGTTGCGGCTCGGGCGCAGGTTGACCTCGTTGCGGAGGTAGGTGACGCGCGGGTCGTCGATCGCCGAGGCCCATTCGCCCGCGCTGAGGTCGGGGTAGACGTCGTCGACGATGACGAGCCGCCAGTCGGGATCGGTCTGGGCCAGCACGCTCTCGACCGCGAGCTTGAAGTGGTCGATGCGACCGTAGAACGGCATCATGATGTCGAGAGTCACCCGTCAATCGTCCCATGCCCGCCCGGGCGTCCGGTCCGCGCGACCCGGCGCGCGCGGTGCCATCCGAACGCGGGCGGTGGCGTGGCGGTACTGCCCGGGAGGCTGGCGGTATCCTTGGACACCGACGCCGCCGATCTCCGGAAGCGTGTGAAGGGATGCGACCTGAGATGACGTGGTTCGATCTTGCGTGGGCGTCGACCGTCGCTACGGCGATCATGGTGCTCCCCGGATTGCTCCTCGCCCGCGTGGTCGGGCTCCGCGGCGTGTGGATGTGGGGCCTCTCCGCGCCCTTCTCGGTGACCGCCATCGCCCTGGCCGCGCTCGTCGCCCCGTTCATCGGGCTCACCTGGTCGTGGATCCCCGCGGTGCTCTTCACGGTGGTGCTCGCCGCCGTGCTCTGGGGCGCGCGACGGCTGACCGTGTCGCGCCTGGCGCCTGCCGGAGCCGAATCCGGCCCGGTCGCGGCATCCGATGGGCGACCGTCGAAGGTGCGCAACGCGAGCGCGTGGGCCTTCGGCGTCGGCGTGCTGCTCGCGGCAGCGGTGATCGCCGTGCGCTCGGTGCAGATCATCGGCGAGCCCGGCGGCATCTCGCAGACGTTCGACAACATCTACCACCTGAACGCGGTGCGCTTCATCCTCGACACCGGCAGCGGCTCGCCGCTCGATGTCGGCGCGATGACGTCGGCCAACCTCTGGTTCTACCCGGTCGGATGGCACGACGTCGCCACGCTCGTGGTGCAGCTGACCGGGGTCACGATCCCCGTCGCCGTGAACACCACGTGGATCGTGTTCTCCGCGGTCGCCTGGCCGCTCGGCATCGTGCTGCTCTCGCGGGTGCTCGGCGGTTCGAAGCCGGCCGTCGCGATCGCCGCCGGTCTCGCCGCCGCGTCGATCCCGGCCTTCCCGTACTTGCTCGTCGACTACGGCGTGCTCTACCCGTACCACGCCGGCGTCGCGCTGGTGCCGGGCGCGGTGGCCGCAACGGTCGCGCTCTTCCGGCTCGGACGGGAGTCGACCGGGCTCGACCCCGTGTGGTCGGCCGTCGTGCTCGCCGGCGCGCTCCCCGCGCTCGCACTCACCCACCCCGGCGCCTTCATGGCCTGGCTCGCGTTCTCGCTGCCGATCGCGGTGATCGCGCTGATCCGCCTGCTGCGCTCTGGCGCCGCGGCGCGCACGAGGATCATGGCCATCGCCGGGTTCGCGGTGTACCTCGCGGTCGGGTTGGTCGCGATCCGCGTGCTCCGGCCCCCGCTCGAGGCGACCCTGTGGCCCGCCATCGGACTCGCCGGGCAGGCGCTCGGCGAGGTCATCACCGTGTCGATGTACCACACGCCGATCGCCGAGGTCGTTGCGGTGGCGATGATCGCCGGCGTCGTGTTCGCCGCGATCCGTCGCCGCTCGGCCGACTGGGTCGCGATGTCCCTGCTCGTGGTCGCCGGCTCGCTGTACATCATCGTCGCGGGCGTCTCGAGCGCCACGATCCGCAACCTCATCACGGCCTCCTGGTACAACAACACGCCCCGCCTCGCCGCCCTCGTCGTGATCGCGGTCGTGCCGCTCGCGGCGATCGGCGTCGGGAGACTCTGGCAGAAGCTCACCGAGACCCGCGTGTACGGACGCGTCGTCGGCAGTCGCGGGCGCGGTCTGCGCATCGTCGTCGCCGTGCTCGCCGTCGTGCTGCTCGGGCTGTCGATGCAGGGCCGGAGCATCGCCGGCGCGGTCGACGGTGCGGGCCAGTCGTACCGCATCAGCCCGAAGTCGGCACTGATCAGCTCCGACGAGCTGCAGCTGCTCGAAGAACTGCCCGACCTCGTGCCTGCGGATGTCGCGATCGCCGGCAGCCCGTGGACGGGCACCGGGCTCGCGTACGCCATCAGCGACCGGCGCGTACTCATGCCGCACACCCTGATGGACATCTCCGACGACGTCGTGATCATCAACGACGAACTCGACGAGGCGGATGCCGATGCCGCCCTCTGCGCGGCGCTCGAGGCCGAGAACGTCGGCTTCGTGCTCGACTTCGGCGCGCGCGAGGTGCACGGCGGCAAGCACGTCTTCACCGGATTCGACGACCTCGCGAGCTCCGACTCGGTGCGACTCGTGCGCGAGGTCGGCGACGCCCGGCTGTACGAGATCACGGCGTGCGGGGGCCTCGAATGAGCCTCGATGAACGAGACGAGCCGGGTGCCGTTGGTATGCTCGACCCCATCATGAATGACTCGCTCGGGCGTGTACTGGTCATCGTCCCGGCATGGAACGAGCAGGCCAACGTCGGCAACACCGTGCGCGAGATCCTCGGGCGCACGACCGGCCTCGACGTCGTGGTCGTTGACGACGGGTCGACCGATGACACCGCCGGCGTCGCACGCGAGGCCGGCGCCACCGTCATCGCGCTGCCCTTCAACCTCGGCGTCGGCGGCGCCATGCGCGCGGGCTTCACGTACGCGCAGCGTCGCGGCTACGATGCGGCGATCCAGGTCGATGCCGACGGCCAGCACGATCCGGCCGAGATCGGCCGCGTGCTCGAGGGCCTGCACACTGCCGACATCTCGATCGGCGCGCGATTCGCCGACAAGGGCGACTACGCGGTGAAGGGCCCGCGGCGCTGGGCGATGCTGTTCCTCGCCGGCGTGATGTCGAAGGTCGCCGGCACCCGCCTGACCGACGTCACCTCGGGGTTCCGCGCCGCCAACCGACGGGCCATCGCGCAGTACGTGCGCTACTACCCGGCCGAGTACCTCGGCGACACGCTCGACTCGCTCGTCGCCGCGGTGCACTCCGGGTTGTCGGTCACCCAGGTGCCCGTCGCGATGCGCCAGCGCGTGCACGGCAACCCGAGCCAGAACCCCGTCGGGGCGAGCATCTACCTGTTCCGGTCGATCTTCGCGCTGGGCCTCGCCCTGATGCGACCCGGCAAGACCACGGGAGGTCAGACCGCGTGATCGTCTTCTTGGGCATCGCCCTCGCGCTCGTCCTCGTCAGCATCGTCGTGTACATGCTGCTCACCCGCAAGCTCCGCGAGAAGTACGCGTTCTTCTGGATCGTGATCGGCCTCGTCGTGCTCGTGCTCGGCATCTTCCCGCAACTGCTCGAGGGCCTCACGCTCGCGCTCGGCGTGCAGGTGCCCTCGAACCTGCTCTTCTCGCTGGCCATCGTGCTGCTGCTCGGCGTGAGCCTGCACCTGTCGTGGGAGATCTCGCAGGCCGAAGACGAGATCCGGCGCGTCGCCGAGGAGACGGCCCTGCTGAACACCGAGGTCGAGCGCCTCTCGGCGCGTCTCGACCTGCTCGAGCGCGCCGAGCGCGCAGAACGCCCGTCCTCCGACGAGGCGACCGACGGCTCGCGAGAGCGTGACGAGGACCGATCCCGGTGATCGGCTCGCCGAGCGGCGCCGGCATCCACGTGGTGATCTCGGCGTTCCGGCCCGAGCCAGACCTGCTCGCGGGCATCCGCGAGCTCGAGGGCCACGTCGCGTCGGTGATCGTCGTCGACGACGGCAGCGGTGTCTCGGCCGACGACGTGCTCGACACCATCGCGGCGGCCGGCGCGACCGTGCTGCGCCTGTCGGAGAACTCGGGCATCGGCGCGGCCCTGAACGCCGGCATCGAGCACGCCCGCTCGCAGGGCGCCGGCCACGTGCTGACGCTCGACCAGGACTCCCGCCTGCCGGCGGCATCCGTCGCCGAACTGCTCGCGGCCCTCGAGCAGGCGACCGCGCGCGGCCACGCCCCGGCCTTCGCCGTGCCCGAGATGTTCGCCTCGGTGAGCCAGGTCGCCTCGCGTCACGATGACGGCACGCTGTTCACCCGTCACTCGATCCAGTCGGGCATGCTCGTGCCGATGTCGACGTTCGAGACGGTCGGCACCCTGCGCGCCGACCTGTTCATCGACCTCGTCGACACGGAGTTCGAGCTGCGCTGCACGGTGGCCGGGCTCGTCGGCGTCGCCGCTCCCGGCGTGCGCCTGCCGCACTCGCTCGGCGCCGCATACGAGCGCCCCGCGTGGCTGCGGCTCGTCACCTTCGGACTCGGGCCGAAGGACGTGACGCTCAGCACGCCGTTCCGGTACTACTACCGTGTGCGCAACCGCATCGTCGTCAACCGCGAGTTCCGCCGCACCCAACGGGCCTGGATCGCGCGCGACACGCTCGTGGAGGTGCTGCACTTCATCGTCGCGGCGACGCTGGCGCGCCCCAGACGATCGCTGTGGCGGCTCTACCGTGCGGCCGTCGCCGATGCTCGTGCCAAGCGCATGGGGCGTGCCGCCGACGCGGTGCTCGAGGGCGCCTCGAACATCAGGTGGGCGACGCCGCGAGTGCGGCGACTCGACGACGCGCCCGTCGACGAGGGCTGACAGGGGCCGTACGCGGCTCGCCCGGCCTGTCGGCAGGGTCACCAGCTGCTGGGCGACCCCTCGACCTCGGCCGTCTGCACGGTCACGGGATGCGGCGCCGGCGTGCCCATGAGGCGAAGGCCGGGGACGACGAGGATCAGCAGCGACGTCAGCTCGGCAGCGGCCACACCCGCGGCGACGACGGCCTCATGACCGTTGATCGAGCCGATCGTCATGATCGTCACGCCGACGACCGATGCGGTGAGCGTCGTGGCGAGCACGAACCGGTACCGGCCATGCGGGATCAGGATGTTGCGGATGAACGGGGTCGCGCTCGAGATGGCGAAGAACGCCACGCCGAACAGCACGCAGGTGAGGGGGTCGGCGGCCACGTCGGCGCCGAAGATGAAGCCAGAGGCCCACGGGCCGAGCACGGCGAGGCCGACCGCGCCGAACACGCCGAGCCCGAGGTGGGCGAGGATCGCGGCGCGGTGGCGTCGCACCGGGCTCGTCGCGTCGGGTTCGAGCACCCACGCCTGGAACGCGTTGCCGAGCGCGATGACGGCCAGCACGCCGACGCGGTAGAGCCGGTCGGCCGACGCGAACGAGCTCGCCTGCGCCGGCGGGAGGCCCGCCGTCGCGATCGGCACCGGCGTCGTGCCGTAGGCGTTGCCCGCGGCGTCGATCGCCGCAGTCGGCAGGAGCTCGCGGAGCACGCGGAATCCGCGGCCGAGGCCGACACGCGGCCCAGACGCCCCCCGGAGGTTGCGGACGGCGTGCGCGGCCGCAGCGGCGACGGTGACCACCGCCAGCATGATCGGGTAGAAGAGCACCGGGCCGCCGAGGAGCAGCACCGGCATGGCGGCGAGGGCGGCCAGGAGCTTCGGGCCGGCGTCGTAGAGCATGAGGTCGATCGGGCGGGCGGCCCCGATGCAGAACCACGACGGGGAGAGCCCGGCGAGCGTCATCGCGACGGCCATCGCGATCGACTCCACCTTGAACTCGCCGCCGGTGACGAGGGCGGTCGCGACGATGACGAGCGGGATCGCGACGACGGTCGTGATGGCCCGCGACACGAGGCTCTCGCGGAGGATCTGCGCGCGCCCCGCGGCATCCGTCGTGCGTGCGATGCGGACCGGCCCCACGACGCCCCAGCCGAAGAAGACGACGACCATGCCGAGGATGCCGATGGACTGCCCGGCCGAGAAGTCGGCCCAACCGCCGGGGCCGGTGACGCGGGAGATGATCGGCAGGAGCAGGAACGGGGCGAGCGCCGACAGGATCGGCGCTCCCGTGAATCCGGCTAACCTCAAGAGGACAGATCTCATCGACCGACAGTCTATGTCGCGCGATCCGACACGATTCACCGGGAGCAGGTTCGACGTGGAGCATCCGAGACCACGTGCGAGCGTGTGCATGGCGACCTACAACGGTGCCGCCTACGTGCGCGAACAGCTCGACTCGATCCTCGTGCAGCTGGCGCCCGACGACGAGGTGGTGGTCGTCGACGACGCGAGCACCGACGACACGGCCGACCTCGTCGAGGCGATCGGCGACCCGCGCATCCGCCTCATCCGCGCGGCGGCGAACCGAGGATACGTGCGCACCTTCGAGGCCGCACTCGGCGCGGCCGCCGGCGACGTGCTCCTGCTGGCCGACCAGGACGACCTCTGGACCCCCGGACGGCTCGACGCGATGCTCGACGCCCTCGACCGCTCAGGCGCGCTCGTCGTGGCCTCCAACCTCGTGGTGCTCGGCACCGACGAACCGTTGCCGTCGCCGCTCACGGGCCGTCCGTGGCGGCTCACGGCCGAGCAGTCGGGGGAGCACCGCCGCAACGTGCTGCGCATCATGATCGGCGACGCGCCCTACTTCGGCTGCACGATGGGCCTTCGCCGTGAGGCGCTCGCGCTCGTCACGCCGTTCCCCGAGATCCTCACCGAGTCGCACGACCTCTGGATCGCGCTGGCGGCCAACGAGGCCCGGTCGATCGTGCACCTCGAGGCACCGACCCTGCTGCGGCGGGTGCACGAGTCGAACGCGTCGACGCCGCGGCCCCGTGGCATCCGTGCCGCCCTCGGCTCGCGGTGGCTGCTCGTGCGCCTGCGCGCCGAGGCGCGACGGAGGCTGCGCCGCGCCTGACGGGCGCGAGACGCCAGCGCGTCCGTCTTCGGCTCAGTGAGGCGCAGGCTCAGGCCGCGACGCCGACCGCGGCGGGCTTCGTCGGTCGACGGCCGCGCGCGATGCGCATCACCGGCCGTTCGACGAGGAACCAGCTCGCCGCCGCGAAGATCGCGGTGAGCACGACCGTCGCGCCGATGTAGACCGCCATGCCGTACTCGGCCAGCGCCGGCAGCATGAGCAGCTGCTGCATCGGCCACGCGTAGATGTAGAAGCCGTACGACACGTCGTTCTTCGCGATGAACCGCGGCTGCGGGATCACCGTCGAGAGGTAGAGCAGGCCGTAGGCCATGAACGGCGCCGAGAGCTGGCCGCCCCAGCGCGGAATGAGCGCGATCAGCACGACCATGATCACGAGCGACGCGATGCCGACGGTCGCGCTCACGCCGAAGCGGCGGATCACGTAGTAGACGATCGCTCCGCCCATGAAGAACGGGAGCAGGCGCATGAACAGGGCGAAGTCCTCGTTGAGGCCGAGGCGCCGGGCCAGGTCGATGTTCGCGTAGGCGATGACGCTGAGCGCGAAGACGACCGTCACGATGACGGGGGAGCGCCGCACGACGGCGAGCGAGCCGAGCAGCCAGATCGTCAGGTAGCAGAGGAACTCGTAGTAGAGGGTCCAGAGCGAGCCGTTCCAGGCGCCCGGGTACGGCACCGTCGACAGGGTGCCGGCGATGTCGTAGTGCACCATCTTCAGCCCCGAGTTCGCCCAGATGAAGTTCAGCGGGGTCGTCGGCGTGCTGAAGAAGCCGGCGAGGGATCCTCGTTCGACGAGCGCCGCGATCGGCGCGAACACGAGCGCCATCACGATCAGGCAGACGATGAACGCCGGGAAGATGCGCGCGATGCGGTGCACCAGGAAGTCGCCGGCCGTGTTGGTGAACCGGCTCGTCGTGATGAGGAACCCGCTGATCACGAAGAAGCCGGCGACCGCCCACCCGCCCAGGTTCTCGCCCTGGATGCTCGGACCGCCGCCCTCGCCCGCCGTGTACCAGGCGTGCGCGAACAGCACGAGCGCGGCGAGCACCAGGCGGAACAGGTTGAGGCTGTTCGCCTTGGCCGGGAACGGGTTGCCGGTGAGCAGACGGGGAGCGCTCACTTCAGGAGGTTCCTGGCGGCCATCTCGTCGAGCGAACGCTGGTAGTTGTCGCCCTCGACCGGCTCGGTGAGCACCCACTCGACGAACCGGCGCACGCCCTCGCGGAAGTCGACCGTCGCCTCGATGCCGAGCACCTCGGCGAGCAGGGTCGTGTCGGCGTAGTTGTGGCGGATGTCCCCGAGGCGGTAGTTGCCCGAGATCGTGGTCGGGACCTCGGTGCCGAACGCGGCGAAGAGCGCCGCGACGACCTCGGACACGGTGGTCGCGACACCGCTGCCGACGTTGATGACGCGCGCCGCGGCATCCGGAACCGTCGAGGCGAGGTAGGTCGCGTTCACGATGTCGTCGATGAAGACGAAGTCGCGGCTCTCTTCGCCGTCTTCGAAGATGTTGATCGGCTTGCCCTGGCGGATCAGCGTCGAGAAGATCGAGAGGATGCCCGTGTACGGGTTCTTCAGCGACTGCCCTGGGCCGTACACGTTCTGGTAGCGCAGCGCGACCGGCTCGATGCCGATCGTCGGGGCGACCGTCATGATGAGCGACTCCTGCACGTGCTTCGTGATGCCGTACACCGACGATGGGTGGATCGTCGCGGACTCGGTCGTCGCGACGAGCTCGAGCGGGCCGTCGACGCCGGGCTGGTGCACGTCGAAGTCGCCGGCCGCCATCGCGGCGTCGTCGCGGTGCGACGGGTAGACGAGGTCGCCGGAGGGGGTGCGGTAGGCGCCCTCGCCGTAGATCGACCGCGACGAGGCGATGACGATGCGGCGCACGTGGTGCTCGCCGTTGGCCAGCGCGTCGAGGATCTTGGCGGTGCCGCCCACGTTCGCCTCGACGTACCGGTCGATCTCGTACATCGACTGGCCGGTGCCGGTCTCGGCGGCGAGGTGCACGACGATGTCCTGGTCGGCAAGGGCACGCGCCACGTCGTCGGCGTTCGTGACGGTGCCGCGGATCACGGTCGCGATGTCGCGGATCGATGCGAGCAGCGGCGAGGTGGTGTCGGGGTCGTCGCCGTGCACCTGCGGGATGAGGCTGTCGAGCACGGTCACCCGGTAGCCCTCGTCGACGAAGCGGCGCGCGAGGCGGCTTCCGATGAAGCCGGCGCCGCCGGTGATCAGGACGTTGCCTTGCATGATGTCGGTGCTCCGGAATCGGTCTGGGGCGGGGGATCGGGGCCCGGCATCCGCGCCGGCGACACCGAGTTCGCCGTCGGACCGGATGGGCCCCGCACAGTCTATCCGGGGCGCGCTCTGCGGCTCATTCCTCGCCTTGAGCGCGATACGGCCGTAGCATGTCAGATACTGCCGCCAGTTCGGGGGGTGCGGCAGTGACAACGGGGGTTGTGACATGGGATGGCGTCGTCTCGCGAGCATCATCGCTTCGATCGGGTTGCTCGCGGGCCTGCTCACGGCCATGCCGGCGGTGACCGGCACCGGAACGCAGCCGGCGAGTGCCGCCGTCGGGTCGGGATTCGACCCGGGCAACATCATCAGCGACGCCGTCTTCTACAACAGCGGCACGATGACCGTCACCCAGGTGCAGTCGTTCCTGAACGCGCAGGTGTCGACGTGCCGTGCCGGCTACACGTGCCTGAAGAGCTATCGGCAGAGCACCCCAGCACAGCCGGCCCGATCAGAGGGCTGCGCGGCGACCGCCGCCACCACGAACGAGACGGCCGCCTCGATCATCGTGCGCGTCGGCAAGGCCTGCGGCATCAACCCGCGCGTGCTGCTCGTGCTGCTCGAGAAGGAGCAGGGGCTCGTCAGCGACACCTGGCCGACCTCTCGCCAGTACCGATCCGCCACGGGCTACGGATGTCCGGACACGGCCGATTGCGACGCGAACTACTACGGCTTCTTCAATCAGGTCTACCACGCCTCCTGGCAGTTCAAGAAGTACCGCGCGCGGCCAGACCGGGCGTACGCCGCCGGTCGATGGAACACCATCCAGTGGCATCCGAACGCCGCATGCGGCACGTCGAGCGTCTACATCCAGAACCAGGCGACGGCCGGCCTCTACCTCTACACGCCGTACCGGCCGAACGCGGCGGCCCTCGCGAACCTCTACGGCACGGGCGACGGCTGCTCGTCGTACGGCAACCGCAACTTCTGGCGCATGTTCACGGACTGGTTCGGCAGCACGCAGAAGGTCGACGACATGATCGCCAGGGCCGAGGGCGGATCGATGGTCTACCTGATCGCGGGCGGGGCGAAGCACTACATCACGACGCCGGCGGACCTGACCGAGTTCGCGACGGGGCTCGGCGGCATCCGGATCCTGAACAAGTCCTTCCTCGACAGCATCCCGACGGGTCGCAACGCGACCGTGTTCCTCCGCAACACCCAGACGGGTCGGGTCGCCCTGCTCCAGGGCGGGTCCACGCACTGGTTCCCGAGTTGCGAGCTCGTGGCCGTATGGGGTTCGACCTGCGGCGCGTCGGGCTACCTCGACGTCTCCGACGGCCTCTTCGCCAGGTACAAGGTCGGCGGCACGATGTCGAAGTTCGGCACCGGCCCCGACGGCGTCGCGCGCATGCTCGAGCGGCCCGTCGCGAGCAAGCTCATCGGCGCCGCCCCGACCGCGTTCAACGGGGGCAAGGCGCCGTACATGGCCCGGATCTCCAGCACGCTGCTCGCCTCGTACACGACGGGTCGCACCCTCGCGGCGCCGCACTCGTACATCAGGTCGAAGACCACGGGGCAGTACTTCTACGTCGACGGTCGCAACAGCCTCCAGCGCCTTCGCGACTGGACCTACGCGACCGAGTACGGGCTCCCCAAGACCGCGGTGAACGTCGACGAGAGCATCGTCACCGGGTACAAGAAGGCCGCGGATGTCGGGCTCATCGTCTCGTGCGGATCCGTCGTGTACTCGGCGTCGAACGGGTCGTTCGTGCAGTTGAAGGGCGGCGCCGGAGGATTGCCGGCCGCCCCGCTCGCCTCCGAGACGTGCCGCCTGCTGAAGAAGTCGACCGCCGTCGTGAAGGGCCCGCTCTTCCTGCAGGCCAACGGCGCGCCAGAGGTGAACCTCGTGCGCTACGCCAAGCTCCGGCACATCACCTCGCCGGCCCAGCTCACCGCCCAGAACGGCGGATCCTGGCCGACCATCGTGAAGGTGTCGCCGACCACGCTGGCGAAGATCACGAAGGGGGGCGCGGCGATGGACATCGGATCCTTCGTCAGCTTCACCGGCACGACGGGCGTCTACCTGGTGAACGGCTGGCAGCTCGTCCGGTTGCCGAAATGGGAGATCGCCGACCAGTACGGCCTCGCCCGCGGCTCGACGGCGCTGCCCGCCGCCCGCCGCGACGGATACGTCGACTCCGCCAAGCCGCTCGGGACCTTCGCCAAGTGCGGGGCGACCGATGTGTTCGCGGTCACCGAGGGCAAGCGTCAGGGCGTGGGCGCCACCGCGCTCGCCGGCAATGCGTTCACGACGCTGCAGACCACGCTCTGCGCGAAGCTGCCGGTGCGTGGGACCCGCATCGACGGACCGCTCTTCCTCGCGGCCGGTTCCGACTTCCGCGTCGCCGTGGCGGGCGGCTTCGCACCGATCTCGGCCGCGGCCATGCGTGAGGCGAACGCCGGCGTCGCACCCGCCCCGCTGAAGATCACGGCGGTGTCGATGGCGGTGCTGCCCGCGCGCGGTGCCGCTCCGGCCGCCGGAACCCTGATCAAGGCGTCGAACTCCGGAGCCGTCGTCTTCGTCGACGGTGCGGCGAAGCACGCCCTGCCGAACTGGGGCGTCGCCGCGGATCTCGGCATCGCCACCCGCTACTCGGTCGTGCATCCCGCCGAGCCCGCCCTGCTGAAGACGGAGACCCCGAAGCTCGGCGTGTTCGTGCGCAGCGGAGGGCAGACCTACGTGGCTTCCGCCGGCGTGCTGAACCGAGTGGTGCCGGAGCTCGTCGCCGGATTCGAGGTCGCCGAGCTCTCGGATGCCGCGCTGAAGACGCTCAAGACGCCCGGCCTCGACATCCGACGCGACCTCGTCCTGAAGGATGCCGCCACCGGCATCCTGTACCGTCCGACCGCCGGATCGCTCGTGGTCGTGACGGCCGCATCGCTGCCCGCCGGATCGACCGTGCTGCCGCTCGACACCCGCACGATCGCGGGGATGCTCGCCGGCTAGCGCGACGCCCGGATCGACCCGACCCGCACCGACGAGTCGGAGCGCTCGACGGTAAGCTTTCTCGGCTAGTATGCCGGGGGGCTTCGAACGATTCGGGGCCCTTTTGATATTCGAAAGATCACGATCACATGACATCTGTCGATTTGACGGGGTTCCAGACCCCCGGTCGCGGTCGCGGAATCCTCGACGTCTTCAATCACGGGTACCTGCTCCGGCTGCTGATCCGCAAGGGCACGGCCACCCGGTACCGCAACTCGGTGCTCGGCTGGACCTGGTCGTACGTGAAGCCGGCCGCGCAGTTCTTCATCTACTACTTCGTCATGGGTGTGGTGCTGCAGTTCCACCGTGACGTCGAGAACTTCGCCGTGTACCTCTTCGCCGGCGTCGTCGCGATCAACCTGTTCAACGAGGCCTTCGGCAATGCGACGCACTCGATCGTCGACAACCGCGCCCTCGTACGCAAGATCTACCTGCCACGGGAGCTGTTCCCGATCTCGACGATCATCATCGCCGTGATCCACTTCCTGCCGCAGGTCGCGATCCTGCTGCTGGCGTGCATCCTGCTCGGCTGGACGCCGACGTTCCTGTCGATCGGCGCGTTCCTGCTCGGACTGATCATCATCCTGATGGTGAGCCTCGGCCTGGGCCTGCTGTTCGGCGCGCTGAACGTGCGCTACCGCGACGCGCAGAACTTCGTCGAGATCATCCGCATGCTCTCGACGTGGGCGTCGCCGGTGCTCTACACCATCGCGATGGTCGAGAAGGCGCTGCCCGACTGGGCCTTCCGCATCTACATGCTGAATCCGCTCACGACCTCCGTCGAGCTGTTCCACTACGCGTTCTGGGCCCCGACCACGAGCGCGTCCGACCTGAGCGCCACCCTGGCGCCGTCCATCGGCACCGACATCCTGACCTCGCTCGGCATCGGCATCGCGGTCATCGTCATCGGCCAGATCGTCTTCCGCCGGTTCGAACGGAGCTTCGCACAAGACCTATGAGCGAGATCACCACTACCCAGAAGCGGCCGAGCATCATCGTCGAGAACGTCCGCAAGACGTTCCAGATCCGGCATACGCACTCCATGAAGGAGGCGTTCATCTCCCGCCTCAAGCGCAAGCAGGTCGGGTCGACCCCGTACAACGCACTCGACGACGTGAGCTTCACGGTCGCCGAGGGCGAATCGGTCGCCGTGCTCGGATACAACGGCTCGGGCAAGTCGACGCTGCTGAAGCTCGTCTCGGGCGTGCTCGAGCCCGACGCCGGGCGCGTGCTCACCCGAGGGAGGGTCGCCGGGCTCATCGAGGTCGGCGCCGGGTTCCACCCCGAGCTCTCCGGCCGTGAGAACGTCTACCTGAACGCCGCGATCCTCGGCATGAACAAGTCCGAGATCGACGAGCGGTTCGATCGCATCGTCGAGTTCTCCGAGATCGGCGAGTTCATCGACCAGGAGGTCAAGCACTACTCCTCCGGCATGTTCCTGCGCCTGGCATTCTCGGTCGCGATCCACGTCGAGCTCGACGTGCTGCTCGTCGACGAGATCCTCTCGGTCGGCGACGCGCCGTTCCGCAAGAAGTGCACCGAGAAGATCCACGAGCTCGCGCTGGCGGGAAAGACGATGCTCATCGTGAGCCACAACATGGCCATGGTCCAGGAGCTGTGCGAACGCGGCGTCGTCATCAAGCGGGGCCGGAAGATCTTCGACGGCCCGATCAACGAGGCCGTGGAGGCGATGAACGCCAAATGACCTCCCGCACCGCGGTGAACCTCGAACCGAGTTGGTTCGAGGGGGTTCACGCGGTCGACGTGCACTTCGACGGACGTCGGGTGTGGTCGGTCGCCACCGGATCCATCACCGCGGGGAGGTTGCGCTGGCCCGTCGCCCTGCGCCCGTATCTCGAGGGTCGCACCACGATGACCCTGCACGATGCGGCCACCGATCGCGAGCTCGGGGTCGTCGAGCTCCGCTTCGGGCGGTCCCACGATCGCATCGAGCTCCGGGATGCCATGGGCCGTCCGCTCGCGATGAACAAGTGGAATCGGCTCGGCCCGGTCTTCGACGGCGGCGACGTCCACCTGCGCGAGCGTCTGCTGCAGAGTTCGCGGCGCATCGTCGACGTGCTCGAGGCCGCCGACTTCGACGTGTACATCGTCGGCGGCAGCCTGCTCGGGTACATGCGCACGGGCGGACTCATGCCGCACGACGACGACATCGACCTCGCGTTCCTCAGCAGGAACTCCGACCCGTCGGACATCGGCCTCGACAGCTTCCGCATGCAGCGCGTGCTCGAGCGCGAGGGCTTCACGGTCGTGCGGCACAGCCTCGCGCATCTCGAGGTCGACTTCTTCGATGCCGAGGGGCATGTCGAGCACTACGTCGACATCTTCACGGGCTACTTCCGCGACGGACTGTACTGCCAGCCGTTCGCGCTGCGCGGGCCCGGTGTCAGGCGCGAGGACCTCGTGCCCGTGCAGCAGGTCGAGGTCGACGGCGTGACGCTTCCGGCGCCGGCGTGGCCGGAGGCCTGGCTCGAATACGCGTACGGCCCCGACTGGTTCACGCCCGACCCCTCGTTCGTGTTCACGACCTCCCGCTGGACGCGACGCCGGTTCGAGAACAGCTTCGGGGTCTTCAACCGCGGGCGGGTCTTCTGGGAGAAGCGGTACCTGGCGCGCGCCGGCGTCGCGCGGCCGGAGTCGGTCGATCGTGAGGCGATCGCCGCGTGGGCCGCAGCGCTGCCCGCCGACGCGCATGTGCTCGATGTCGGCTGCGGCGCCGGCGAGGCGACCAACGTCATCGCCGAAGCCGGGCGCCCGGTCCTCGGCATCGACTTCAGCCACGAGGCGCTCTCGATCGCCGCGGCCGACGCCGTCGAGGGCGCTCGATTCGCGTACGTCAACGTCAACGACCGGCGCGACCTGCTCGCGCTCGGTGCCAGCCTGCTCGCCAGCGGCGACCTCTGGTACGTGCGGGTCGACGACGTGCTGCACGGTCTGACGCTCGCGAACCGCCATTCGCTGTTCCGCCTGCTCGAGCTGGTGCTGCGCGGCGGCGCCGTCGCCACCGGCACGGTGCCCACGGTGCTGCCGAACGACTACCGCCGCGGCGACCCGACGAGTTGGCACTACCCAGCGGACTGGTTCGAGCGCGAACTCTCGGTGCACCGCCTCGAGGTCGAGTTCGGGGAGACCTCGCGTCGGCACACCGAGCACGGGGTCCGCGACCAGGTCTCGTTCGTGATCCGCCCGGCCCGACGCGAGGCGCTCGCATCGACGACGAGAGAAGATGAGTCATGAGACGAATGCTCGGCCGCATCGCGGCACGCACGATGCCGCGCACCTACCGCAACCTGCAGGTGCTGTCGACGCTCGATCTCGACGACGACACCATGGTCGAACGCATCGTGGCCTACGAGACCGAGGTGCGCGAGCTCCGCGCCGAACTCAACGAGGTGCGCCGCGACAACCGTCGGGTCACCGAGCTCTACGATCTCGTGTTCGAGCGCCTCCGCGACGACATGCCCCTTCGTGCGACGCCGCTCGCGTTCGACGGTCGGCGGCAGGCACAGGGGGCGGATGCCGCGGCCGCCGATGCCGCGCCCGTCGCCGGCGCCTCCGACAGCGGGGTCGGCACGCCCGACGCCTGACCCCGACATCCGCCGCCGGCGCCGTCGGGGCCGGCCCCTTGATCAGCGGACCTCGATGCTGAGGTTGCCGTGGATGTTCGCGTAGACGCGCAGCGCCTGGTCGGGCGGCGTCGGTTGCAGCCGGCCGACGGCGCGGACCGCCCGCTGGTTGATCACGCCGAAGAGCTCGTTCCGCGCGTTGACGTCCCAGAAGCCCTCGGCCATCGGCCGTCCGTGCCGCAGGGTGGCCGGATCGATCGTGGCGACGCTCGTCGCGGTCACGTCGGGATACCCGGGCGTCACGGCGACCGTCACGCTCGTCCGGGTCGGCACGAGCCAGGTCATCTTCGTCTCGCGTGATCTCAGCCCGATTCGGGAGGTCGCCGCTGCGAGGTCGGCATCGACGTCGATCAGGTCGGTGCCCAGCTCTTCGGCGAGGCGCGGAGAGAGGGCGCGACGCACGTGTACGCCGTCGACCTCGAGGTCGAGGAAGCCGCCATGGTGCGCCGTCCACAGGGTCTTCGTCTCGAGGCGGAGCGAGGTGCCGGCCTCCGTCGTGTCGACGACCGCCCGTCGGGCGAACGAGACGCCGAGGATGCCGTCGTCGTAGGCGGCGAGCTCCTCGACCAGGTCGGGCCGGCCGCGTCGGAGCAGGAACGCGCGCGCACGGAGATGGCGGGGCAGCGCGGCCTCGAGCCGTGGATCGAGGAACCCGTCGACGAGCGCAGCCGCTCGATCGAGCACGAGGCGGCGTGCCTCGGGAGGCCGTCTCAGCAGGCCGGGTCCGACGGCCGGCAGCACGCGCTCTCGGAACTGGTGCAGCTGCAGGAGGTCGCGCTGCCGCCGATGCTCGGCACCGGCGAGCCCTGTGTCGATGTGCCGGACGATGCGTTCGAGCCCGGTCCACCACTCGTCGAGGTCGTCGCCGAAGCTCGAGGAGGTCGTGTGCGCCTCGCGGACCCAGTGGTAGAACGGCTCCTGCGAACCGATGCTCACGCCGTTCATGTGGCGTGCGACGTCGACGTTGAAGCTGACGTCCTCCCACAGTCGGCGGCCGCCCTCGGGGAACCGGATGCCGTGCTCGCGCAGGAGCGAGGTGCGGTACAGCTTGTGCGGGTTGGTCGGCACGAGCGCGTGGATGCCGGGGCGGACGGTCGCATCGTCGTACTCGCCGTCGAAGGCGTCGAGCCCCCACTTGGCCTGGTCGGTGCGGGCCTCCTTTCCGGCGTAGACGTCGGCTCCGGTGCGTTCGAGGGTGCGGATCGCGTTCTCGAGGGACTCGGGATAGAGCTCGTCGTCGTGGTCGGCGAAGATCACGTATCGTCCGCGGGCGAGGTCGATGCCGGTGTTCCGCGGTGCACTCGGCCACCCCGTGTGCTCGATGCGGTGGAAGCGCGCGTTGGGCGCGTCGCGCACGAGCCCGGCGATGACGGCGGCCTCGGGGGTCGGCGAGCCGTCGTCGATGACGAGCACCTCGAAGCGTTCGGCGGGCAGGGTCTGCGTGGCGAGCGACGCGAGCAGGCGGCGGAATCCGTCGCCCGAGCGGTAGGTGGGCACGACCACCGTGACGAGCGGTTCCGGTGCCGCGCGCGTCGCGTCAGCCACGTCGGATCTCGACCTTCGCGTCGTCGCGGCCGACGGTGAGGGTCCAGGCCGTCGCCGCCGGGTCGCGGGGCGACGGCTCCCAGCGGTAGCGCCCCGGACCGGGCAGGTGGAGCGCCGCGATGACCCCGGTGCCGTTCGGTCTGAAGTGTGCCGGATGCCGCGTGGGCGGGTGCTCGCGTCGGGCGACGCGTCGCGCCAGCCCGACGACCTCGGAGCGGAGCCCGGCCCGCCGGTAGGAGAGCAGGACCCATCCGCGGCCGTCGGCGTCGCCGTGCACGGCGACGCCGTGGAGCTCGAGTTGCACGATGACGCCGCCGTCGGGTGCCGCGGCGTACGCGACCGACCGGGTGGGGGTCGCGGCGTCGAAGATCGAGGCGACGGCGCCGCCGAGGTCGATGCTGAGGTTGCCGTCGCGGTTCGTGTAGGCGATCGCGGGGCGCCCGTCGATGAGGGCGGGCAGCGCCCTGATCGCGCTGTCGCTGCGCACGCGCGGCTGCTGCACCCGGCCGACCCGGTTCACCCGGAGGAAGGCGTCCCAGACCTCGTCGTCGAGCGCGTGCTCGAGGTCGGCGCCTGCGCGCCGCGCGTCGACCGCGCCCTCGATCGAGAGTTCGTATCGTGCTTCGGACCCGTCGGCGTGGCCGAGCGATCCCCGTCGCGTGATCTCGCCGCCGGTCAGCCACGGCAGGCGGGAGGTGCGGCCGCGCACGGTGAATGCGGCCGTGGTCGCATCGAGCTCGGCGGCGACGTCGTACTCGGGGCCGAGGTCGACCTCAGCGGGGAGGTCGCTCGGCGCCGAGGGGTCGTCGCCGGCCCTGGTCGCGGCCAGACCCTCGAGCAGTTCTGCGGATGCCGCGAGCAGGCGCCCGTCGACCACGCGGAACGTACCGCCTCCCGGGAGGCGATCGGTCGTGGCGATCGTCGCCGCGAGCAGCAGCCGCCCCTCGTGCCATCGCGCGGACTCCAGCACGGGTGCGCCGAACCGATCGGTGCCGGCGGTCGACGCTGCGAGTTCGAGCAGCGCGGTGTCGCCGGAGCGGAGGGCGGCGGCCACCGCACACGCGCCCCGGTCGAGCGCACGGTCGTCTGCGGCATCCGTGAACCGCTGCTGCAGGAGCCTGGCGCGGTGCTCGATGAGTCGACGCTCGGCCGCCGGGCGTCGGAGGAACGCGGGCGAGAACGACCCGAGGATGCGCGAGGTGTACTGGTGGCGGCGCAGCTGGCGGCCCTGGAGCGAGTCGTGGCCGAGCCGTGCGTCGATGTCCTCGAGCACCCGACCGAGATGGTCCCACCACGCGGGGTCGGAGCGGACGAAGGTCGTCGAACCGCTGCCCGCGGTCTGCACCCAGTGGTAGAACGGCACGGAGCTCAGCGTCGAGATCGTGCGGGCGTGCTCGGCGACCTCGACGTTGAAGCGGATGTCCTCCCACAGCACCCGCCGCCCCTCGGGGAACCGGATGCCGTGCTGCCTGAGGAAGCCGGTGCGGTAGAGCTTGTGCGGATTCATCGGCACGAGGGGGTGCGCGTCGGCCCGGCCGACATCCTGCGGCCGGTCGCCGCGGTAGGTGTCGAGGGCCCACCCGGCGTCCTGCGTGCGGGCCTCCTTGCCGTTGAGCACGTCGGCGCCGCTCGCGCCGGCGAACGCGGCGGCAGCACGGAGCGCGTCGGGGTAGAGCTCGTCGTCGTGGTCCATGAACAGCACGTACTCGCCGGTAGCGAGGTCGGCGCCCACGTTGCGCGGGCGGGAGGCCCACCCGGAGTTCTCGATGCGCTCGACGCGCACGTTCGGGCGCGTCGAGGCGATGGCCTGCAGTCGGTCGGCCGTGTCGTCGGGAGAGCCGTCGTCGACGAAGATCACCTCGAACTCGTCGGCCGGCAGCGTCTGCGCGTCGAGCGAGGCGACGAGCCGGTCGAGTCCGGCACCGGGGGAGTACGTCGCCACGACGACGCTGACCCGCGGCGTGCGTCGAGGACGGCCGAGCCGCTCCTGGTCGCCCAGTGAGTGTGCCACCGCCACGGTCAGTCGGATCCGACCCGGTGCTCGGCGATGAGCCGAGCCGTGCCGAGGTCCTGCGGCGTCGTGATCTTGATGTTGTTCACGTGGCCCTCGACGATGCGCACCGAGGTTCCGCAGAACTCGGCAACGAGGTCGGCATCATCGCTCACCCGCGCGTACTCGGATTCGACCGCGGCGCGGTAGGCCGCCTCGAGCAGCTCGCGACGGAACGCCTGCGGCGTCTGCCCGAGCCAGGACCTCGCCCGGTCGAGCGACCCGAGGATGAACCCGTCGTCATCGACGAGCTTCACCTGCACGGTGCTCGGCATGCCGAGCATCGCCGCGCCGTGCTCGGCGGCCGCAGCCACCACGAGCTCGATGAGGTCGGGCGTGGGGAACGGACGCACGCCGTCGTGCGTCAGCACGAGGTCGCCGGACGTCGCGGCGAGCCCCCGCATCGCGGAGAGGTGGCGTTCAGGGCCGCCCTCGACGAGCACGACGTCGAGTCCGGCCTCCTCGACGAGGATGCGCCGATACTCGGCCTCGTGCTCGAGACTCACCGCGACGACGATCTCATCGACGACGGGCGTCGAGATCGCGCGAACGGTGCGTTCGATGACCGTCACGCCGTCGATCGTGGCGAGGAGCTTGTTCGAGCCGAAGCGGGTGCCATGTCCGGCGCAGGTGACGATCGCCGAGACCTTGAGGTCGCCGTGCATCAGGCCATCTCCCTCAGCGTCGCCGCGAACGCCCGGATGCCCTCGAGTTCGGCTTCGGCGTCGAGCAGGTACGCTCCGGAGGCCCCGAACAGGCCGGCGTGCTCGGTGCGCATGTCGCGGGTGTACCCCGATGCGAACGGGTCGGGAGGGCCGGGGTCGTTGGCCGTCACGTCGATGCCGAACGCCTGCTCGGCGACGACGTCGTTGCGGAGCGCCGGCGTCGCCACGTTCAACGCGTCGAGGCCCGCCCCGAGCGCGATCTCGATGTCGTGCCAGAGCCGTCGCACGTCGTAGTACTGGAACTCCGCCTCCGGCCGGATGAACTCGACGCGGTAGTCGTTGGCCAGGTCGTGCACGATGCCCTTCTTCAGGCCATCGCCGTACAGCTGCGGCAGTCGCACGACGAGGGTGTCGTGCTCGGATGCGAGCCGTCGCTCCTGGTGCAGGCGGTTCGCGCCGTAGGGCGTCAGGCCGGTCTCGCTCTTCGGCGTCGTCTCGGTCGGGCTCGTGCCGCCCGGGTACACGCAGACCGTCGAGACGAGCACGAACCTGCCGGCCTCGACCCGTGTCAGGTGATCGGCGAGTGCGTCGATCTCGGCCCGATCGGCGTCGCCCTCGCGGTTGATGCGGTGCGAGTCGGCCCGGTTGCCGGCCGTCACGACGAGGTCGAACGCCTCGCCCTCGATCTCACGGATGTTCGTCGAGTTGTAGACCGCGTCGAATCGATGCCGCGACGCGAGGTTCGAGCCGACGAAGCCGGTATGGCCGATGAGAGCACTGCGCACGGAAGCCTTTCGTTCGACGCGAACGAACGGGCTGTCGGCGCGTCGATGTGTCGGGAGCCGGTCGAGCCGATTCCGGCTCGGGTTCAGCCTACGCGGGCGCTCTCCAATGCGTCTCGCCAACTCATGTCCCTGGCGGATTTCACCGCGCAGACGATGAGCAGCATCCACCCGCCCTCGACGAGCACGAAGCTCTCGGCGAAGCTCGTCACGGTGATCGCGACGAGCATGAGCGCGGGCCAGAGGTACACGACGCTGCGGCGACCAGTGGCGAGCAGCCAGGCGCGCACGAGGGCGACGCCGATGAGGGCGGCGAACAGCAGCAGCCCGATGACGCCGACCTGGAAGTAGACGTCGACGTAGGCCGAGAGCGCCGAGAGGTGCTGGCGCCCCGTCGCGAACTCGATCCACAGGTACGGTGCCGAATCGGGCCACGCGCCGACCCATCCCCAGCCCTGCAAGGGGTTCAGGGCGAGGTAGCGGGATGCCTCGCGCCAGACATCGAGGCGCACGTCGAAGTCCGCACGGGCGTCGAGCAGCTCGATGATGCGGATGCGCAGCAGCCACACGGTCACGATGGCGGCGAGGGATGCCGCGAGCAGGCCGATCTGCCAGCGCCAGCGCGTGGCGGGGTCGACGCGGCGCAGCCCGTAGATCGCGGCGAGTGCGACGAGGCACACCGCGAGTGCGATCCACGTGGTGGGGGAGCCGGAGAGCAGGATGCAGAAGCTCGCGAGCGTGATCGATGCGACGGCCAGGCCGCGCGAGAGGATGTGCGTTCGCCACTCGACGATGAAGGTCAGCAGCCCGATGAGCGCGATGAAGCCGAGCAGGTTGCGCGAGCCGAACACGCCCTGGATCGGCCCGAGCGTCGTGATGTCGCCGGCGATGCCGAGGAACACGATCGGCACGTCGAGCAGGATGCCGGAGACGACCTCGAGCAGGATCGAGACGCCGAGCAGCACCCGGGTGACACCACCGAACGCGCGCACGATCTGGATCGTGTCGCGCATGAGTGCCACGTAGACCCCGAGGACGGCGAAGGCGATGAGGTACGCGACGCGGATCGCGCTCGTGGTCGGCGTCGTGCTCCAGAGCACGGAGGCCGCGCACCACCCGACGAACACGAGGATCGTCAGCGGCAGGATGCCGTACCACTCCACGGCCCGCCACCTCGCCACGAGCGAGACGGCGCAGAGGGCGAGCAGGCAGGCGAGCATCGCGAGCAGGCCGGGCCATCCGATGAGGCTGCGGATCAGGTGCGTCGACAGCGCGGTGCCGATGGCGGCCACGGAGAGGGCCTGGGCGAACCTGGCGGAGCCGACGAAGTCGCGGATCGGCCTGAGGGCGGCGTCGGTCATGCGGGCGGCTGCGGGGCCGGCGGTGCGGCGGATGCCGGCGGGGTCGACCGAGCGGGCGGCGCGGGCGGCGCGGGCGGCGCCGCCTGGGGTCGGGACGACGCCGGCGGCTCGGCCAGCGCGACCGCGTGCGAGCGCGCAGGCCGCGGTTCGGCGGGCAGCGGGTCGTTCGACCACTGCCTCCGCTTCGTGGCCCATGCGATGGCGATGAGCAGCAGCCAGCCGACCTCGATGAGCAGGCGGCTCTCGGCGAGGCTCTGCCCGAGCAGTGCGACGAGCACGAGCAGGGGCAGCAGCGACGCCGCCGAGTACGGGATCGGCCGGCCCGCGACATCCCGCGGCTGATCGACCGCGAGGAACCACGAGCGCCACAGCGCGCCGATCACGATGGCGGCGAAGGCGATGAGGCCGAGGATGCCGAGCTGCATCCACATGTCGAGCCAGGCATTGTGCGCCTGCAGGTAGGTGACGCCCTTGCGCACCGCGAGCTCCTTGAAGGGCTCGACCCACGGCACCCAGTAGCCGACGTAGCCCCAACCGGCGACCGGGCGCTGCTGGGCCAGCTCGATGACGCTCGCCCAGATGTCGGTACGACCGGTGAGGTCCTCGCCCTTGCCGAACAGCTGCAGCAGCAGGTTCCACGAGAACACGAGCACGGCGACGGATGCCGCGAGCACGCCGGCAGCGGCCCAGTAGACCTTTCGGCGGTGCTGGGCGCCGACGCGCCTGGTCCACAGGGCGAAGACGAGGGCGACGGCCACCGCGGCGGCGACGAGGATCATCGTCGACGACCGCGTGAGTGCGAACACGAGGCCGGCCGTGACGAGCCACGAGATGCCGGGAGCGCGGCGCATGCTGCCGGCGGCGAGGAGGCAGCCGAACACGATGATGCCGAGCAGCGCGATCATGCCGAGCAGGTTGCGGCTCGCGACGATGCCCTCGATCGGTCCGCCGTGCAGCAGGAGCCCGCGCGACCAGTAGAACGCCATCGGCAGCTTCTCGCCGGTGACCTCGAAGTCGGGGAAGTTCGGCAGCAGGGGTTCGCGCACGAAGAGCGCCACCCACAGCTCGAAGACGATCGAGAGGGCGAGGATCCACTTGATCGCCGAGGCGAGCGACGCGACGATGCGCGACCACGGCAGGCAGAGCACGAGGGCGACCGCGGCGAACGTGGTGACGGCGCAGATCGCGAGCCCGAGCGCCGTCGCGCCGGGGTAGAACGACCAGGCGAGGGAGGCGGTCGCGAGCAGCAGGAACGCGAAGGTGGACGTCGGCGTGCGGCGCCAGATCCACCGGGGGCGCACGTGCACGATGAGCAGGATGCCGCCGACCACCACGATCGCGACGGCCGCGCCGAAGCCCCACCAGCCGAGGAGGTTGCGCCAGAACTGGCCGGCGAAGGCCGTGAACAGCACGAACGTCGCATACGCGCCGGCGAGGGCGGGACGACGGGCCGGGGTCATGGGGTCAAGGCTATCGCGCGCGAGGCCGCAGGCCGGTGACGTCGGCACGTGCCCGAGGCGTCCGATCCTGCGCCGTAGAATGGTCCGAGTGTCCATTCGAGAAGCTGGTGACGCCGTGAACCGAGCCGCTGCAGCAGGGCGGGGCGTCCCCGAGGCTCGCGTGACGAAGGCCGGCATCGCCTGGTCGGCCGGCGAGGTGGCCGCCGGCGTCGCGATCGACGTCGAGATCGACGGCGCAAGACTCTGGTCCGAGTACCTGCCCGAGCCGGTCGCCGGCATGCACCGGCTCGAGTGGCCTCGCGCCCTCGGGCCCTCCCTGCGCGGCAGCGGATCGGTCGCCGTGCGCGTGCCGGCCGACGCATCCACGATCGCCGCGGGCTCCTACCGGTTCGCCGCCGAGGGGTCCGGGCCGAGCCTCCGCAAGCTCGTCACCGCCGGCACGATCGTCGACAAGTGGGGCAAGCTCGTCACCGCCGCGAGCCGCGAGCTGCACCGGGCGCTCCTCGACGGCGCCGAGCGCGTCATCGCCGAGCTGCGCAGCGCCGACTACACGGTCGCGATCACCGGAGGAACCCTGCTCGGCGCGGTCCGTGTCGGCACGATCCTCGACCGCGACGACGACGCCGACCTCCTGCTCTACCTCGGCGAGGCCACGCCGGCCGACGTGTCGATCGCGTCGTACCGGGTCGAGCGACTGCTCGCCGGATTCGGGCACGAGGTCATCCGCCACAGCGACGCCCACCTGCAGGTGATGCTCGCCCCGACCGAATCCGGCGTCAGCGCCCACGTCGACGTCTTCTTCGGCTACCACGACCGCGGCGTCTACAGCCAGCCGATCCACGTGCGCACCGACCTCCCCGTCGAGGCGCTCCTGCCGCTCACCGAGATCGAGCTCGGCGGCCGCATGTTCCCCTCGGTCGCCGACCCCGAGGCCTGGCTCGCCGCGTGCTACGGGCCGAGCTGGCGCATCCCCGACCCCGCCTTCTCGTTCGAGACGCCCATCCCCACGCGCCGCCGCTTCGAGAACTGGTACGGCACCTACGACTTCACGCGCCACTTCTGGGAGGCGCAGGCGAAGGCCGCCGGTCCGCGTTCGAGTGCACGCGCTCGCGCCGATGTGCGGCAGATGCTGCGCCGCACCCGGCGCGGCGACGCCGTGCTCGACCTCGGATCCGGCGTCGGCAGGCAGTCCCGTGCGCTCGCCAGGCGCGGACGCGCGGTGACCGCTGTCGACTTCGCGACGACGGCCATCGATGCGGCTCGCGGCACGTCCGCCGGAACGTTCCGGGTCGAACGTGCGAACCTCGCGCACGGTCGAGCGGTGCTCGACCTGATCGAGCGGCACGGCGGCCGCGGCGACGTGAACGTCCTGCTCGGCGACGTGCTCGCCTACCTGCCGCAGAGCTCCAGGGCGAACGTGTTCCGACTCGTGCGCGCCGTCTCCGGCTCATCCGGAACCGTGCTGGCGTCGTTCCCCGACCGCGTGTCCCCGAGGTACGAACACCTGCGACCCGACAGCTGGCACCTGCCGCTGTCGTGGCTGCAGGACGAACTCGAGCCGTTCGGACTCGAGTACGCGCTGATCCGGCGCTCGGTGCGACGCACGCCCGTCGGGCTCCGGCGCATCGTCCAGGTGAGCATCCGGGCGGCCGCGCCGCACCGACGACAGGAGAAGACCCTCATGACGCGCATCCGCAAGTCCGCCGCCCGCCGCACCGAGGCGACCGAGCCCGCCGTCGAGGTCGACCGGGTGGCCGAGCTCGAGACGGCCGTGCTCGAGCTGCGAGGCGAGATCGACGAGCTCCGCAAGGATTCCCGCCGCATCGCCGAGCTCTACGACCTCGTCGTCGAGCACCTCGGCACGGGGCGAAGCGCGGACTGACCTCACGGTCGGGCCGGGTCAGGCCTTCGGGCCGGTCACCCGCACGTCGACGATCTGACCCGTCATGTCGGCGTCGAGCACGCGCAGCGACGTCAGCGCGACCGCCTCGGGGTCGAGCAGGGACTCGGGCGGCTCCTCGCCGAACGCCGCCGTTCGCATCGGCGTCTTCGTGCGCTGCGGGTTCAGGCAGTTCACGCGGACGCCGGCCTCGGCCCACTCGTCGGCGAGGGCCTGCGTGAGGTTCACGACGCCGGCCTTCGTGGCCGAGTACAGGCTGTAGCCCGCGCGACCGCGCGTGTACGAGCTCGACGTGAAGAAGAGCAGCTGCCCGTTCGTCTCGGCGAGGTACGGGAACGACTCCTGTGCGACCTTCGCCGGTGCGATGAGGTTCACGTCGACCGTGTCGCGCAGGCGTCGCTTCGACGTGCTGACGAGGTGCGAGATGGCGAGCACGCCCGCCGTCAGGACGACGTAGTCGATCGGACCGTGGCTCGCGGCATCCGCCAACGCGGCGCGGATCTTCTTGCGCGAGGTGACGTCGGTGCCGGTTCCGCTGCGGCTGTAGCTGTGCACCCTCGCGCCCGCGGTGCGCGCCTGCTCGGCGATGCTCGCGCCGATGCCGTAGGAGCCGCCGAAGACGACGATCGAACGACCCGTGAGGTCGAGCTGGTCGAGGTGGCCGGTGCTGAGCGCGGCCGACTGCAGCTGGAAGATCTTGTCGGCGATGTGGATGTCGAGCGGCTCGGTGACCTTCATGTTCTCGGGCGTGCCGAGCACGACCTTGATCGGTACGTCGGGCAGGTAGGTGAAGACCACGCCGCAGTCGTCGGTCGCCGCGAACTCGGGGTCGCCCTCGGCGAGCTCGTACGCGCGGCGGATCGTCGAGAGCCGGAAGCCCTGCGGCGTCTGGCCGCGGCGGAGCTTCGACCGCGCCGGGATGCCCGTGATCACGTTGTGCTCGTCGATCTCGATGATCGTGTCGGCCGACGGGATCGCCGTGTCGACCGCGTCGAACACGTCGAGCGCCTCGATGCACTCGGTGATGATGCGCTCGTCGACGAAGGGGCGCACCGCATCGTGGAAGAGCACCTTCACGTCGGCGTCGTCGCCGAGCGCGGCCAGGGCCAGTTGCGTGGTCTCGTTGCGGGTGTCGCCGCCGGGCAGGATCGCGCGGAGCTTCGGGAACCGCTCCGGGTCCTTCAGGTAGTCGAGCTCGCTCACGGTCGCGGCGTTCATCATCACGAGGATCTCGTCGATGCCCGGGTGCTCGTCGAGCGCCTCGAGGGTGTGCTCGACGATCGCCTTGCCGGCGATGCGGATCAACTGCTTCGGCATGCCGAGGCCGACGCGCGTGCCGACGCCTCCGGCGAGGATGACGGCGATGGTGGGGGATGCGCTCACGGCGGGGACTCCTTCTCGGTGCGCACCAGCAGAGATCGACGGCGGCGGCACCCGCACGATTCTAGCTGCCGGTCCATGAGGGCTCCGCCAGAGGCGAATAGGATCGGGGGATGCCCCTGCACCGCCTCCGCTCGATGGCCGGTCGGCTCCGAAGGGCCGCCAGAGCCGCGGTACGACGTGTCGGGCCGCGGCCCGAGCCGCTCGTCAGCGTCATCGTCCCGGTCTACGACGTGGAGGCGTACCTCGGCGAGACCGTCGACTCGATCACCGCGCAGACGCTGCGCGAGATCGAGATCATCCTCGTCGACGACGGGTCCCACGATCGCTCCTACCGGATCGCACGCCGTCGGGCGCTGCTCGACGAGCGGATCCGGGTGGTCCGCCAGTCGAATGCCGGACCGGGGCCCGCCCGCGAGCGGGGCATCGGGCTGGCGCGTGGCCGCTACCTCGCATTCCTCGATTCCGACGACCTGATGCCCGCGGATGCGCTCGAACGGCTCGTCGCCTCTGCTGAAGGCACCGGCTCGGAGATCGCGGTCGGTGCGTTCCGTCGATTCGACAGCTCCCGCGTCTGGGTGCCGGCCTGGGTCGGCGACGTGCATTCGGAGGCACGGTCAGGGGTGACGCTCGCGCAGATGCCGGAGCTGCTCCGCAACAACTACCCGTGCGGCAAGATCTTCCGCACCGACTTCTGGCGGGCGCAGCACCTGGGGTTCCGGCGAGACGCCATCTACGAGGACCAGCCGCTCATCGCGCTCATGCTCCTCCGGGCGTCGAGCATCGACGTGCTGACCGACATCACGTACGACTACCGGGCGCGCGACGACCGATCGTCGATCAGCCAGCGCCCCGAAGACCTGCGCGACCTGCGCGATCGCGTGTCGGCCTGGCTGCTCACGCTCGAGGCGCTCCGCTCGGAGCACGCTCCCGACTCCGTGATGCGCGGGTGGTACTGGACCCTCTACGCGACCCACGTGCACTGGTACCTCGGCAACGACGCGATCGCCGACCCCGAGTACTGGGCGATCCTGCGCGACGCCGCCCGAGAGCTCGCGCGTTCCGCGCCTGACGGCGCGTACTCAAGGGTCACCGCTGAGCGGCACACCGCGGTTCACCTGCTCGAGCATGATCGTCACGCCGACCTGCTCGGCCTCCGCGCGGTACTCCGCTCCCACGAGGCATCCGACTTCTTCGTGGGTGCGACGGCCGAGGGCCTGCGATTCGAGTTCCCGGTGGACGTCGACACCGACGTCGAGTCGACCCCGGCCGCTGCCGTGCGCCTGCTTCACGGTTTCGCCGGCGGCGAAGTCGTCGACACCCCCGGCGGACCCGAACTGCACGTGCGCGGCCACGCACGACTCGCCGGCACTCCCGCGCCCCATCCGGTGCCCGAGCTGAGCCTGGTCGGAGGTCGCGGCGAGCCCGCGGAGGCGACGATCGTCATGCACGACCCCACGACCGGTGAGTTCGAGGCGCACCTTCCACTCGGCTCCGCGACCACGCAGCCATCGTGCCTGCAGTTGACGGTGACCGTCGGCGGACTGCAGCGACGTACGCCGGCGGGCCACGCCCATCTCGACTGGCTGAACGGCGCGGCGAGGACCTGGGTCCTCGAGTCGGGCGCCTCGGTGACGGTCACGGCTCACCCGAGCCCCCATGTGCCGATCGAGGTCGTCGTCGCGCCGCGGACTACCGCGTAGGGGGCTCCCACCGGTCCGGCTCGGCCGCGACCACGAGCTCGTCGGCCGGAATCCGCGTGCCGGCGCTCACGATCGCGTTGTACACGCGCTCGGAATTGCGGCCATCGCGCACCGGGAAGGTGCGACGGGCACGCTCGGCGTACTCGGGCGCCTCGCCGTCGAGCACGCTCGCGAGCGCATCGATCGCCTGCGCCGCGTCATCCGTCACCGGACCGAAGCCGTGCGTCTCGTAGTCGAAGTACCCCGGCCGCTCGGTGTGCTCGGCCCAGTACTGCTCCCGGTCGAACTGCAGGTACACCGCTGGACGCTCGAGGTAAGCCAAGTTGAACGCGATCGAGGAGTAGTCGGTGACGAGCACCGCGGCCCCGGCGACGATCTCCTGCACGTCGTCGTCCCCGTACCGGGCGATGTGGATGTCGGCCGGGAGATCGAACTCATCGAGGTACTGCTGCAGGTTCGGGTGCGGCATGAAGACGATGCGCAGCCCTCGCGACTCGGCCAGCTCGCGCAGCGCGGGCGAGGTGATGAACGCCTTCCAGGTGCGCGCGAACTCGCTCTCCATGAACCCGTCGGTGCGAGCGTGGCGCTGCGAACGGACGGCGAGGCCCGTCGAGAGCGACTTACGCCACGTGGGGGCGACGACGATGTCGAGCGGAGGTCCGGAGCGTGCGTCGGCCTTTCGCGAGAGCGCGTCGAAGCGGGGGAGGCCCGTGAGGCGCACCTCGTGCTCGGTGAACGTGTAGGGCCCTGCGCCGCTCAGGTACGCGTACTCGTCGGGAGTCGAGGTGACGAACGTGTCGATGGGCTTGCTGTTCAGCCAACCCGACAGATCGCCCTTGATGACGCCGTGCTGGAGGAACGTGAACCGCCACGGCTCACGGCCGTACCGTCGTCGGAACGGGTTCACGATCGGGGCATCGGCGTGGCTCGAGACGAGCTCCGACGCCAACAGCATGAGCACCCGGTACTGCCGCGATCCGTAGGCGACGAGCGAGAAGCCGTCGGCGCTCAACCGCTGCCAGTCCGGCGAATCGGCGCTCAGGACGAACCACGCGTTGACCTCGGGATGGTTGGCGCGGATCCAGCGGTAGAGCTCCTCGCCGCTGTCGTTGGCATCCCACTCGCGATCCATGACGGCCCAAGCATCGAGGTACTTGCGGCGGTTGCCCGGCAGTCGCAGTTCGGCCGCGACCGCGAGGTCGGCGAGCGCCCACTTCAGGCCGCGATGACGGAGTCCGCGCAGCGTGTGGCCCGCCACCGACCGGAGCAGCCGCAGCGCGCCGACTCGCGGCCGGAAGAGCGGTGGCGACGCCTTCGCAAGCTCGGAACGGACGCCGTCGATCAGGTCGGCATCGAGGACGTCGTGCGTGGACTGGGCGGGTGCGGCGACGACGGGTGCGGGCTCGCCGTCGATGGTGATGGCGACCGTGCGGTCGGAGGCGACCCAGGCCAGGTACTCCGAGACGCCGGTGCGTCCGAAGATCCTCCGGACGATGGCGCCTTCGTACCTCGGCTCGATCGGCGCCCCGTCGTGCGAGAAGGCGACTCGAGGGCGTTCGCCGGTGAACGCGAACCGCACTCGCACGAGTCCGCGCGCGTCATCGATCCCATCGACGGACACGGGCAGGCGCCCAGAATCGGCGCCGATCCGCTGGGCCAGCGAGAATCGCAGGAACAGGGGGAACCGCATGAGGTCGAAGCCGAGGATCGCCTCGCGATCCAGGGCCGCGATGACGCGCTCGACGTCCGACGAGAAGGTCGCGAGCACCGAGGCCGGCACCGTCGCCGAGGCGGCCGAGTCCCGCTCGTCGACGAGCATGAGCCAGAGCAGGTCGTAGACGATCAGCGTCTGCAGCCACATCGGAACCGCGCCGTGCCGTTCGACCGCCCGCTCGATGAGGGGCAGGTACCCGTACACGGCGACGGATTCGTACGTTCGGACGTCGCTGCGCGCGAGCTGCAGCGTCGACGACCCGTCGGCGCGACGGCGATAGTAGTACCGTGCGTCGGCGGCAAGGCCGAGCACGGCGCGGCCGGCGGCCAGCAGGTAGTCCGAGACGAACTTCCCGTCCTCGAACCGCGTACGAAGGCGGTCGTCGAAGCTGATGCCCTGCTCGCGCACGATCGCCGTTCGGACGAAGGCCAGCGGCGCCTGGCCGCTGATGAAGTTGGGCCGTTCATCGAGGTCGACCACCACGTCGCCGTCGTGGAATCGGAACGCGGTGGGGTGCGTGTCGCTGCGAACCCCCGTCTCCTCGTTCCACATGATCGTGTGCCCGCCGAACATCGTCGGCGCCTCGGCCGTCGACGCGGCCATGAGGCCGTCGATCGCGGCGAAGTACCGCTCATCGAGCACATCGTCGGGGTCGACGAACGTCAGCCACTCTCCGGATGCCACGGCGAGGCCGGCGTTGCGCGCGGCGCCTTGGCCGGCGTTCCGCTGCGCGATCACCCGCACGTTCGCATGCGCGTCGGCGAACGCCCGGCACCGCGCGAGCGAATCGTCGGTCGAACCGTCGTCGACGAGAATCACCTCGATGCGATCGAACCCGTAGGTCTGGGCGACCAGCGATGCGAAGAACTCGTCGAGGTAGCGATCCACGTCGTAGACGGCGGAGACGAGCGTGAAGGTGTACGGCACCCGATCGATCATAGAACCGGCCTCCGCGGGTTGGTCATCGAGGCTGGACGGCATCGGCTCCCGACCAGGAGTCGAGGGGCGCCGCCCTGCTCGCGGTGGAGCGAGGGATCGGCGTCCCGGCGGACCGGATCGCATGGAAGACGCGTTCGCTGTTCCGCCCGTCGCGGACAGGGAACGCCTCGGCGGCCCTGGCCGCATACTTCTCGCGCGCCGCGCCGTCGCCGACCAGCGTCTCCACCGCCGAGATGACGTCGTCGCGTCGGTCGACCACCGGGCCGAATCCGTCGCGCTCGTAGTCGTAGTACCCGCGTCCTTCGATGTGGTGCTGCCAGTAGTCGGCGTCGTCGAACTGGAAGTAGACGACCGGGCGCTGCAGGTACGCCATGTTGAAGGCGGCCGAGGAGTGGTCCGTGATCATCATCGCCGAGCGTGCGACGACATCCTGGATGTCGTCGATGCCGAATCGGCGGACCTCGACGTGTGCGGGCAGATCGAAGTCCTCGATGTAGAGCTGCAGGTTCGGGTGGGGCAGGTAGAGGATCTTGAGCCCGTGCCGTTCGGCGACGGCCTTCAGCTCGGGCGAGGTCACCAGCGCACGCCATTCGCGCGCGAACTCGGTCTCCATGAAGTCGTCTCGATGGTGCCGACGCTGGGATGCACCGACCGCCGTTCCGAGGAGATGCTTGCGCCACGTCGGGGCGATGACGAGGTACTCGACCTGATCGGCGGGCAGCGCGGTGCTCTTGCGCAGCAGCGCATCGTGACGCGGGAGCCCGGTCAGGCGAACCTCGTGCGACGAGAACCGGTACGGTCCGTCTCCGATGATGTAGCGGTACTCGTCCTCCGTCGAGGTGACGAACGTGCGGATCGGCTTGGGGTTCAACCACCCCGAGAGGTCGCCCTTGATGATGCCGTGCTGCAGGAACGTGAAGCGCCAGCGCGGCGGTCCGTACCGGGGCGTCGGCAGCGGATGCGTCACATACGCGTCCGCGTGGGTCGAGATCAGCTCGTCGGCGAGGAGCAGCAGGAGCTTCCACTGATGCGAGCCGTAGGGGATGAGCTTGAACCCCGCCGCCTTCAGCCTCGGCCAGTCGGTCGACTCCCGGCGCAGCACGAACCAGATGCGCTGCGTCGGCTCGTGGTCGCGAATCCACTCGTAGAGCACCTCGGCGCTGTCATTCGCCTCGGTGTCGCGGTCCATGAGCACCCAGCTCCCGGCGAATCGTCGCCGGACCCACGGGAGCATCGTCTCGAACGCGAGAGCGCGGTCGCCGATGGCAGCGGGCGCGAGCCAGGAACGGATGCCGCGGACCGCGCGTCCGGCCCATGCTCGGACCCGCCTCCTGGCGCCGAGGTCGACGTCCCTGAACGCCGACGGGCGCTCGCCGCGCGCCTCGATGTGGAGGTCGACATCCCGTCGACGGAGCTTGTGCTCGCTCGCGCCGGGGCTGCCGAGGGCGATGCGGGCGAACGAGCCGTCGAACACGACGCGCAGGACGCCCGCGGCCGAGACCCAGACGCGGCGTTCGTGCGAGAGTTCGGCGCCGAAGATCCGCCGCACGACCGTCGTCGCGTGGTGCGGCCGGACCTCGCGGCCGCCGACGAGGAACCGCTCGGCGGGAGCAGCGCCGAAGTACGAGTACTTGAGCTCGACGAGGTCGTGCACCGCGTCGACCGATGCGACGTAGACGTCGCCGACGTGGGGACGCGCGTCGAACCCGTATGCGAGCGTCTCGCGCAGCCAGTAGCCGAACCCCGCCATGTCGAAGCCGATGATGCTCGCGAGGTCGAGGTGTGCCCGTACCTCGACGATGTCCTCGCGCAGCGCAGCCAAGGTCGCGGCCGGAACGTGTCGCGTCGTGTCGCGATCCGCGTCGGCCTTCATCAGCCAGAGCAGGTCGTACACGATGAAGGCCTGCAGCCACGACGGCACGATGCCGTGGCGCGCCTCTGCGTGCGTGATGAGCGGCAGGTATCCGTGCTTCGCGATGGCCTCGTAGGTGCGGACATCCGAATGCGAGCCCTGCAGCGTCGACGACCCGTCGGAGCGCTTGCGGTAGAGGTAATGCGCCTCATCGACGAGCCCCAGGGAGGGCGTCTCCGCCTCGACCAGGTACTGCGCGAGGAACGCGGCATCCTCGAACCTGGTGCGCAGCGCCGAATCGAACTCCGAACCCAGTTCGCGGAGGCGGTCGAGCTCGAAGAACGAGAGGTTCACGTGCCCGTGCATGAAGTTCGGCTTGCCGTTGAGATCGACATCGACGCTGCCGGCGGAGAAGCGGAACGCGCCGGGGTGCGAATCCGAGATCTCACCCGTCGCTTCGTCCCACATCTGGATGTGCGCGGCGTAGACGGCGGGCTGGATGCGATGCGGTCGTGCCATGTACGCGGCGACGTGCTCGAGGTAGTCGGCGGCGAGGACGTCGTCGGGGTCGGGAAAGCTGACCCACGAGCCTGCGGCGGCCCGCAGTCCGGCGTTCCGCGCGGCGCCTTGGCCGCCGTTCTGCTGATGGATCACCCGAACGCTCGGGTGCCGCTCGGCGAATGCGTCGCAGAGCGCGCCGGACTCGTCTGTCGACCCGTCGTCGACGAGGATCACCTCGACCTCGTCGATCCCGTAGGTCTGCGCTTCGAGTGAGGCGAAGAACTCGGGGAGGTATCGCGCGACGTTGTAGACGGCGGAGATCAGGGTGAACTGCAAATCGATGCTCTCTCTGGAGTGGCGGGGCTAGCGCCGAGGTTCGAGGGCCTGAAGCGCCGCGGAGGTGAACGCGTCGACGGCATCCGGACCGGAAGGCCCCAGGACGTAGGTGCGGAGCCGGAGCCGGTCCTCGCGGAGCGGATCTGCGGCCATCGTATCGAGCACCGTCGCGAGCCCGGTGGGAGTCGGCCCGAACGGGTAGCCGCCCGACACGAGCGCGGCTTCGGGCGGCCCCGAAGCCGATTCGGGTCCGGACATCATCTGCGAGACGGCGAACGGCTTGCCCGAGGCGAGGAAGTCGGCGGCGACGCTCGACACGTCGGTGATCAGGAGATCAGCGGCGTTGAAGCACTCCGCCAGGCTCAGCTCGCGCTCGGGTCGCCGGCCCACGAGGTGATCGCGCCCCGTCGTGCGCCGATCCTCTTCGAGAAGGTCTCGCACCCGGTTCGCGTGCTCGCGCAGGGCCGGGTCGAGGTCGGTGTGCGGATGCGGCCTGAAGACGACCGTCAGATCGCGGGCGAGCAGGGCGGTCACGATCATTTCGCCCGCCGCGAGTGAGCTGTATGCGGAGTCGGCATGGAAACCGGCCCACGTCGGGGCGTACATCGCCACCTTCGGCGGGGCGGTGTCGACGCCATCGGCGGATGCGATCTCCGCAGCCTGGGGACGCCCGACGATGCGGAAGAAGTCGTCGTTCGTCGCGATGCCGTGCGCGGCGAACCGATCGACAGCGGCCTGTCCCGCGACGAAGTTCAGGTCATAGGCGCGCAGCGACGGGTTGTAGCTCGGCGCCTTGTCGCTCTCCCCGTGGTTCAACTGCACGTGTCGCATGCCGATGAATCGGATGAGATGCACGTTCCGCGTCGCATTGTTCACGTAGAACGCCGCTCGCAGGGACGGCAGCACGACGTCCTCGAGGTCTTCGAGCTCGGGCCGATACACCACCGGCCGAGAGGTGGTCGCAACCGCCTCGGGGTAGCTGTCGGGATTCCTCGCGATCACGAAGTACGGGCGGCCGAGCGCCTCGAGGTACGGCAGCCACATTCGCAGTTGGTAGGCGGTGGACGGCTGCGCGTCCCAGTGCACGACGAACTCCGGCTCGAGCGCGTCGAGCGCGGCGCGCATGCGGCTCGCGTCGAATCGCCGTTCGCGGATCCGCATGAGCCCGAGCACCGCGAGGACCGCAACGACGACGAGCGCAGCGGCCGCGATCGCCGTGGCCCACCACGGCGCCCCGGCGAGCCCGAGCCACGCGACGAGCGCGATCGCGACGAACGAGGACAGTTGGGCGGGAGCGCCGCCGAGCCTGCGGGGCTCGCTGAGCCTGCAGCCGGGCAGGTTCGATGCGAGGGGCGCCTGCGCCCGGAGGATCCGCGCGCAGACCGCCTCGGCGACGAGCCCGAGGAGGAGGAGGCAGGCGGCGCCCCAGAGCTCGGCCGACGCGGATGCCGCCACCATCACGAGCACCGCTCGGCCGATGGCGAAGGTCGAGATCGTCGGCACGACTCGCCGAACGGTCAGGGCGAGCATCACCGCCGTGATGAGCGTCAGACCGGCCACCGCGGCCAGGTTCCAACCGAGGGATGCGAGCACGAGGGTGATGACCGCGGCGATCCCACCGAGGACCTCGTCGACACGGGCGGTCCGCAGGCGCCTGCCTAGCGACCCTCGGCGCGGGACATGCAGTGTTCCGACGCTGTTCACCGTCACGAAATCCTCCAACCTGCCTGATGAAGCGTAACGAGCCGATCCGATTCTGCGAATTCGACGTCATCGATCCTGCGGCTGCTCTGCGGATTCGACGTCACCCGTTCCATTGCGACGGAGCGACCCGATGGCTTCGTGCTGCCGCTCCGATTCGGCTCCGCACGCGCGCTGCCGTAGAATCTGGCCGGTCCCACCGAAATCGGCCGGCCTTCCGGTGCGCGCCACGACCGGATACGGCCCAATGACCACATCACCCGCGATCGAGAGTGCCGAGCGCGTGCGCTCGAGCCGCGAGTCGGCGACCTCGCCGAGGCGGGACATCCAGGCGCTCCGGGCGATCGCGGTGAGCCTCGTGGTGGTCTACCACTTCTGGCCCGCGCGGTTGCCAGGCGGCTTCATCGGCGTCGACGTCTTCTTCGTGATCTCAGGATTCCTGATCACCTCCCACCTGCTCTCGTCCCCGACGAACTCGCCGCGCGCGCTCGCCGAGTTCTGGGGCCGGCGGATTCGTCGCCTGCTTCCCGCGAGCGGCGTGGTGATCGTCGCGGCGCTGGTGGCGACCGTACTCATCGCTCCGACCACGCTCTGGCGCACGACCGCGATGCAGAGCATCTTCGCCGGGCTCTACGTCGAGAATTGGTACCTGGCCACGGAGTCGGTCGACTATCTCGCCGCCGATGCGGCGGCCTCGCCGGTGCAGCACTACTGGTCGCTGTCGGTCGAGGAGCAGTTCTACGTCGTCTGGCCGATCATCTTCTTCGTGGTCGCGTTGTTCGCGGTCCGCCGCCGAAGGGCCGTGCTCGGGACCGCGGTCGGTGCCCTGGTGGCTGCATCGTTCATCGCGTCGGTGGTGCTCGTGGCCACGGACCCGGCCCCGGCGTACTTCGTGACATGGTCGAGGGTCTGGGAGCTGGGCGCCGGTGGGCTGCTCGCCTTCGTCGCGCCGGCCATCGCAGGGTTCCTCGCCATCCGTCCGAGACTCTCGGCCGTCATCGCCTGGTCCGGGTACGCGGTGATCGCCGCGGCGGCGGTCTTCATCACGGGCGCCATGGCGTTCCCCGGCTGGCTCGCGCTCGCGCCCGTGCTCGGCACGGTCCTCGTCATCAGCGCCTCCGAACCGACCGGTGCCGGCTCCCCGTTCCGGCTCGCGGGGCTCCGCCCGGTGCAGTGGCTCGGAAACGTCTCGTACAGCGCCTACCTGTGGCACTGGCCGGCGGTGGTGCTGCTCCCGTTCATCGTGGGTCGCGAGAGCACCTGGACGGACAAGCTCGTGACGATCGCGATCGTGCTTGTGCTCTCGTTCGCGAGTCAGCGGTGGATCGAGGACCGGTTCAGGGGCCGTCGGGCGTTCGGAACGAGGCTCCGGGGCAGTTTCGTCGCGATGATCGTCATCATGGCGGTCGTCGTCGCATCATCGCTCGGGGTGCTCGCGCTGACCGATCGCATGCAGGCGCAGGCGCAGGCTCGTGCGGCGGCTGCACTTGCCACGGCCGGGTCGTGCCTCGGCGCGGCGGCGATGCGCGACGCCGGGTGCGAGCCGCACGGCGACGAACTGCTCGTGGATCCGGCGACCGCGGCCGGCGACCGGTCGGCAGCGTACGCCGACGGCTGCTGGGTACTGGGCGACCTGAGCACCTGGACCACCTGTCACTACGGGACCTCCGATCCAGGGGCACGCCGCGTGGCGCTCATCGGCAACTCGCACGCGGGGCACTGGCTCCCGGCCCTGCAACGCGTCGCCGAGGCGGAGAACCTCTCCATCACCACCTACCTGATCAGCCTCTGCTACACCGTGCTCGACCCGATCAAGATGTCGACTCCGGCGCAGACGGAGAACTGCACGGCCTGGAACGAGCGGGCCATCGGCGAGATCGCCGAAGGCGACTACGACCTGGTGGTGACCTCGAACCGAACGTCGTCGCCGCTCGTGGGCATGACGATGCCCGAGACGCAGGTCGCCGCGATCGGGGCCTACGACACGACGTTGCGCACCTGGCTCGATGCCGACATCCCGGTGCTCGTGCTCCGGGACACCCCGGCCTCGGAGAAGGGCGTCGTACCGGACTGCGTCGCGCAGCATCTCGACGACGTCGCCGCGTGCGACAGCAGCCTGGGCGCCCTGGCCGTCGATCCGATGGCGGATGCCGCCGAATCGATCGACGATTCGCGAATCGCCGTGGTCGACCTCAATGACCGGCTGTGCGGTGCGGGCGCCTGCTACGGGGTCATCGGCGGACTCATCGCGTACTTCGATGCGCACCACATGACGGCGACGTTCGCGGAGACGCTCGCACCCGACCTGGTCGCTCCGATCGAGGGCCTGATCGGCACGAACTGAGGTGTCCGCTCGGCGGTCGCCGCGCATCCACCGGTGACCGGTGCCTGACGAGCGGCGGGCTGCCTCGCCGACCGTGGGACGTCAGAGCAGGATGCGACGCAGCGGCGTGCGTGTCACGAGCAGCCCGATTCCGAGCGGGATCGCGTAGGCCAGGGCGAAGGTCAGCTTCGACGGTTCGAGGCCCGCTTGCTCGGTGATCCAGAGCACGAGCGTGTGCCCGAGGATGACGGGCATCGCGACCGCCGCGAGGAGGGCCGCCGGGCGGGCCGACCACATCGGCAGGTACCGTTCGATCGACTCGGCGATCAGGATCAGGCCGCAGGAGATCGAGGCGCCCATCAGCAGGCTGAGGATCGGGTCGCCGAGGTTCCCGTACTTCAGGTTGATCGGCGCGATGAGGCCAAATCCGCCGAGGAGGAGCGCCGGCACCGCCAGCAGGAGCCCGACGAGCATCGGGCGCCGGATCCGGTGACGGTGCGTCTTCAACAGGTGTCCGATCGCCACGAACGCCATCGCCGGAAGGGCGAGACCCAGGCTGAGCGGGATCGTCGCGATGGACCAGCGGTCGACCGCGCACCAGACGACGCCTGCGCCCGCCACGATCCACACGAGAGCCGGGGCGACGCGTGAGAGCCAGCGCATCAGCACGGCCGCGAAGAAGAGCGCGGTGATGAACCAGAACGTGGAGTACGGGCGGCCTGCGTGAGCGCCGCCCAAGGCGGCGCGGCCGAGCCACTCGACGTCGAGGGAGCCGGTCTTCACGAGGTGCACCGTCTGGAAGACGAGGGTGACGATGAGCAGCCACGAGAGGTACGGGACGAGGAGGTTGCGTGCCCGACGAACGGTGTCCGCTCGGAGCGGGCGGTCGGGCTTCCAGAAGTAGCCGGTGAGCACGAAGAAGATCACAGTGTGCCACGTGAAGAACCAGGGGGCCGACCACCACTCCTGCCAGTTGTGCGTCATCACGATCGTCGCGACCGTCGCGACGCGGAGCAGGTTCAGTGCGGTGCTGCGCGCGCCCGTGGGCCTCGGGTCGGATGCCGCCTGCGGGGGCGTCGCGAGGGCCGTGCCGTCTCGGTCGGAACCGTCTCGTCGGCCGTCGGCCGGGTCGCCGTCTCTGCGCAGCGCGGTGGACGGCGCGTCGCTCGGTTCGGCTGTGGTCGACAATCGGGTTCCTTGGTCGTTCGGTTCCGTGGTGGTGGCGGCGCGAGCCGCGCGGCTTGCAGAATAACCCGTAAAAACCATGCTTCTGCATCCGATCGAGGCTCGGGCGCTGGGGCCGGAGCGGCTCCGCCCGTGCCATTTTCCCAGATCAGACCAAGGATCTGCGGGAGGTTGAGCCGCGCCGTGTTGCGATCGCGCGACCCCTGTCCCTCGGATTGGGGCCATGCCGTTCACGAATCGTGACCTCTCGCCGCGCCTCGCAGGGCGCCGAACGCCTACGGAGCGGGGTCGACGGCCGCCCTGACCCGTTCCGCGAGCAGCGGCCCGAGCGTCGCCGAGTACGTGCCGGAGAGATGGCCGGCGGCGTCACGCGCGACGATGACGTTGCCGATGACGGCCGGGCATCGGGCGTCGTCGCAGTAGGCGTCGGTGAGGTCGACCGTCGAGACGCCGTCCGAGGCGACGGCCGCGGCTTCGAGCAGGCGGTCGGGCGGGTTCAGCGCCTCGTCGCGATCGGTGCCGCATTCGGCCACGTTCGCGCCCACCCTGGCGAGGCACTCGAAGTTCGACTCCGGCACGGTCGGCGCCGCGGCGATCACGACCACCTGGGCGCCGGTGGCGGCGACCTCGTTCCACCTGCTCGTGAACGAGTCGAGGGGTGCATCGTCGATGGTCCAGCGGGCGGCCGTCGTGAGCACGAGGTCGTACTCGCCGTCGACGAGCAGCGCCTGCGTCTCGTCGGCGACGGTGTCGCAGTCGCTGTCGGCGGGCTGGTCGCGCCACTGGCACCCGTATCCGAGGTAGGTGTCGACCGACCAGTCCTCGGATGCCGCGGCCTCGCGCACGGCCGGCACCATCGCGGCCGCGTGGCTGTCGCCGACGAGGGCGACGCGCGTGGCATCCGGTGCCTCCGAGCCGAACGTGCAGCTCTCGAGTGGGCCGCCCTGCGTGCGCCAGCAGAAGTAGCCCCCGCCGGTGTCGTCGGCGAGTGCGTCGATCGACGGCAGCACCTCGCTCGCCGTGAGCTCGGTCGGCGTCGGGCAGTCTGCGCTCGATGCGGGGGAGGCCGCCGCCCCGAAGCATCCGGAGTCGATCTCGGCGGCCGGGGGAACCGGTTCCGGCGCCGCGAGCCGTGCAGCGCCGAGCGAGGCCACGACGAGGACGGCCGCCGCGCCGGCGGAGACCAGGATCGCCGTACGTCGGCGGCGCCGCGGGTCGGCCTGCGCCGTGCCGCCCAGGAGCCAGCGTGAACGGCGGACCGGCTGCTCGATGAAGTGATAGGAGAGCACCGATGCGACGGCCGTGAGGGCGATCGCGACGACGAGGTATCGGCGCGAGTCCGTCGGGAGGAACGCGGCGAGCAGCACGATCACGGGGAAGTGCCACAGGTACAGCGAGTACGAGATGTCTCCGAGGTACGTGCTCACGCGGTTCGTGAGCGGCCAGAGCGCGAACGGGTACCGGCGGTCTGCGGTACCCGTGCCGGCCACGATGACCGCGATCGTCGCGAGCACCGGCATGGCCGCAGCCGGCGCCGGGAACGCGGACGCGGCGTCGATGACGAAGACGCTCGCGACGAGTCCGGCGAGTCCGACCCAGCCGAGCGCGATGCGGGCGGCGAACGGGAGCACGACCGGTCGCATGAGCACGGCCGCGAGCAGCGAACCCGCGCCGAGTTCCCATGCGCGCGTCAGCGTCGAGAAGTACGCCGTGGTCGGACTGGTCACGGTCTCGAGGCAGGCCCAGACGAACGATGCCGTGACGAGTGCCCCGAACATCCAGAGCACGGCGGGTCGCGCCGAACGTGCGGCGCCGGGCATCGTCTCGTTGGCAGCGGTGCCGCCGATGCTCGCGACCCTGGTGCGCGCCCGCCACGCGACCCACGCGAAGACGCCGATCGTGAGCAGTGGCCAGACGAAGTAGAACTGCTCCTCAACCGAGAGGGACCAGAAGTGCTGCAGCGGCGACGGCGGCAGGCCGAGCTGGAAGTAGTCGGTGCCGACGAGCATCATGCGCCAGTTGGCGCCGAAGATGAAGGCCCAGACGCCGTCGATCGCCGTCGACACGGCGCGCGTGCGCGGCAGCACGAGCAGCGAGATCGCGACCGTGACCGCGATCGTCACGGTGGCCGCCGGGGCGATGCGGCGGATTCGGCGACGGTAGAAGCCCGAGAGCGACAGGCGTCCGCTGCGCTCGAGCTCGCGCAGCAGGTGCGACGTGATCAGGTAGCCGGAGATGACGAAGAACACGTCGACGCCGACGAACCCGCCGCGCGGCCAGTGCACGAGGTGGTCGAGCACCACCACGATCACCGCGAAGGCGCGCAGACCCTGGATGTCGCGGCGCAGACCCCGGTTCGGGGCGTCGGTCGGCGGCGTGGGTCGGCTCGTCATCACTCTCAGTCCGGCCGGTTGTACTTCAACGGCCTCTGGGATCTTAGTCGGGCGATCGGAACGAAACCCGTGGACGACGGATGCCGCGGGCGAACGCCCGTACCAGCCCGCCGCCTCGGCGGGTGCCGGCCGCCACATGCCTGCACCGTCGTGGCTTGTGCGACCCGGGTCGTGCCGAGGCCGTCACCGACGAGTGCCCCCGCCGACGGTGAACACGTCGAGGCCCTTCTCAGCCGTCAGGCGCTCGAAGCCGAGGCTCGGATTCTCGGCGAGCCAGCGTTCGCCGAGCTCGCGCTCCTCATCGCGGGCCGCATCGTCGAGCACGAATCGCGCGCCGGGCACGCAGCGGGCCAGCAGCGACGGGACGGCGGGATAGCGGGCATGGGGCCCCGTCGCGGCCGGAGGGCCGTCGACGAACACCAGGCCGATGCCGTCGAGGTCGGCGAGTGCCGCCGCGGCGTACCAGGGCTGCGACGGCGCATCCGGCTCCGGGCGCCACGGTTCGAGTGGGGCGAGGCGCACGTCGACCACATCGCCGAGGCCGTGCTCGGCGACGAGCCGCCGCGAGCGCTCGGCGTAGCCGGCGTCGTGCTCGAGTGCGACGAGTCGTCCGCCCACGCGTTGCACCGAATAGCCGAGCCAGACCGACGACGACCCGCTGCCGCATTCGACGACGAGCGTCGGTCGCGTCTCGTCGACGTACCGCACGAGCACGCGCAGCGCGTCGGGCGAGGCAGCCCAGTCCCGGAGCGGCGGCATGAACGGTGCGGCCGGGTCGAGGTGCTCGCGCAGTTCGGTCCACGCGATCAGCTGTTCGTAACCGTTGAGGTCGGCGCGCGTGATGGCTCGGCGCAGCGAGGAGACGACGGTCGGCAGCGTCGACTCGCGAAGCTCCTTCAGCTCGCGCATGGGCAGCGCGGCGATGGATCGCTCGATGTCGGCGAGGCGGCCGTGCACCTCGCCGAGCTCGGCGCGCAGCGCCTCGATCGAGGCGACCACCTGGTCGAGGCGGTCGGCGTTCGACGTGCGTCGACGGAGGAACTTCACCATTGGCCCGCTCCGGAGCGGGGAGAGCAGCCGGTGCGGTCGTCGATGGCGGGCATGCGTGCATGGTAGTCGCAGACGACGAACGAACGGTGAACGACGGATGCCGCGGGCGAACGATCGCCCGCGGCATCCGATTGCCATCGTGCTCGGCTCGACGAGACGGATCTAGCGCTGAAGACGTCGTCGAACCGCGCGACCGGACTTCACGTACCACGCCGCCAACCGGTGGGCTCGCGATCGCCGGTACATCTCGAGCCGAACGTTCGACTCGGACAGGTCCCGCTCGAGTGCCGCGGAGCGGTGTGAATGCTCGGTGAGCTCGGCGTTCGCGCGAACGAGTGCGTGCTCCGTCTCGGTGAGCTGTTCCCGCAGGCGCGTGATCGCCCGGCCGCGCTCGTCCAGCTCCGCCTTCATATCCGCGAGGGTCCGGGCACGGTCGTCAGCTTCACGACGAGCGTCGGCGGCCTTCTTTTCCGCGGCGTCGCGCGTGGAGCCGAAGCGGGCACGCAACTCGGCGTCGAATGACTCGACGCCCGTGCCGGCCAGCATGACGGCGTCCTGACGGTAGTACTCGCCGGAGTGGAGCAAGGTACCGAGTTCGTTCGCGTTCCGCACGTCGAGGGCGACCAGCTTCTCCGCAGCGCGATTCCAGAGGTAGAAGGGGCGCGACTTCTGAAGGTCCCACAGATCCTGCACCGGCATGTGGAAGATCTCCATCATGACGGCGATCCGCTGCGAGGAAGCGAAGAAGTGCTCGGCGCCACGGAGCACCTGCGCCTCCGCTCCCTCAACATCGATCTTGATGACAGCGGCACCCGCGCCAGCAGGGAAAAGTGCGTCGAGGGTCGTCGATGCCACGTTTATGACCTGGAATCGGTCGAGATCGACGCTCTCTCCGCCCGTGACGATGTGCGACGTGCCAGACCACGAGTTGTCGATCGCGAACGAAAGGCCGCCGGCTTCTCCGTCGGAGAGGACCTTCTCGACCAACTCGACCGCGAACGAGAGCTCAGCGCATGTCCGAGCCAATAGCGGCATGATGATCGGATTCGGTTCGATCGCCACGACGCGTGATGCAGGAGTCACCTTGCTGCCGGCGAGCATCTCGCCGTAGTTCGCGCCGATGTCGACGGCGAGATCCCAGGCGGGGCCGAGCGAGAGCAACGCATTCCAGAGCTCGAGAGACCCGGGGTTGAAATCACCGCGCGAGTCCGCGAGTGCCGTGGCACGCGGGTCGGCGGGGTCGACGAAGATCGACCGCCCCAAGTCGTTGAGGATCCGTTCACTCGTGCTCATTCAGACGTCCTGCCATCACGTTGGTCTCTCTCATCCGGCCGCGCACTGGGAGGCAGGACTCTGCTAGTTCACGGCCTCGAACCGATCGATCGCGTCGCCAGCGCGACCAGATACGAATGTACCCTGCGGCGGGGAACCTGCCTCTGATCGTCGAACGGATTTCTCCGTGAGGAGCCTCGTGAAGTCGGCTGTCCGAGGTCCGACGAACTCTCCCGACGCTGCGATTCCCCGCACACGGTTCACGAGCTGGGTTCGGGAGCCGAACGCGTGCTCGAAGTGGTCGAGGACGCGCACCAGTGCGGCATCGTTGTGGCCCTGGAAGGCGTTGGCCCGCCAGAGCGCAGACTCTTGCGCTTCCTCGATGAGCCGGTACCCCGACCGCTCCTTCGGCATCCACACCGGATACCCGTTGGCGGTGGTCATCACCTTGAGCCACAGGTCGTCGGCGAAGAGCGAGGTCTTGACGATTGCGGGAACATCGAACGCCTCGGCGGGGATCGCTCCGGGCGGATAGAGCACTCCGCCCACACCGGTCGGCAAGAGCTGATATGTGAGGGCGCCGCGGAGGTGGCCGGCGTTGTAAGCCCACCCGTCGTACGAGCGGAAGTCGCCGTTCGGACGGAACAAGGCCAGGTTGGCGCGATCGCTGATGACGGCATGGGGCTGCTCGACATGGCCCGCGACGAGGTTCCGAAGCAGATGGGGGCTGTAGACGGCGTCGTCGTCCACCGTGACGATGAGGGCTCGGGGATATCGTTGCGCCGCATAGAAGTACTTCTTGTGCGGTCCCAGGTTGCCCTCGACCCATTCGATACGGAACGCACCCCCGACCCGTGCCAGGAGTTCTGCCGGGAGGTCCGCGTCCCGACCTGGGAACTGGTCTGCGGAGAGCCACAGAATGACGGCATCCGCTCTCGTCGTCTGCGCCAGCAAGGAATCCACGCAAGTGCCGACGAGCGGGATCCGTTGAGGGAACGACGTGAGCGACACGATCAGTTCTGGCCGGTCGTGTCCACCGGCCATTCGCCGCGTGGGTCGCCGTCGCACGGCCCTCAGCGGCAGTTTCCGGCCCGGGCCCGCAGCGATCCTGCGGCTGAAGAGGTCTGCGAGATCACGTCGGTGCGCATCCATGCTCGCAGCCTGGTCGTAGGCGCGGCGCGACGTCTCGCCCATGTCCGACAGTGCTTGCGAGTCCACGTCGATCATCGCCATGTACGCGTCACGGAGCGCCGCGATCTCACCGGATGCGACGACGCGGCCACTCTCCGGGGTCACCACGTACTTGGCGCCCACATTCTCGGTCACGATCAGCGGTTTCGAGAGCATCGTGCCTTCGAGCGCAACGAGGGAGCACGATTCGTCACGCGACGCGACGACAACCGTATCCATCTGGGACATCAGTTCGACCTTCGCACGTTCCCCGGTGATGAGGCCGTGGTAATGGATGTGCTCCTCCTGCTCCACCTGACCGAGAACGTAGGAGGCGAAACTGGTGCCCGAATTGATGAATCCACCTGCGAAATGCAGCTCTGAGCGGTCGCGGTAGGCCTCCGGCATGGCCTTGTAGGCGGCCACGAACAGGTCGTAGCCCTTGCGCTGCTCGATCGTGCCGAGCTGCACGAACTTGTGCCGCCCGCCGCGCCGGGGCTCGTAGGGGAGCGCGAGCTTCGACACATCCTCGACGGCATTCTTCACGACGGTGATCGGCCCGTCCGCGAATTCGGCGATGGCCGCTGCCGCGTAATCGCTCACGCAGCAGATGCTGGTGCTCCGCCGCAATGTGTCGGCACGCTCTGGGTTCGACCGCAGGAAGTCGGGCAGATTGGAGGCTTCGCGGACGTACCAGACCAGCGGGATCCTGCCCTCGAACCGCCGCACGTACGCGTCGGTGGCGACCGTATTGCTGACGACGAGCCGGACGCCGGCGGCCGTGAGTTCTTTGATCTTGCTGTCCGTCACATCGGCGGGGTCGACCACATGCACCGGGAACCCGTGGGTCTCGAACTCTTCCGCGAACGGACCGAGTTTCGTCGTCCATACGACCGGCTCGTAGCCGAGCGAGTCCGCGACCTTGCACAGGCGCAGGAGGCTTCGCGGCGCCCCTGCATGGATCATCTCCGGAGAGATGAAGAGGATGCGACCGAGGCCGGTGCCCGCAACCGCCCCATCCTCAGGGCTGTCGTGAGACGGCTGCTCGGGTGCGTCCGTGACCGGGATCTGTCCGGCGGCCTCGAAGAGAGTCCCGAACCGCTCGTACGTCACATCCTCCGCGAAGAGGGTCGGCGCCGCGTCGTAGTGGAAGTCCTTGTAGACGCGGTGGCTGTACTGCGGATTCTCGATCGCACCTCTCAGCGGATTGAAGGCCACGTATGGCGAGACAAACCGGTGTTCAGCGAAACCCGCCGAGTACTCGAGGAATACATCGACGAAGTCGAGCATGCCGTCCTGCATCTCGAGGATCTGCTCCACGTTATGCGGGGCGTTGTTGCCTCGAGTCGCGGTCGGATTGCCGTTCGCGTCGAACGCGTAGCCGGTCGTCGAAGCCTTGGGCTCGGTGAAGAGGTACTCCAGCGGCATGTGCAGCAGATCGGTCTTGCGTACTGGCTGGCGGCCTCCGGGCATCATGAACCTCGTCAGGTCCATGTTGGCGAGCGGCGAATGCACGTACGCGCTCAGGAACCCCGAGGAGAGCGCATCGGTTGCGGCCCGCGACCGGCTCGATCCCATCAGCGCACCGAACACCTCCAAGCCGGCCTCGGGGAAGGAGTCGGCGAAGAACTTGCGCAGGGTCATGGCGGACGTACCCGTCCACCCGATGTCCACGACCAGAATGCGCTTGGCATCCCCGATGGCCTGAGCGAAGTATGCCTTCGCCGCATCGACGCCCACACGGTTGTGCTCCACGACGAGGTCGCGATGGTCCCAGAAGAACTGCTCGAGGCGCCGTCGGATGATGTTCGGGTCGCCTCCAGCCGGGAAGAGGTACTGCTCGATGTCGGCAGATTCCAGATGCGGAGCGAGGTAACCGAACCCGGTGTCGGTGAGGACCTGCGCGATCGTTCGCGTGTTGTTGGAGTCGCCGAGCCACCTGAAGAAGGAACGGTGAATGTACTCCTGGTAGTTCTGCTCCAGGGTGATTCCCAGTTGCGCGTACCGCGATGTATCGATGTACGCGCTTTCGACCCTGCCGTAGTGACGCGTATAGATCCGCGAGATGACGTCGCAATCGCGCCCACAGAAGAGGATCTTGTCGATCGACTTCTCCTGCGCGAGTCGTTCGAGGAACTCGACGTATCCGAGCGCCAGGATCCCGCCCACGCGGAAGCCGTGGGTGTAGTGGAGGCCCTTCGACCAGGTTCCTGAGCCGAGGTGGTTGTTGACCACCGCTCGATAGAAGCTGCCTGCGAGGCTGTCCATGTCCGGCTCCCGACGGAACACGCGCACATCAGGATTGAAGATCGCAGGCAGGCCGACAGCTTCGGACTTGACGACGTCCGCGTCGAGGTTGTCGCCGATGTGCACGATCGAACGCTCAGGCGTGTACTCGTCGAGGAGGACCCGTTGCAGAGTCCCGTCGCCCTTCCGCAGCCCGTACTCGTTCGACAGATAGAGCCGCTCGTATCCCTCGTACCCGTTGCGAGCGAGCATCCGTTCCAGGACGTTCAGCGGCAGGTACATGTCGCTCGTGAACACGAGCCGCTTGCCCAGATGACGCAGTCGGTCGTAGACATCCTTCACCTGTGGGTTCGGCCTCGACAACTCGACTTCGAGATCCTCTTCGAGACGCTCCCAGCTTGGCTCGGCGCCATGCCGGTCGGCCATGAGCTCGTAGATCTCGCTCAGCACGACTTCACGAGTGCCCTGCATCTGGTTCTTGACATTCCGCAGGTGCGATTCGGCGTTCTTCCGCATTTCGAGGAAGTCGGCGATTCCGAGTCGAGCGCCCATGATCCGGAAGACGTCGTTCGGTGCCTCCACAGTGCGGACGAGCGCCGTGTCGAAGATGTCGAACGAGATGACGTCGTACTGCTGCAGTTCTGCGAACAGGTCGTCAGCGGACAACCGTTCCAGGCTTGCGGGGTCGACGTAATACGGCCGGACGCCGGCCGTGCCGGCGCTCTCGGCCGCATCCGAGGAACGACGGTCAGGACGTGCGCCGTGACCGTTCATCGCCTCGAACTCTTGGAGCTGCAGATATCCGCCGAGGATCTTCGAGTCCGTGAAGAGATGTCTGATCGGCCGTCCGAACACGACGTACCGGAAGTTGCCGTCGATCCAATCGACTCGGAAGACCTGCTGTCGAAGGTTGAAGCGTCCGTCCGTCGTGGTGGGACCTCCCCGCCTCAACGACCTCATCGAGAAAGACACCACAGCTCAGTCAACTCCAGGAACGAACGGTCGGTACGACGGCCTTGTTGCCGTCGCGAAAATGGGCATAACTCTGCGAGGGCCGCCGGAGCGGCCCTCGCACATATTGAGACGACATCTTAGCTGAGGTGATCGCGCGGGGATCCGCGCGTCGGCGGCCGTTCGAATCGGTCCCGGGGCGCGAGCGTACCGAGGGACGGCGGACGGTAAGTGAACGACGGATGCCGCGGGCGAACGCTCGCCCGCGGCATCCGATCGCCGTCGTGGTTCAGGAGTGGAGGGCGCGACCCGCCCGCCCGCGGATCACACGAACGCGGCGCTGCCCGTGATCTTGCGGCCGACGATGAGCGTGTTCATCTCGCGCGTGCCCTCGTAGGAGTAGAGGGCCTCGGCGTCGGCGAAGAAACGTGCGACGTCGTACTCGAGCGTGATGCCGTTGCCGCCGCAGGCCTCGCGGGCCCAGGCGACGGTCTCGCGCATGCGGGCGGTCGTGTAGGCCTTCGCGAGGGCGGAGTGCTCGTCGCGCTGTTCGCCGCGGTCGAGCATCTCGGAGACGCGAACGACCATGCCGAGCGAGGCGGTGATGTTGCCGAGGCTCTTCACGAGGAGGTCCTGGATCAACTGGTGCGACCCGATGGTCTTGCCGAACTGCACGCGCTCGCCGGCGTACTTCACGGCCGCCTCGTAGGCGCCGATCGAGGTGCCGACCGCGGCCCACGCGACCTCGGCGCGGGTCAGGCGCAGCACGCTCGCGGTGTCGCGGAAGGAGTTCGCGTTCGCCAGGCGCAGCGACTCGGGCACGACCACGTTCTCGAGCGTGATGTCGGCGTTCTGCACGGCGCGGAGGCTGATCTTGCCCTGGATCTTCGTGGCCGTGTAGCCGGGCGTCGTGGTGGGCACGATGAAGCCCTTGACCTGGTTGTCGTCGACGTCCTTGGCCCAGATGATCGTGATGTCGCTGAAGGTCGCGTTGCCGATCCAGCGCTTCGCGCCGTTCAGCACCCAGGTGTCGCCGTCGCGCTTCGCCGTGGTGCGGAGGCCCTGCGCCGAGTCGGATCCCGAGAGCGGCTCGGTGAGGCCGAATGCGCCGAGCACCTCGCCGCTCGCGAGCTTGGGGATCCACTCGTCGCGCTGCTCCTTCGAGCCGCAGACGCTGATGCTGCCCGTCGCGAGGCCGTTCTGCACGCCGACGAACGTGGCCACCGACGCATCGACGCGGGCGAGCTCCATGGCCACGAACCCGCGGAACACGGCGGAGTTCTCGAACGGCTTCGTCTCGTCCCAGCCGTACGAGAGCACGCCGTGCTCGGCGAGCGGCTTCACGATCTGCATGGGGAACTCGGCGCGCTCCCAGTGGTCGCCGACGATGGGCTTCACGTCGGCCTCGAGCCATGCGCGGAGCTCGGCGATGGCCTGCTTCTCGCGATCGGTGAGGAGGGATTCGTACGAGTAGAAGTCGCTCGCGAGCGGCTCGAAGGTCATGACTGCTCCAATGCGTCGTCGGATGCCCCGAGCCTACGTCCGTCATCCGGACGTCATCCGGGCGTTGGTAGCTTTGAGGGAAATCTCGGAAGGGGCCCTCTGGAATGTTTGTGTCGATCGGCAACACCCCGCGCGATTACGCGTGGGGCTCGACGAGCGCGATCGCGGAGTTCCGCGGTGTGCCGTCATCGGGCGGCCCAGAGGCCGAACTCTGGCTCGGCGCGCATGCCGGATCGCCGGCGCGCATCCGCGACGCGGTAGCCGTCGGTCATGCCGATCTCGCCGAGTGGATCGCGGCCGACCCCGAGGCCGCGCTCGGCGCCGAGCTCGCGGCGCGCGGCGCGCGGCTGCCCTTCCTGCTGAAGGTGCTCGCGGCCGCAGAGCCGCTCTCGCTGCAGGCGCACCCCACGCCCGAGCAGGCCCGTGCAGGCTTCGCGCGCGAAGAGGCAGAGGGGGTCGAGATCACCGCCTTCGATCGCAACTACAAGGACGAGTTCCACAAGCCGGAACTCATCGTCGCCGTGAGCGACACGTTCGACGCGCTTTCGGGCTTCCGTCCGCTCGAGGAGATCGCCGGCGTGCTCCAGGTGCTCCGCGAGGCGGACGCCGCCGACACCGAACCGCAGCCCGCCGCGCTCGACCTCCTGGCCGGCCACCTCGCCTCGGCGCAGCCGCTCCGCGACACCGTCGAGTGGCTGCTCCTCGACGGACGCGGCGGCGACACGGGGGAGGCCTCCTGGGTGATCGAGCGCGTGACGGCGCTCGCGGCATCCGCCACCGCCCTCGACTCGGCCTACGCGCTGTCGTTCGAGACGGTGGGCGCGCTTGCCGAGGCGTATCCCGGCGACCCGGGCATCGTCATCTCACTGCTCCTGAACCGGGTGCGCCTCGTGCGCGGCGAGTCGCTGTACCTCGCGGCCGGTAACATCCACGCCTACCTCGAGGGGCTCGGCATCGAGCTCATGGCCGCGAGCGACAACGTGCTGCGCGGCGGCCTCACGCCTAAGCACATCGACGTCGCCGAACTGCTCGACGTGCTCGACTTCACGCCGATCGCCCCGCCCGTCCTCGCGCCCGAGCGCGTCGGCGACGGCGTCGAGGTGTTCCGTCCCGAGGTGCCCGACTTCGTGCTCTACCGGGTCGAGGCCGGGGCAGCGCCGACGACGGATGCCGCGGGGCCCGATGCAGGGTCGGATGCCGCTGGCGTGCCGATCCCGCTCGACGGCCCGGCGATCGTGGTCGCCGAGGGCGGCGACCTCGTGGTCGCGGGCGCCTCGGGCGCGGCATCCGTCGCCCGCGGCGAATCCCTCTACGTCACGCCCGACGAGCAGTCGATCAGCGTGACGGGCACCGGCATCGCCTGGATCGCGACGACCGGGCGCTGAGAGGCCGGTGGGCGGAGCTGGGCGACCCGCGATCGAACGCCCCGTTCGAGGCGCTGGAGCGCTCCCAGCCGTGTCGTACTCTTGTACGGCAATGAGCAGACCCACCCGCCGTACAGATGGAGATCGCACCCGATCCAGTGCGGTCGGAGCGTTCCGCGGCATCCGATCGTCCGGGTCGATCCCACCGCTCGCGGCCCGATGCCGAGACCACTCCTGACCGGATGTCGCAGATGACCGATCACCTGCGCAACCTCGTCGTTCGTGTGCAGGGCGAGCTGCGGGCCTTGGCGGCCGACGCACTCGTGCCGATCCGCATGCGCCGAGGGCGGCGAAAGGCCGAGTCGGTCGAGGCCGACGCGCGCATCGGCGGCTGGATCTCGGTGATCCTGCCGACCAAGGACGTCGAGCGGTACATCGACGCCTGCCTGCGTTCGCTGCTCGGACAGGGATACTGGCGCATCGAGGTCGTGGTGGTCGACGATGGCTCGACCGACGGCACGCGACGCAGGCTGTCGCGATGGGAGCGGCGCGATTCCCGCGTTCGCGTCCTCGGCGTGGACTACTCGGATCCGAATGCCGCCCGCAACCATGCGATCGACCACGCTCGGGGCGAGTATCTCGCCTTCCTCGACGGAGACGACATCCTCCTGGCCGGCGCCTACCGCGACCTCGTCGAGAGCCTCGAGCGTACGGGCTCCGACTTCGCCGTCGGCGCGTACGACCGTCTCGTGGGCCGTCGTCGCTCGCCGGCCGCGTTCTGGGTGGACGAGGCGCATCAGACCCCCCTCGAGCGGATCACGGTCGCGGAGCATCCCGAGATCATGGTCAACGCGGTGCAGTGGAGCAAGCTGTACCGGCGTCGATTCTGGGACGCGGCATCGATGCGCTTCCCGGAGGGAGGTCATTTCCAGGATCAGATCGTGAGCGCGAAGGCGTATGCGAGGGCCGCTGCCTTCGATGTGCTGCACCGGCGGATCGTCTCGTGGCGTATTCGGCAGGACGGCTCGTCGATGACGCAGCAGACGGTCCTTCCCCGCCAGATCGGCGACCGCTTCGCAACGACGTTCGCCGCGCTCGAACTCCTCGAACACGAGGGCGGGCCCGCCCTCGCCAGGGCGCGCCTGACCCAGTACCTCTCGAACGACATCGCCATCGCCGCTGCGCAACTGCCCGGTATGGGCGAGGAGGCGTACGCGGCACTTCGATCCGGCCTCACACAGCTGGCACCTGCCCAGGAGCAGGTCGACGTGTGGCATGACGTACCCGCCGAGTCGAAGGTGCTCTACGCGCTGATCCTCTCCGACGACCAACGGCGCGCACGGGCGTACATCGCGATGGGCGGTCTCGACCTGCTGCGGCACCGGCTGATCACCGTCGACGGGGTGCCGTACGTGGGGCTGCCTTACTTCGACGCTCCCGAGGCGGGCCTCTCGCGTGAGTGGTTCCGTGCCGCGCCACGCGAAATCCGCGCGTTCGCTGCGTAAGTCTTCATGAAGTCGTCACCATCAAGGGGTACGGTGTGCGGCGTGCGTGCCCTTCACACCGTTCTCGTGTTCCCTGCGTGGCGGGACAACCCCTACCTCAACCTCATGAGCCTCGCGCCGCGTGCGGGCGGGTTCGCCTTCACGGGCGTCACCACATTCGATTCGCTGGTGACGGCGTCGGGACGGCTCGTCGCCGGCGATCTGCTGCACCTGCACTGGACCTCGCCGATCCTGCAGCGCGCCGAGAGCGAAGCCGACGCGTGGGCCGCGCTCGAGACCTTCACCGCCCTGCTCGTCGACCTGCGGACTCGCGGCGTGCGCGTCATCTGGACCGTGCACAACCAGCTCCCGCACGAACTGGCGTATCGCGACGCGGAGATCGCCTTGCATCGTGTCCTCGCCGAGCAGGTCGACGCCGTGCACATCATGGCGCCGGCCACGCCCCGCGTGCTCGCCGAGATCTGCGAACTGCCTGCCGATCGCATCCGGCAAATCGCGCATCCAAGCTACCTCGGCGTCTACGGCAAGGCCCCTTCCCAGACCGAGGCCCGACGGGCGCTCGGACTCGCACCCGATGAGAAGACCGTCCTCTTCCTTGGGCAGATCCGTCCCTACAAGGGCCTCGGCACGCTGCTGTCTGCCATCCGCGCGCTCGACGCCCGCGGCGAGCCCGTGCCGACGCTGCTGCTCGCCGGCTCCGCGACGCCCGAGGCGCAGGCCGAGATCGAGGCGGCGCTCCCCGTCGGGGCGAAGGCGATCACGCGCTTCGAGTTCATCCCCGACGGCGAGGTTCCCATCTGGTTCGCGGCGGCGGATCTCGCCGTGTTCCCGTACACCGCGATCCTGAACTCGGGCAGCCTCCACCTCTCGGCAACCTTCGACACCCCGGTGGTCCTGCCGGCCGAACCGCACCTCGTCGAGCAGTTCGGCGACGAACCCTGGGTGCGCTTCTTCGACCTCGCCGATCCGGTGGCGTCGATGGCCGGGGTCATCGCCGAGTCTCTCAGGATCCCCGCGTCGGCCGAGCTCAGCTCGCGATTCGACGCCTTCAACACCGCGATCTCGCCTTGGCGGGTCTCGACGCAGTATGCCGCGCTACTCTCCGAGCTCTCGCCGACGGAAGGGGACGAACCGCTGCAGCCTGCGCTGCACGCCGAGCGTCGCCCGGCGGGCAGCGCGTCCAACCCAGTGTGAGCGCCGGGCCAGTCGCAACCCTCGGCGGTCGAAGCGCAGCAGGAAGCCGTCGAACGGGTCGTATTCCGGCGTGACCGCGTCGACGCGCACCGAGACGACGTCATCGGTGCGCGCCGATCGCAGCGCCGGGCGCAGGTAGACGTGCTTCGGCAGGCTTCTCGGCGCGGCCGTGCCGTTCCAGGCGATCTCGGTTCCGGATGACTCGTGGTCGACCTGCATGGCGTAGACCGCGCCCGTGCCCTCGTCGTACATCACGGGCTCGAACCGTTTCTCGCCGGTGCCGCTGCCGGCGGTGGCGACGATCCGTGTGCGGATCGACGTGCCGGTCTCGACGCGGGTCAGCGTCGGCGCCAGGCGCCGCGATTCGGCGAGTCGACCTGCGAGGATGCCCTCGAGGCCGGCGGCCGAGCCGGTCGGGTCCTGGGCCGCGGGTGCCAGTTCGGGGATCGCGAGCAGCAGCGCTCGGTACTCGCGCGGCACGGCGCCGGCGAGATCGATCAGCGAGCGGTGATCCTCAGGCGATCCGAGCAGGACCACGTCGCTGAGCGCGTCGACGAACCGGCCACGGAACATGCCCTCCTCGAGCAGCGGAACGACGTCGTCGCGGTGCGCGTCGAGAATACGACGCCACGCGGCGAGGCGCACGTCGGACTCCGGCTCGGGACCGCTGAAGAGCACGGCGACGGCGGCCGCGAGATCGCACGAGCCCTCGAGCACGAGCTCGAACACCGCGCGTCTCGGAGGCGACCACGGCGTGGGCGGCTCACTGCCGACGAGCGCCACGAGCTCCCGCACGAGTGCGACGAGTTCGCCGTCGTCGGCGGGGTCGCGATCGGCCGAGCGCAGGTACTTCGACAGGTGCACCCAGCCGTCACGGTCGAGCACGAGCGTGGCGTAGTGGTCGCGAACGTCGTCGTCACCGGCATCCTGCACCATCCGCGCGCACGCGAGCTCCTGTCGCAGGTAACTCGCGACGGCGGGGAATGAGGCCGCCTTGGCGGTCATCGACGACGCTCCCGGCCGTTCGCGGTACAGGTAGACGACGTCCTCGACGACGTCGATACCGCCGGCGGCGAGGTAGGTCGTGACCATCGGCACGATGTCGTTCGAGCGCAGCACGTCGGGGAACCGCGCGCCGGTGCGATCCCAGAACTCGCGACGGAAGGCCTTGTTCCAGCACGGCCGGCCGAAGATCAGCGACGGCTCGTCGCCGAGACGGATGCCGCGGCGCGGGCCCGCGTACGCCGGCCAGTTCGCGGTCGGCCGCCACGTCTCGGTCGGCGAGAACTTGAGGTAGTCGCCGAACGCGATGTCCGAACCGGTCGCCTCGAGGCTCGCCACGAGCGCGCGGTAGGCGCCCGCCGGCACGAGGTCGTCGCCGTCGCAGAACACGAGGTAGCGCCCGCGGGCGTGGTCGACCCCGATGTTGCGCGCGGTTCCGCCGCCGCGGGTGACGGCGTCGATGACGGTGACACGCGGGTCGGATGCCTCGAGGTCGGCGAGCACCGCTCGCGTGCCGTCGGTCGAATGGTCGTCGACGACGATGACCTCCATCGACTCGAGGTCCTGGGCGAGCACCGAGGCGATCGTCTCGCCGATCCATGGGCGCACGTCGTGGGCCGGGATCACCACCGAAAGGAGCGGCGGCGCCGAACCGTCGGCGGTGCCGCCGGATCGCGAGGATGCCTCGTCCCGGGCATCCTCGCGGGGGTGCCCGGTCGCATGCTCGCGTCGCGCCGGCCGCGACCGTGCCGCGTCGGCGGCGACCGTGGCAGACTCCTCGCGAGTGAGCCCGGTGAACGGCAGATCGCGGTCCGCCAGTTCATCGAGTCGATCGAGCGCGGCGGATGCCTCGGGCGACGCGTCCGCGCCGAAGCGCGCACGCAGGTCGCGCCGGCGCTGGAACGCGTCGGCGCGCAGGTCGACGAACGTGCGCGGGCCGGCCGGAGCCGGCGCCGGATCGCCGGTCCAGACGTCGAGCGGGAACGCATCGATGAGGGCCGCGGCATCCCATTCGGGCAGGGGCACCGGACCGAGGTCGAGCGCCTCCTCGACCGATCGGGCGAATCGCACGTCGGCGCGGCCGGTGCCGGCGTAGTGGTCGAGGTACTTGAACGCGTCCTCTGCGACGGGGGCGATCGGTCGCGAAGGGATGCCGAGGGCATCCGCCACGATCAGGGCGTGCAGTGACGTGCCGGTCACGAACGCGGTCGACGCGAGGTCGGCGATCACCCCGAGCGGATCGCCGAGTGGCGTGCGGGTCACCTCGGGCGCGAAGCGGTCGAGTTCGTTCAGGTTCGGCACGGCGACGACCGCGCGCCGGGTCGGCCGCGGCACGGTGAACTCGGGCCACAGTGCACCGATCAGCAGGGCAGGGTCGCCGAACAGCTCGGGTGCGGCGATGCCGCGTGCAGCGAGGAGGGCGCGCGTGAGGGGTCCCCGAACGGCCCGCACGTCGAGCGACGGGTTCAGTGGCTGATCGGCGATCTTGCCGTTGACGCCCGAGCCCCAGACGACGTCGCCGGGCTCGGAGAGGTGCAGCACCGATCCGACGCTCAGCACGCGTCGGCCGCGCACCGGATCCAACCGCGCATCGGCGTGGCGCGTTTCGAGGATGCGCCGGAGGATCATCGGACCGAGGAGATCGCCGAAGTTCGCCGGGACGGAAGAGCCGGCGGGGCCGCTCGGAGCCCAGCGAAGCGCCCTCACCCCGTGGACGGTCTGCTCGTGGTCGGTGATCACGCGAGACATCCTAGGGTTGCCGAATGGACACTTCGTTGTTCTACATTGCGCTGGTGAACTCACTGACCGGCCGCCTGCGCGCCCTCACGGGGCGTGCGATCACTCCGCTCCGCACGTTGACCCGCCCCGCCCTGCTCCGCATCCGCGGTGCAAGAGGGCGCGCGCTCGCCGCATCCGTACCGCCGAACGAGCGCGAGACGGGCTGGATCTCAGTGATCATGCCGACGAAGGACGTCGTGGGGTACCTCGACGAGAGCCTTCGATCCGTGCTGTCGCAGGGGTACTGGCGCGTCGAGGTCGTCGTCGTCGACGACGCCTCCACCGACGGCACCCGCGAGCGGATCGCCGAGTGGGAGCGACGCGATTCGCGTGTGCGGGTCTTCGATGTCGACGTCTCCGACCCGAACGCGGCACGCAATTTCGCGCTTCGGCGAACAACAGGTGAATTCCTCGCCTTCCTCGATGGCGACGACGTGCTGCTGGCCGGCGCGTACCGCGATCTCGTGGAGAGCATCCGACGCACCGGCTCCGACTTCGCGGTCGCCGGGTACGAGCGCCGGGTCGGGCGCAGGACTCGTCCTGCCGCGTTCTGGATCGATGAGGCGCACGCGAACCGGCTCGATCGGACGACGCTCGCCGAGCATCCCGCGATCATGGTGAACGCCGTGCAGTGGAGCAAGGTGTACCGCCGGGAGTTCTGGGACCGGGCGGGTCTGCGCTTCCCCGAGGGCGGCCACTTCCAGGACCAGGTCGTGAGCGCCGAGGGGTACTCGCGGGCGACGGCGTTCGACGTGCTGACGCGCAGGGCGGTCGCGTGGAGGATCCGCCAGGACGGCAGCTCCATGACGCAGCAGGGCGTCGTGCCGCGCCAGATCGCCGACCGGTTCTCGACGTCGATCCGCGCCCTCGAGGTGCTCCGCCGCGACGCGGGCCCCGAGGTCGAGCGCCGTCGGCTCATCCAGTACCTGTCGAACGACATCGCGATCGCGGCGGCCAGTCTGCCCGACATGGGCGGGGAGGCCTTCGACGCCCTGCGTTCCGGGCTCGAGCGGCTCGCGCCGTCGATCGAGCGGCGCGACGTCTGGGACGACGTGCCGGCCGAGTCGAAGGTGCTCTACGCGCTGATCCTTGCCGGCGACGAGGCGCGGGCGCGCGCCTACATCGAGCAGGGCGGGCTCGACCTGCTGCGCCACCGGCTCGTGGGCATCGGCGGTGCGGCGTTCGTCGCGCTGCCCTTCTGGGGAGACGCGGATGCCGCGGTCGAGCTCGAGCGGTTCCGTGCGGCGCCGCGCGAGCTGCGCGCGTTCGCCCACGAGCTCGGCGTTGACGCCGTGCCCGCGCTGCGCGAGTCGGCTCGTGACGACGGGTCGCACCGGAGCACGGGAGCGGAGCGCGCGCCGGAGGGCTCGTGGTCAGGCGGTGCGCGCGACGAGGCCCTCGTCGACTGATTCGGTGCGCACGCCGAACAGGCGCCGGTAGGCGGTCGGCGTGGTCTGCAGCACCTTCACGAAGTGGTGGCGCATCACGGCGGCGGCACCGAAGCCCGTCTCCCGGGCGATCTCCTCGAGTGAGAAGGACGTCTCCTCGAGGAGCTGCTGCGCTCGCAGGAGGCGCTGGCGGTTGAGCCAGGCGTTGGGCGTCGTGCCGGTCTCGGCGCGGAATCGCCGGGCGAACGTGCGGGGGGACATCAGCGCCTTGCGGGCGAGAAGGTCGACAGTGAGGTCCTCGTCAAGGTGTTCGAGCATCCACGCCGTGACCGTGGCGAACGAGTCGCTGCGGCATTCGGGCACCGGGGTCTGGATGAACTGCGACTGCCCGCCGTCGCGCTGCGGCGGCACGACCATGCGCCGGGCGACGATGTTCGCGGCGCTCGCGCCGAGTTCGGTGCGCACGATGTGCAGCGCGGCGTCGATGCCGGCGGCGGTGCCCGCACCGGTGACGATCTTGCCGTCCTGCACGAAGAGCACGTCGGGGTCGACCTCGGTGTCGGGGAACATCTCGGCCATCTGGTCGGTGTACATCCAGTGCGTGGTCGCCCTGCGGCCGGCGAGCACGCCGGCGTGGCCCAGGGTGAACGCGCCGGAGCAGACGGAGAGCACCCAGGCGCCGCGTGCGACGGCGTGGCGGATGACGTCGAGCACGCGTTCGTCGGGCTCGGTGCCCACGACGGAGGCCGGTACGGCGACGAGGTCGGCGGTGTAGGCGAAGTCGAGGTCCTCGTGCACGACGACGTCGAATCCCATCTTCGTGGAGATGGGCCCGGGGTCTGCCGCCACGACGTGGAAGTCGAAGGTCGGGCCGCCCTGTGCGCTGCGGTCGATGCCGAACACCTCGCAGACCACGCCGAACTCGAAGGGGGCCATCTGGGGCAGCGCGATGCACGCGATGGAGTTGAGCATGGGGCCTCCTCGGCGGTCGGACTTCGGTGGACTCCGCGCGGCGGAAGCCGCTTGGCAGGAAGTGAACGAGTTGTGTCAACCCTGCCACTTTCGGCAGGATATGGCAACGACGAGAATTCCTGCCATGACCATTCTCCTGATCCTCATCATCGCCTCGCTGGCCGTCTGGGCGGTCGCCGGAGCAGTCCTCTCGGCGACCCGCGACGGCTACCACCGCCTCGGAACGCGCGACGCGTACCGCACTACCCCCGTTAGCATCGACTGAGGCCTGCCGCCCGGGCGCGCCCGGAAAGGCAGGACATGAGCTGGCTCGTCACCGGAGGCGCCGGATACATCGGGGCGCACGTCGTCCGCGCGTTCCACGCGCAGGGCATCGACGCGGTCGTCATCGACGACCTCTCCTCCGGCAAGGAGGAGTTCGTTCCGACCGGGGTCCCGCTGGTGCGCGGCTCGATCCTCGACGGTGCACTGCTCGAGGCGACCATGACCGAGCACGCCGTGCAGGGCGTCGTGCACCTCGCGGGCTTCAAGTACGCCGGCGTCTCGGTCACCCGGCCGCTGCACACCTACGAGCAGAACGTGACCGGCACGGCGACGCTGCTCTCGGCCATGGAACGCGCCGGCGTCGACCGCATCGTCTTCTCGTCGAGCGCAGCCGTCTACGGCACGCCCGACGTCGATCTGGTGACCGAGTCCACCGCGAAGCACCCCGAGTCGCCCTACGGCGAGTCCAAGCTCATCGGCGAATGGCTCATCGCCGATCAGGCGAGGGCCACGAGCCTGCGGCACACGAGCCTGCGCTACTTCAACGTGGTCGGCTCCGGAACGCCGGAGGTCTACGACGCGAGCCCGCACAACCTCTTCCCGCTCGTCTTCGCTGCGCTCCTCGACGGGCGCACTCCCCGCATCAACGGCACCGACTACGCCACGCCCGACGGCACGTGCGTGCGCGACTACATCCACGTCGCCGACCTGGCCGAGGCGCACGTCGTCGCTGCCAAGCGGCTCGACGCGGGCGAGCAGGTCGAACCCGTCTACAACCTCGGCTCGGGCGACGGCGTCTCGGTCGGCGAGATCATGACCGCGGTGGCCGAGGCGACCGGCATCGACTTCGTGCCGGAGGTCGGCCCGCGACGCACCGGCGATCCCGCGCGCATCGTCGCATCCGGCGAGCTCGCGGCGCGCGACCTCGACTGGCGGATGAGGCACACCCTGACCGACATGGTCACCAGCGCCTGGGAGGCCCGACGGGCGGCGACCGAGGCCTGAGGCGGGCCGCCGCGGCATCCGATGCGCCGGGGCAGATCACAACTCGTGACGCCGTCGGCGTGTCGATCGCGTGTCGAAGCCTCGACGCTCGATCGAGGGTTTACGATCTGCGACTTGACTCTCGCGAACTACACCGGTGTAATTGTTCAAGACACACCCTCTGGGTGGTCGGTACAACTGGGTGGGAGACGATATGAGCAATCCTGAATATCGTTCTGGAGTACCTGACGATTGGTTCGTCGATCCGGTTCGGCTCGGCGTTCCTGGGGTTCGTCCGGGGGCCGGCGACGACAATCCGTTGGCATGGCAGAGCGACGCACTGTGCGCGCAGACCGATCCGGAGGCGTTCTTCCCCGAGAAGGGCGGCTCGACTCGCGACGCGAAGAAGATCTGCACGGGCTGCGAAGTCCGCGCGCAGTGCCTCGAGTACGCGTTGGGCAACGACGAGCGCTTCGGCATCTGGGGCGGGCTGTCCGAGCGCGAACGCCGCAAGCTTCGCAAACGCGCGGTCTGAGCGGGCAACGGTCTGAGCGAAGAACGGTCTGAGCGAATGCGCGTCGTCACCTGCATCAGGTGGCGGCGCGCATTCCGTCTTCCGGCCTCGAACTGATTCGAGGCGCGCCCGGGGAGTTCCGGATGCCGCGCCGAGGGCCGCCTAGGCTGACCACGATGTTCCCCAGAGTCACCGCCGTCCTCGTCGCTCGCCACGGCGGCGACCGTCTTCGGCACACGTTGAACGCCGTCCGTGCGCAGTCCCGAGAGCCTGACGCACTCGTGATCGTGCTCACCCGACCCGAGGGCGATGCGCGCGAGATCGCGGCGACGGCCGGTGCGACGCACCTGGTCGAGTCGAACGAGGCCCTCTCGTTCGGCGAGTCCGTGCGGTCGGGCGAACGGGTGCTCGACGCCCCCGCAGAAGACTCCGACGCGCTGTGGCTGCTGACCGAGGACTCCGCACCCGAGCCCGGCGCCCTCGACGCGCTCCTCGCCACCCTCGTGAACGGCCGCTCGGTCGCGGTGGCGGGCCCGAAGCTCGTGCGGTGGGAGGCAGCAGACCAGCTCGTGAGCCTCGGCCGCACCATGACGCGCTTCGGTCGCAGCGCACCCGTCGTCGCCGACGAACTCGATCAGGGACAGCACGACGATCGCAGCGACGTGCTCGGCGTCGACCCGGCGGGCATCCTCGTGCGGCACCACATCTGGCAGTCGCTCGACGGCTTCGACCCCGCACTGCCCGTCGTCGACGACGGCCTCGACCTCGGCGTGCGCGCCAGGCTCGCGGGGCACCGGGTCGTCGTCGTGCCGGAGGCGCGGATCCGCTTCGCCCGCGACGGCATCGCCGGGCCCCGCGATCGCGACCGCGGTTCGGCCAGGCGCCGACGCGACCGCCTCGCGCGCGGCGCCGCCCTGCACCGCCGCCTCGCCTACGCGCCGGCCGTGGCCGTTCCGCTGCACTGGCTGACGTTCCTCCCGCTCGCGCTGCTGCGCTCGATCGTGAGCCTGCTCGGCAAGCGCCCCGGCGCGATCCCCGGCGAGTTCGCCGCCGCGCTCGTCACGATGTTCTCCGGCACGAAGATCGCCAGGTCGCGCCGGGTGCTCGCCGCGGCCCGCACGACCAAGTGGTCGGCGGTCGCGCCCCTCAGGCTCCAACCCGACGAGGTTCGACGGCGGCGCGAGGCGGCGTCCGAGGCGCGACGCATCCGCGCACGCGGCCGAACCGACGACGTGCAGTTCATCGGCACGGGCGGCGGGTGGGTGCTGCTCGTCTCGGCCGTGGCATCCGTCGTGCTCTTCTCCTGGCTGCTCGGTGCCGGCGGCATCGGTGGCGGGGGATTGCTGCCGCTCTCGAACGGCCTCGGCGAGCTCTGGCGCAACGCCGCCTACGGATGGCGCGACGTCGGCGCCGGGTTCGTGGGTGCGGCCGATCCGTTCGCCGGCATCCTCGCCGTGCTCGGATCGCTCACGTTCTGGGCTCCGTCGCTCGCGCTCGTCGGAGTCTGGCTGTTCGCGCTGCCGGCCGCCGCGCTCGGTGCGTGGTTCGCGGCCTCGAGGCTCACCGAACGCGGGTCGATGCGCGCGCTCGCGGCGCTGCTCTGGGTGTTCGCGCCCATGTTCCTCGCGGCGCTCGCCGACGGGCGCCCCGGCGCGGTCATCGCGCACGTGCTCCTCGGCTGGCTCGCCTACGCGATGCTCGGCGCGGCGCGCTCGTGGTCGTCGGCCGCGACCGCGTCGCTGCTCTTCGCGGCCGTCATCGCCGCAGCGCCGAGCCTGGCGCCGGCCCTGCTGCTCGGCTGGATCGTCGCGCTCGCGACGAGCGGTCGGGCGGCGGTCAGGTTCGCCTGGCTGCCCGCGCCGGCGCTCGCGCTGGCCCTGCCGCTCATCGTCGACCAGTTCGCGGGCGGAACGCCGTTCGGCCTGCTCGCCGACCCCGGCCTCCCGCTCGCGAGCGCGACCCCGACCCCGTGGGAGCTCGCCCTCGGGCTGCCGCAGGCCGGCTGGGGCGGATGGCCGGAGGCCGTCGCGTCGATCCCCGCCGTGGCGGGCATCGACGCGCTCACGACCATGATCGTGCTCTCGGCGCTGCTGGTGCCGCTCGCGCTCGTCGCGCTCGGCGCGTTCTTCGCACCCGGCATCCGCACGGTGCTGCTCGCCGTCGCGACCGTGCTCGCGGGTTTCGCGACCGCGTTCGCCGCGACCCTCGTGTCGGTCGCGATCGCCGGTCCCGAGGTCGTCGCGGTGTGGGCGGGCGCCGGGCTCAGCCTGGCCTGGCTCGGCGTTGTCGTGGCCGTCGTGGTGAGCGGCGACGCACTCCGGCGCTTCCGCGGCGGCGTCTTCGCCGTGCTCGCCGTGTGCGCGGTCATCGCCGTGTTGCCGACGCTGGGTTCGCTCGCGACGGGCGGCGCGATCGTCGGGCCGGCCGCCGAGCGCTCGGTGCCGGCGTACATCGTGGCGGAGGCCGACGCCGATCCGCGCGTCGCGACCCTGCGCATGCAGGCGCTCGACGACGGCGGGCTGCGAGCCACCCTCGTGCACGGACTCGGCGAGACCCTCGACGACCAGTCGACGCTCGCGCAGACGCGCACCGAGCTGACCGAGGACGAGCGCGAGCTCGCGAGCATCGCCGGCAACCTCGCGAGTCGCAGCGGCTTCGATGCGGATGCCGCGGTGCGCGAGTTCGGCATCTCGTTCGTGCTGCTCGAAGCGGGGTCCGACACGAGCGCGTCCGCGACCGCCGACCGTGCGCGCATCGCGCTCGACGGCAACGCCGCGCTGACCCCGGTCGGCGAGACCGACTTCGGCACGCTGTGGCGCTTCATCGATGCCGAGGCGGATGCCGCGGCAACCCGCATCCCGACCGACACCGGGTGGGTGGGCGGCGTGATCACGGCCGTGCAGCTGCTCGTGCTGCTCGTGACCCTGCTGCTCTCCATCCCCACGGGCGCCGGACGCGAGGTGGACCGACGGCCGGAGCGCGCCCCGCGCACGCGCAGGGCCAAGGCCGAGGCGGCGTCCGCTGCGGCGGCCGATGCCGAGGCCGCGCGCGAGCCGGACGCCGAACCCGAGTCCTCACCCGAGCCCGACTCGGCGACCGACGCCGAGCCCTCGTCGGAGGCCGAGCTCGTGGCATCCGACTCGGAGCCGCCCGCCGAGCCCGAGCCCGAGCGGGAACCGGAGTCGGATCCTGAACCGGAGCCCGCACCGAAGCCGAAGCGAGCCCCGAGGTCGAAGTCGAAGAGCGAGCCGGCACCGACCCCGGTCGCCGAGCCCGAACCCGGATCCGCGGACCCGACCGACCGACCCGACGCAGGGGAGGCCCCCGATGCCCGTTGACCGCAGCAGGATCGTCCGCGTCGGGGTGCGGTCGCTGGCCGCCGTCGCGACCGCCGCCGTCGCGGTGGGCGTCGTGGGCGCCGCGACCCTCGGCACCTGGCCCTCGCACCGCGCCGAGGCGCCGTCGACCGTGGTGGAGCCCGAAGCGGTGAGCCAGCAGCGCGTGTGCCCCGGCCCGATCCTCGCGATCGGGGAGGACGCCTCCGACGCGACCGGGATCGAGCAGGTGGGCACCGCATCGGTCGTGACCGCGAGCGATCCCGACGACGTCGACCTCGAGCTGTCGTGGCTCGCCCTCGCCGATGACCCCGAGGCGGCCGAGGATTCCGGTCCGCTCGTGATCGACGCCGCCGCCGGACTGGTCGACCCGGGAATGCTCGCGGGCGCGCAGTCGCAGAGTGTGCGCTCCGAGACGCTCGGCGGGTTCGCCGCGGCATCCTGCACCGAGGCCGTCGAGGAGTCGTGGCTCGTGGCCGGGTCGACGACGGTCGGCCGCAGCAGCCTCGTGCTGCTCTCGAACCCGACCGACGTCGCCGCGACCGTCGACGTGCGCGTCGTCGGCGAGGCCGGACCGGTCGAGGCCCGTTCGGCGATCGGCATCACGGTGCCCCCGCACACGCAGCGCGTGCTCTCGCTCGCCGGCCTCGCGCCGAACCTCGCCTCGCCGGTGGTGCACGTGACGAGCACGGGCGGCGCGATCGCCGCGTCGCTCGAGCAGAGCGTCGTCGATGGCCTGTCGCCCTCCGGCGTCGAGGTGACGGGGCCGACGGCCCCGCCGTCCGACCAGCTCGTGATCCCCGGCGTGGTGATCTCGGGCGATGCGGGGGTGCACGCCGACGAGGACCACGCGGAGGGCGACGCGTTCGCGGCCCTGCGGCTCTTCAGCCCGGGCGACGAGCAGGTCGAGGTCTCGATCAGCATCGTGCCGGTCGGCGGCGGATCCGGCGACTCGATCGACGTCGACCTGCAGCCCGGCAAGGTGAGCGACATCCCGCTCGGCGACCTCGCGGCCGGAACCTACACCGTGCGCGTCGAGGCCGACGGCCCGGTGGTGGCTGCGGCCCGCGCCACGGTGGCGGCGCCGGCCGACGACGACGAGCAGCAGGCGACGGATGCCGCAGCGATCGCGGATCTCGCCTGGTTCGTCGCCGCACGGCCGCTGCTCGACGCCGCGGTGATCGCCGTCGCGGCCGGGCCATCGCCGACCCTGCAGTTGGCCGCGGACGGATCGGGAGCCGATGCGGTGACCGTCACGGTCGACGGTGACGTCAAGAAGGTCGAGGTGCCGGCGCAGGGCGCGGTCTCGGTGTCGCTGGAGCGCGGAACCGTGCTGCTGGAGGGCGTCGAGGGGCTCTCGGCCTCGGTCACGTATCGCGGCGACGACGCCCTCGCGTCGTTCGCGGTCGCCCCGCCCGGACCGCTGGAC